>JBKJQL010000278.1:0-7465 GCA_046594035.1 Gaiellaceae bacterium
AACCGCCACGAGTTGACCGAGGGCCATGCCCGCGCGGTGCTCTCGGTCCCCGACCAGGACGAGCGCCGGCGCCTGGCGAAGCGGATCGTTCGTGAAGGCCTCTCCGTCCGGGCCGCCGAGCGCGCCGCGCGCTGGGCGGGCGCGAAGACCAAGGAACGGCGGGTCACGACCGTGGATCCGGCGCTCGCAGCCAGGGTCAAAGATGCGGTCCGGCTCCTGACGGGGTTCGACGCGAAGGTCGGCGCGGCGGGCCTGACCATCCCGGTCGACGGCGAGACTCAGCTCGAGGAGTTGGCCGAGGCGCTCGAGCGCCTCGGTACCCCGTAACCACCTCGCACCCGGCCCCGTTGCACCTGTGTGAACGGGCTCTGGCTTCAGGACATCGAATCGCTCGAGGCGATCTCCCAGGATGAGGACACACGCAAGCTCTTCCTGCGGATGGCCCACCTGAGCCAGAACGGTCGGCTGCAGCCCTTCCTCCGCGAGCTCGAGGACGACCGTGACCTCGACGACGAGACGAAGGGCACACTCGCCGAGCTGGCCTGCGACGAGAGCTTCCTGCACGCGGTGGAGGACTATGTCCGCCGCACGCACGCGCTCCACTAGCGTTCCAAGTATGGAGCCCACCCAAAACGAGACGAAGGCCTTCGAGGTTCCGCCGACGGTGGAGACGCCGGCGGCGTGGGGAGAAGCGCGCCCGCGCTACTTCGGCATCACCCCGCATGGCCTCGCCGCGGTGATCGGAGCGTTCGCGTTCGGCGCCGGCATCGTATTGCTCGTCTCCGGTGAGGTTGTCGTCGGCGTTCTGCTCCTCGTGGCCCCCGCGCTCCTCGCGGCGATCTTCGCCGAGCAGGCGCGCCGCCGCCGGGATTCCGCCTTCGACCGCGTCACGGCTGCGCTCGTCGACCACACCCGAGCCCTCGCGGGATTCACCGGCTCGTCGGTTCGCGCGTGGACCGGCGCGGGCCGGGAGCTCGCACGCCTGCGGTTCGAGGCGAACCGGCTGGCGAAGACTCGCGCGCAACACCAGTACGCGCTCGGAGGCGCGGTGTACGCGGGCGATCACGCGGAGGCGGAGCGGCTACGTGCGGAGCTACAAGCTGCGGACGACCGGATCGCCGCGTGCGTCGAGGAGGCGAACGCAGTCGTCGAACGGATGCGGGCCTCGAGGGCGCAGGAGCGCCTGGCGATCGCGCCGACGGAAGTTCACCGGACCGACGATGCGCAGTCGTAGTGGGCGATCCTGGATTCGAACCAGGGACCTCCGCCTTATCAGAGCGGCGCTCTAACCAACTGAGCTAATCGCCCGCGCGGGCCGCATGATAGCGCCCGTACGTTTGCCACATAGGGCGGGGGTAATCTAGGACCGATGGTCGAGATGTCGATCTACGGAGTCTCCTTCGACCTTGTCGGCAAGCAGCCGATCGTGCTCCTGAAGACGGCCGATGGGAACCGCTATCTCCCGATCTGGATCGGCCACTCCGAAGCGGCTGCGATCCTGATGAAGCTGCAAGGCGCGACGGCGCCGCGGCCACTCACGCACGACCTGCTCGTGAACATGCTGGGCGAACTCGATGTCGATGTCGTTCGCGTCACCGTCACCGAGTTGCGCGAGAACACGTTCCACGCGTCGATCACGATCGCGCAGAACGGAACCGAGGTGGAGATCGACTCCCGCTCGTCCGACGCGATCGCCATCGCCGTCCGAGCGCAGGCCCCGATCTTCGCCGCCGACGACGTGATCGAGGAGTCGGCGATCGAGATGGAGGGCGACAACGTGAACGAGGAAGAGATCGTCGACGAGTTCAAGCGGTTCCTCGACAAGGTGTCCGCGGAAGATTTTGTCGAGGCGGAGGTCGAGGGCGACGTCGAGGATCTCGAGGCCGAAGAGGACGACGAGGTCTAGCCGAGCTCGCGCTTCGTGAGCGCGAGCAGTTCGGCATACAGCGCACGCAGGCCTTCGGCGGACATCGGCCCGCCGTTTTCGCCCGACTGCTGCGCGAGCATCGCGGCCTCGCGCTGCGGATCGAGAAACGCGATGCCTTGGTCGTGCTTGTGGCGCTTGATCTGTGCCGCGACCTCCAGCCGGCGGTTGAACGCGTCGATGATCGCGCGGTCGATCTCGTTGATCTGAACGCGGAGCGCGTCGAGCTGTTCGTCGCCGCTCATGTGCAGACGTAGTCCGGCGAGCTGTACGGGGTCAGCTTGCAGCCCGCCCGCGCCACGGGAGCGAAGACGAGGAACACGAGCCAACGAGGGCGACGCGGCGCACCGATCAAAATCTACCGTTGCACGGTGACAGCGGCCACGAGAGCGATCAGGTTGAACGCTCCATGGAGCACCATGCCCGGCAGCACGCTGTTCGTCCGCTCGCGGATCCAGGCGAGGACGCAACCGAAGACGACGATGATCGGCAGCGCGACCAACAGTCCGTGTGAGAGCCCGAACAGCATGCCGGTGCCGAGGATCGCGACCCACTTGCCGTACCGGCGGAGCAGGTGGAACCCGATGCCTCGGAAGGTCAGTTCCTCGACGAACGGCACGAGCGTGCAGACGATCGCGCCGTTCACCACGTACTCGACGGCGTGACTCGGCTGCCAGCGGTCCGGTGTCAGCCCCTGTTCGTTCCCAGGGTGTGCGAGGGCGATGTAGATCAGCTCGAAGGCCTGGATCGCGAAGAACCCGGCGATCACGAGTCCCGCGGCGCGCCACTTCCGCTCCGGGAGCCGCAGGCCGAGCCGCTCGATGCTGAATCCTGCGATCGCGAGCACGATCAGCAGGAAGATCCCTTCCTGGATCAGCGACCCGACGGCGAACGACCACTTGTAGAGGGGGTCGGTCCCCACGCCGCCCTTCGACCGGCTGCTGTACTGGACGATGATGAAGAAGGCGATCAGCGCGAACCACAGCGCGAGTCGCAGTCGTTCGTCCCTACGATGCGGCTCGATGGCCGAGCGTTCGTTCACTCCCGACGAGGCTAACAACGCCCTGGAAGAGGTGCGCCCTGTTGCCGAGCGCCTCGTGGCGGTCCGCACGCGGATGCGCGAGCTCGAGAAGTCACAGGGCGAGCTCGCCACCGCGATCGGCGGAAACGGGGGCGGGTATGCCGCGACCGATCTGAACGCCGCTCAATCGGAGTTCGGCGGGTTGGCGGACGCGGCGCTCGCGTGCGTCGACAAGCTCGAGGAGCTCGGGGTCGTCCTGAAGGACCTCGATCTCGGCCTGCTCGACTTCCCGTCGGAGCGGGAGGGCGAAGAGGTGTTGCTGTGTTGGCACGTCGGGGAAGACTCGGTGGAGTCGTGGCACGGGCCCGAAGAGGGGTATGCGGGCCGGAAACCGATCGACTGGAGCGAATAGAGCGCCGTGTCCGAGTTCTGGCAGCGAGCAGTGATTGCCGGCAGCGTGATCGTGATCACGCTGCTGATCGCGAAAATCGTCGACTGGCGCATCGCGAGCCGCGCGCTCGCGCCGGGATCCGCGACCCGCTACCGCGTCCTGCGCAAGACGCTCGTCACAGCGATCGTCTTCGTGGGCGTGATGTCGGCGCTGCTCGTCATTCCACCTGTGCGCGCGCTCGCCGGCGGCATCCTGGCGTCGTCTGCCGTCCTCGGCCTCGTGATCGGATTCGCCTCGCAGCGGACGATCGGGAACGTCGTCGCGGGCATCCTGATCGCGATCACGCAGCCGCTCCGCCTCGGCGACCGGGTGACGGTCGAGAACACGGAGGGCATCGTCGAGGAGATCGGTCTCACCTACACGTGGATTCGTACGCGTGACAACGACCGCCTGGTCGTCCCGAACGAAAAGCTCGCCTCCGAGAGCATTCGCAACTCGACGATTCGGAGCGCCGAGACGCTCGCGGAGGTGCAGATCCAGATCGCGGCTTCCGCCGACCTGCGCGCTGTGGTGAACTCTTTGAAGCAGGACGGCGAAGAGGTATATGTGACCGATCTCGGAGACAAGGCGACGATCGTGGTTCGGAAACGGGTCCCGCACGAGCAGGACACCGACCGGGCCGAGAGCGACCTGCGGCTGAGTGTGGCGGAGCGTCTGAAGGCTGTGGGGGCGATCGGCCAGTGACGCGCCGCGACCGCGCCGACGAACTCGACTTCATCCTCGCCCACCGTGGCCGGAAGCGGAAGCGGACCTCCCGCATCCAGCGTCGCCGCCGCGCAGGCGCGGCAATCGGGACGTTCGCGATCGTCGTCGCGATCATCTTCGTCACGGTCGGCGCGGGCGCCGGGACGGCACTCTCGTCGAGCTGCGACCTGAACACACTGCGTCCGGTCGAGATCGGCGCAAACTCCTTCGTGTACGCGTCCGACGGTTCGCTCCTCGGATCGATCCCGGCCGAACGGAATCGCGAGGTGGTTTCGAACAGGCAGATGTCGAAGTGGCTGCCGCGCGCGACCATCGCGGTCGAGGACAGGCGGTTCTGGCAGCACGGCGGCGTGGACTACGTCGGCATCGCGCGTGCCGCGTGGAAGGACGTCAGCGCCGGCAAGGTCGTCGAAGGCGGATCGACGATCACGCAACAGCTCGTGCGCAATCTCTACACGGGCCAGGAGAAGACGTTCACGCGCAAGATCAAGGAAGCCTGCCTCGCGATCAAGCTCGCGCAGAAGTGGCCGAAGCAGAAGGTCCTCGACGAGTACCTGAACACCGTCTACTACGGCAACCACGCGTACGGTGTCGAGGCCGCGGCTCAAACGTACTTCGCGAAGCATTCGAACCAGCTGTCGCTTCTCCAGGCCGCGCTGCTCGCAGGCCTGCCCCAGGCACCGTCGATCTACGACCCGTACCGCAACCCGCAGGCGGCGCTCGACCGTCGCGATGAGGTGCTGCGCGCGATGTTGAAGAACCAGTCGATCACGCTTGCGGAGTACGACGAGGCGATCCGCTCGAACACCCTCGACCTGAAAGCCGGCCGCATCTACACGCGCATCAAGCAGCCGTACTTCTTCTCCTACGTGATCGACGAGCTCGACCGTCAGTACGGGTCGAACACCGTGCGCCAGGGCGGCCTCAAGGTCTACACGACGATCGATCCGCGCTTGCAGCGGAACGCGAACAAGGCGATCAACGAGATCCTGCCCTACAAGACGGATCCGGCTGCCGCGATCGTTTCCGTCGAGCCGGGAACCGGCGCGATTCGCGCGATGACCGCGGTCGTGCGCAGCACGGGCAACCAGTTCAACCTGGTCGCACAGTCCGCGCGCCAGGCGGGCTCGACGTTCAAGACGTTCGTGCTCGCCTCTGCAATCGAGCAGGGCATCGATCCCGACTCGACGTACTACACCTCCGCTCCGTTCACGTGCTCGGTCGGGCCGTGGTGTCAGACACCGTGGCAGGTGCACACCTACGACAACTCGTACCGCGGCTCGATGTCGGTGACGCGTGCGACGCTCGCATCCGACAACGCGATTTATGCGCAGCTCACGCTCGACGTCGGCCCGCGCTACGTCTGGCAGATGGCGCACCGGCTCGGCGTGCACCTGTCACCGGACAAGCCGGTGGCCTCGATCGGTCTCGGCTCGCTCGCGGTCTCGCCCCTCGACATGGCTGCGGCGTATGCGACGTTCGCGGCGATGGGCATCTATGCGAAGCCGATGGCGATCACGAAGGTGATCCTGCCGGGCGGGCACGAGGACAAGGATTCCGGCTGGGGCAAGCCGCAGACGAAGCGCGCACTCTCCGAAGGCGTGGCGTGGAAGGTGACCGACGTGCTGCGCCAGAACGCGCTCTACGGGACGGGCGCCGGCTCGGGTGACGGGATTCACGTCAACGCGGGCAAGACGGGGACGACCGAGAACCACGCCGACGCCTGGTTCGACGGCTACACCCGCCAGCTCTCCACCGTCGTCTGGATGGGCTATCCGAAGGGCGAGATCCCGATGCTGAGTGTGCACGGACAATCGGCGGCCGGCGCGACGTTCCCCGTGCCGATCTGGCACGCGTATATGGCAGCTGCGCTCTGGCATCACAAGGTGATGGGGTTCGAGCTTCCCAAGAAGTATCCGGCCTACCGCTCGATCACTCGCGGGAACTACGGCAGCCTCGGCTACGTCTACACATCGACGGACAGCACGACCACCACGGCTGCGACGACCACCCCGGCCCCAACGCCTCAGAAGGGGCCGGCGCCGCCCGTCGAGACGAAGCCCGCCACTCCGAAGCCGAAGCCCACTCCGACCACGACCGTTGCCCCGCCGCCGCCGACCACCACCTCGGCTCCGCCCCCGCCGCCGACTACCACCGAGCCGCCGCCGCCCGCCCCCGTCCAGACGCCCTAGAAGCTGGTGGAGTCCCGGCCGAGCGCCTCGCGCCAGCGGTCGCCGAGGACCCGGCGGCTCGCGCGTTCCGCGTAGACGCGACGACCCTCCGCGCCGATTGCCTCACGCAGCCCTTCGTCGCGGTGAAATCGCTGCAGGGCGCCGGCGAGAGCGGTCGCGTCCCCTGGCGGAACGAGCAGTGCGGAGCTGCCGTCGTCGAGTAGTTCACGAGCTGCCGCAGTGTCGGCGGTGATCACCGGTGCGCCGGTGGAGAGTGCCTCGAAAACCACCGGGGAGATTGCGCGCGATTCGCGGAAGCTCCCGAGCACGATGCCCGCGTGTGCGAAGGCGATCCCGCGATCGTCGGGCGGGATCTCGCCGGGCTCGACAATTCGCACCGGCAGGTCGGGGATGAGCAGCGCCGCGGACTCGACGACGTCGCGCGATGCGTCGGCGATGTAGAGGGCGGAGAAGGGATAGGCCGGTGACCAGGTCTCGCAGAAGATCTCTTCGTCGGCACCGAGGAAGATCACGGCGGTGTCACGTGCGCCGAGCCCCTCGAGATACGCTGCCTCGGCGCGCGTCCCGCAGACCACGAGGTCCGGCAGCCGCAGCGCCCGGCTGTCGACTGCACGCAAGACCTTCGCTGCAGTCGAGCGCGGGCGGAAGCGGCGGCGCACCTCGACGAGCTCGTCTTCGAGTGACAGCACCGCGTCGAAGATGAGCCGCCGCTTGCGCGCAACGCGACGGGCGCGCGGTACGTCGAAGTGGCCGGGATACCCGACGATCACGACGTCGAACGCGCGGCGCTGCGGCGCGCTGAGCTTCGTCTCCGCGCCGAAGACGCTGAGTGCACCGAGCAATCCTCCGCGGCGGATCGGCACCTGACGCTCCGTGACCTCGACGCCTGCGCCGCTCATCGCAGCGATCGCGTTGACGTTGCGCGGATGGGCGCGGTCGTACGTGCCGAAATAGAGCGCCCTCACGGGCCGGTGGTGGTCGGCGGCGGCGCCGTGGTGGTCGGAGTCGTGTCGGTCGTGATCGGCGGTGGCGCGGTCGTCGTCGGAGGAGGCGCAGCGGTCGTCGTCGGCGCGGGAGCGACGGTCGTGGTGGGCAGCACCGTCGGCGGTGTCGTCGGAGTGACCGGAACCGTTGTCACGGGCTGCGTCGTCGGTGTGGTGGTCGTCGTTGAG
>JBKJQL010000306.1:0-8655 GCA_046594035.1 Gaiellaceae bacterium
CTTCCTGAGCCGCTGGCCGGCGGTCACCCCGGTCTCGCGCCACCCGAGCTGCGAGACAACCCAGTCACCCTCGGCAAGCGCTTCGTAGTTCGACGCCACGACGCGGCCGACGGCGCCGCCGTCGATCGGATCGCCCACGTCGAAGCCGTCGACGTACGTGCGGATTCCCGTCATGCGTCCGCGCATGTACGGGTCGACCGAAACGAACACGTTGCGGACTGCGACTTCGCCTTCGCCGGGCTCGGCGTCGGCGGCGTCGCGCACTTCGAAGTCCGACTCCTGCGGCTCGCCCTGCGGGCGCGCGGCGAGGATGACCTCGCGGCTCATGCCACGTCCGACAGATCGGGGATGAACCCGTCGTTCTGCAAGAGCTCTTGCGCCTCTTCGAGCGAGAGGTCTTCCGGCGGGATCACCGCGTCGGACGGAGAGAGATCGTCGTCAGCAAGTTTCGCGCCGTTCTCGCGCACCGTGTCGGCCAGCGCCTGCAGTCCTGTCCAGAGTGCGCGCTCGTCGCCTTCGGCAACCGCCTTCTCGACCTCGTCGTCCAGCTCGTTCAGCCGCGCGATCAGCGAATCGTCGACGCGGTACTGGCCCTCGCCGAGAAGGCGGACGATCACTTCGCCTCCTCGCCCTCGATCGCCTTCGGCTCTTCTCCCTTGCCGAGCTCTGCCTTCAGCTTCGCGAGCTCGTCGTCGACCTGACCGCCCTGCGAGATCTGCGCAAGCTGCCGGTCGATGTCATCTCCCGAGGACGAGAAGTCGGTGAGCGCGCCGGCTTCGGTGAGCTCCTCGATCGCGTTCGCGCGCGCCTGCATCTGCTCGGTCTTGTCCTTCGCCCGCTGCACGGCAAGGCCCACATCGGCCATCTGCTCGCCGATGCCGGTGGCCGCTTCGCCGATCCGCACCTGCGCCTCGGCGGCCGAGTACTGCGCCTTGATCACTTCCTTCTGCGTCCGGAACGACTCGACCTTCGCCTGCAGGGTGTTCTGCCCGTCGATCAGCTTCTTCTGCTGCACCTCGAGCTGCTGCCCCTGCTGCATGATCCCGTCGAGCTGCCCCTGCACCGCGGTCTTCCGCGTCAGGGCCTCGCGGGCGAGATCCTCACGACCCGCCTCAAGCGCTTGCCGCGCCTGGCCGTCGAGCTTCTCGACCTGCTGCTGCATGGACGTGTACTGCAGCTCGAGCCGCTTCTTCGCAGTCGTCACGTCGGCGATGCCGCGCTTGACGTTCTGCAGCTGGCGCAGCTGCTCCTCGTAGGAGTAGTCGAGCGTCTCGTTGGGATTTTCGGCGCGATCGAGCGCCTTGGAAAACTTTGCTTTGAAGATCAAGCTCAAACGAGCCATCAAGCCGGGCATCGGGTCTCTCTCCTCGCTTCGGGTGCACGGTTTCTCAGGTGCACGGTTAGCCTAACGACGTGCTGGTTGCTGTGAGCGTGGATCCCCGGCGGCTCTAGAGTGGAGCCCTGATGGACATCGTCGACCCCCGCATCGAGGAGTACGTCGAGCAGTTCACGACGCCGCACGACCCCTTGCTGGCGGAGCTGTCGGAGGAGACGACGCGCGACCTCGGCGCGCCGCAAATGCTCACGGGTCCGGTGGCGGGCCGGCTCCTTGAGTTCCTCGTGTGGGTCTCGCAACCGAAGCGCGTGGTCGAGATCGGCACCTTCAGCGGGCATTCAGCGCTCTCCATGGCAGGGGCGCTCCCCGCGGACGGGCACATCGACGCGTGCGAGATCGATCCCGAGCGCGCCGCGTTCGCGCAGCGCTATTTCGACCGCTCGCCACACGGCTCCAAGATCACGCTGCACGTCGGGCCGGCGCTCGAGACGCTGGAGAAGGTGTCCGGTGAGTTCGACTTCGTCTTCATCGACGCCGACAAGGACGGGTACGTGGGGTACTACGAAGCCGTCCTTCCTCGCCTCGCCGAGCGCGGCCTGATCGTCGCCGACAACACGCTCTGGAGCGGTCGCGTCGTCGACGAGGCCTCGCCGATCGCCACCTTCAACGAGCACGTCGCCGCCGACCCGCGCTCCGTGCAGGTGATGCTGAGCGTCCGGGACGGCATCACCCTGATCCGCCGGGCCTAGCCCTTCGGGCCATCTCCTACCTCTGAGGTAGGACATGTCCGGAAGGGACGGTAGGTTGGCGCGATGCGCCTGATCGTCGCCCGCTGCGAGGTCACCTACTCCGGCCGCTTGAATGCGTTTCTGCCGGAATCGACCCGGCTGCTGATGGTGAAGGACGACGGGGCAGTGCTCGTCCACGCCGACGCCGGTGGGTACAAGCCGTTGAACTGGATGACGCCGCCGACCGTGATCGAGGACAGCGGCGACCTCGTCGTCGTGCGCAAGCGCGCAGGCAAGACCGAGGACCGGCTGGAGATCAAGCTGATCGAGGTGCTCTCCGACGTCTCGCACGACATGGGCGAGGCCGCCGGGCTCGAGAAGGACGGCGTCGAGCGCGATCTGCAGCTGCTGCTCGCGAACGACCCGACGCACATCGTCGACGGCCTCCGGCTCGTGAAGCGCGAATGGCCGACGGACGTCGGGCCTGTCGATCTGATGTGCCGCGACGAGGACGACGGCTGGGTGGCCGTCGAGATCAAACGCGTCGGGACGATCGACGCCGTCGAGCAGCTCACGCGCTACCTCGACTGCATTCGCGTCGACCCGTCGCGCGCGGAGTGCCGCGGGTACCTCGTCGCACAGTCGATCAAGCCGCAGGCGATCGCACTTGCCGACCAGCGCGGAATCGCCTGCGTCCAGGTCGACCTCGCCGTGCTGCGCGGCGAGCGCGAGCCCGAGCTCACGCTGTTCGCGTTCTAGAAGCTCTAACTGAATGCGGTTCGTCGATCCGGGCCTCGTACATCGATCATCCTGGCGCACCCCGACCGGTCGCGCATCGTCCCGCCGGAGTCTGTCGGAGCCGTCTTCAACAAGAGGAACGCCACCACGAAGCGACATAGGGATACTCGTCGCGCGCCAGGACGTGCAACGTCGTGCGAAAGCATCCGGCCTTCACGATCGCCGTGTTCCCGGAGAGCTGTTCCTTCCGGAAGCTCTCGAGGCGCGACCACAACGCGACGTAGGGTGACGGTGCGTACTGCGCTTGCAACGCCACGAGCTTCGCAACGGCCTTCGCGACGGCGATACGCCTGCGCTGCAGCAGCATCTGTCGCAGCAACAACGTGCGGTTCAGCTCACGGACCGTCATGGCACGACGGCGGCCTTGAGCAGATCGCGCGGCGGATCGGCGAACAATGAGGGCAAGTCGTCGAGCAGAACGCGGTGCGTGACGAGCCGATGCCAGGGATAGGCGCCGCTCGCCAGGAACGCGAGCGCCGCGCGAACAGTCGCGGGCGTGTGGTGGAACGAGCCGCGCACGGTCAGCTCCTCGTAGTGCAAGCGATAGGCGTCGACCGGCGGGCGCGCGTCGCGCGGCAGCCCACCGAACATCACGACGGTCCCGCCCGGGCGGACGAGCTCGGCGGCGTCCGTCCAGGCCCGGTCGCTGCCGACCGCCTCGATCACGACGTCTGCGCCTGTGCCCTCGCCGCTCTCCGCGCCGAAGAGCTCGACGAGCTCCTGCCGCTCGGCCCGTCCGCCGACGACGACCGGCCAACCGCCGGCGTCGGCAACGCACGCGGCGAGCATCAGCCCGATCGGGCCGGCACCGAGGATCGCCACGGAGTCGCCAGGGTGGATCTCCGCCCGTTCGACACCGCGAAGGCAGCAGGCGAGCGGTTCGACCATCGCGGCGACCTCGGGCGCGACACCCGGGGGCACGTCGTGCAGGTTGACCTCCGCGATGCGCTTCGGCACGACGATCCAATCCGCGTATGCCCCCGCGAGGAACACGAGCTCGCGGCATTGCTCGCCGTGCGCGCAGCCCTCGCACACGCCGCACGGCGCCGAGTTCGCGGGGACGACACGGCGGCCGTCGACGAGGCCGCAGAACTCGTGCCCGAACGGCGCGGGTGACTCCTGCGCGAGGAGCGGATGCCCGCGCCTGAACGTCTTCAGGTCGGTGCCGTCCGTGAGGGCGACCTCGATCTGGACGAGCACGTCGCCCGGCCCGGGCTCCGGACGCGGCACCTCCTCGACGCGCAGGTCGCCGGGCGCGTAGAGCAGGGCGGCTTTCACGGCGTGAAGACGACCTTCAACGCTTCGCCGCGGCGATAGAGCTCGACACCTTCGAGGAACCGCTCGAGCGGGAGCGTTGTCACCTCCGGCAGGACGAGCGTCGGCAGCAGTTCGACCGCGGCGCGAAAGTACGCCGGCGTCGCCGAACGCGAGCCCACGACGCGAAGCTCTTTGCGATACACGGCGTCGATCGTCGTCGGCACGTCCTCCTCCGGTGCGGAGAAGACGAGCAGCGTCCCGCCCGGCTCGAGCCGGTGCAGCGCGTCGTTGATTCCGTCGTGCGCAGTGAGCACTGCGGCACCGACGGTGTCGACGTCGCCCGTTTCCGCGCCGAGCAGGTGCGCGGCCGCCAAACGCTCCGGCCGCGGATCGACAGCGACGACGACATCGACCCTTCGCCGGAGCACCTGGATCCACAGCTGCCCGATCGCCCCGGCGCCGACCACGAGCACCCGCCCGCGCGGCACGGACTCGGCCGCGCGCAGCACGCACGCGAGCGGCTCGACCCAGACACCGTCGTGCTCGCCGATCGTGTCCGGCAGCGGCACGCAGTGCGACGCACGCACCTGCTCGGCGAACCCGCCGGGCGAAATGCGCAGCTCGCGGAACTCGCCGCACGTCGACTGGTGACCGGCGAGGCAGCGATCGCAGGTCCCACACGGGACGCGGTGCATCACCGTGACGCGGTCGCCGTTCACGAGCTCACCCGCGATCTCGTGCCCGAGCACGGTGCCCGGCGCGGCGCGCCCGAGCTTCTCTACGTCGGAGCCGCACAGGCCGCAGGCGAGCACGCGCACGAGCAAGCCGGCGCCCATCGGCTCCGGCAGGTCGGCGAGCTCGGGGAGCCCGTCGGCATCGAGAACGACCGCACGCACCGCCCTATCGTAGGGCGGTGCGTGCTGTCGGCAGGGCTACCCGTTCAGGCGAACGGGGAAGGAGACGAGGATGCGGGCGGAGATGCCGCCGAGCACGTTCTCGCCGGACTTCCGCGCGCGGACGAACACGGCCAGCAGCTGCTGCTTCGACGATGCCGGGAACCCCGCCTGGCGGTGCTCGGTCAGCGTCGCCCAGCCGTCGCCGCCGGTCGGCGTCTCAGCGGCGATCGAGAACTGGTTGAACGGCACTGCGGCGGCATAGATGAGAGCGCCACTCACGGGCCGGCCGTTACATGCGGAAACGTGAAACCGCATCGTGATGTCCTGCGTCGAGCGCGTGATCGTCGCAGGCGATGCCGACTGGCCGTCGATCACGAGCCGTGCCGGCAACGAGACCTGAGACGCGGCGACGGGGCCGCTGCCGGTCGGGCAGCCGTTGGCGGCCGGCGGAGGCGGCGGCGGCGTCGTGGTCGTCGTGGCACCGCGCGGCTGGACGAGCGCGGTCGGATTGGACTCGGCGACGCCGGAACCGGCGCCGTTCGTAGCGGTGACGTTGACCCGCAGTTTCGTGCCGACGTCCGAGTTCTTCAGCACGTATGCCTGCGAGTTCGCGCTCTTGATGTCCGCGCACTTGTTGCCAAACGCGTTACAGCGCTTCCACTGGTACTTGTAGGAGATCGGCTTGTCCCCGCTCCACTGGCCGCTGTGGCCGGTGAGCGTCTGGCCCTGCTCCGTGGTACCGGTAACCGTCGGCACCGAGGTGTTCTTGGGCGGTGTGCCCGCAGCTCCGGCAAGCCCGGCAACGGCAAGAACCGTCACGAGCCCCGCCGCGAGCAGCGGCAGCATCGTTCTGAGTTTCATGTGACTTCTCCCTTTTGAGGTTTCCCTGTTCCTTCCCAGCTCTGACCAATAGGAAGTGATGCCTGGATCAGGCTCATGTAAAACCGGAGGGCGCTACAATCGGCGGCGCGCGGGGCCATAGCTCAGCTGGGAGAGCGCCTGGATCGCACCCAGGAGGTCGGCGGTTCGAGCCCGCCTGGCTCCATCCGACAAAAGCCCCGCCTCGCGGGGCTTTTTCTTTCCGGGCACAAGCCTGCAAGTCCTGTCGCGGCCGAACGACCGCTCGCTAACGCGTGATCGTCACTGGCGTGCCCGACCCGACCCGCCCTGCGAGCCAACGCATCACGTCGTCAGCGAGGCGGATGCAGCCGTGCGACGCAGCGGTGCCGGGAACCCCGCCGACGTTCGACAAGCCGTGCAGCGCGATCTGGCCCGGACCGCCGTCGAATTCCTGCAGCACCTCAGACCTGGCACTCAGCGCGAGTGCGACCGGTGCGCCGACGTCATACGACCGCAGCGCGATCGATTCCTCGACGAAGAACTCACCTGCCGGCGTCGGCGTCGAAGGCTTTCCTACGACGGCCTTGAAGACGCGGAGCAGGTGACCCGAGCGGTAGACCGACACGTTACGCCGCGCCCGGTTGACGACCAGGCGCCAGTTCGTCACCCACTGGAGCGTCGCCGTGCGTGGGATCCAACCGGTGTGACTGTTCGGCCGCCCAGGAAGCCTGACCAGCAGCCAGCCGCCGCGATGGGCGAGCACCGGTAGCACCGTGCGGTCGTGTGTGATCGGCGTGACGGCTGGCACGACGCCGAGCAGCGCCGCGGTGGCACGCGGCGCGGCGCGAATGCGATGCGAAGCGAGCAGTGCCGCGAGCTCCTGCGCGCGCGGCACGGCCCCGCCGCTCGCGGCCGTCGTGCCCGATGCGGTCAGCGCGGCCAGCGAGAGAGCTGCAAGAAGCGGGGCGAGCGAGCGCCGACGGCGCCCGCTCGTGACCCCGCTCGTGGTCAACCGGTGAATCCGAAGCGATGGATCGCCGGCTTCGGCTTCGGCGCCGTCTTGACGACCGCCTTCGTTTTCGCCTTGACGACCACAACCTTCGGCTTCGGCTTCGGCTTCGGCTTCGGCTTCGGCGTCGGTGTGATCGTCGTCGTCGTCGCGGCCGTCGTGGTCACAGCCGTTGTCGTCGCAGCCGTCGTCGTCGCAGCCGTCGTCGTCGCAGCCGTCGTCGTCGCAGCCGCACAACTCGAACGCGAGATCGTGTCGGTGTCGAGGGTCACGGCGCCGTTACGTGCGAGCACGCGACCGTCCACCGTTACACCGGTTGTGACAGTGATGCTCTGAAGTGCGATCACCGATCCTCGGAACGTCGAACCGGTGCCGAGCGTCGCGGAGCTCCCGATCTGCCAGAACACGTTGCAGGCTTGAGCGCCATTCGTCAACACGATCGAGCTGGCCGATGCGGTGGTAAGCGTTGAGCCCGCCTGGAAGACAAAGACCGCGTTCGGGTTGCCGCCACCGTTGAGTGTCAACGCGCCCGTCAGTCCGATCGAAGAAGCAGAGTTGTAGACGCCCGGAGCGAGCGACTGCCCACCAAGATCGCCGACGATCGGGTTCGTCGGTCCCTGCGCAGCAGCGTTGTTATAGGCACCGACGAGATCCGTCTGCGCCTGCTGCGTCACGCCATCGGACGCATGGTTCGTGCCGTTGATCGTCATGGACGATGTTCCGGTCATCGTGATCGTCGGGTAGGTGCCGACGTCACCGTTGACCGTGGTGGGGCCGGTGTTCGTGATGCCTGCACCGGCGAGCACAGCGAACGAGCCGGCGGCGCCAAGCGGAACTGCGGTTGCTGCTGCGCCGGAGGCGCGCGCGAGGGTCAAAGCCATAAACGATGCGATGGCAAGCAGTCCCAGCCCCATCGTGGCGTTACGACCCCAGCGTTTTGCACGCGGGCCATTCTCAAACAGCTTCATTTATTCCTTCCTTTAGCTGAGCGTGACGCCGGTCACGACCGATACGTCGCCCGGCTGCTCCGACCTACTCTGTTGAGGAAGGGGCTTCTAGCCTAGCGGCCTCGACCTTATCTGACGACGCCACTGGTACAACGGTAGCGTCGACCATTCGGATACCCCTGTAGGCGTCAACAGCAAGAGGTGGCTGTCGACAATCGCTGCAGCCACGTCCGCGAGGGGCCTGCGCGCAGTGATCGAACACCGTTCTCACTCACGGACGGCGAAACGCTTCTGAGCCTGATCGAGGAAGCGGGCTTCGCAACCGCCGAAGTCGAGCGCGTCGAACAGCCGGTCGACGGCCCTGGCTGAAGCTCATCGTCAACCCTTCTCACGCGAGTTGATCCTTCAACCTGTTCGCGTCCGCCACTGGGTATTGTCGCCAGCGTGTCGATCTACGGCGGCGTCGAGGCGGGTGGCACGAAATGGGTCTGCGCGATCGGCACGGGGCCAGACGACCTCCAGGCCCTCGAGACCTTCCCGACCACGACGCCTGCGGAGACGCTCCCGCGGGCCGCAGCGTTCTTCACGCAGAACGGCAGCGTCTCCGCTGTCGGGGTCGGATCCTTCGGGCCGATCAACCTACGCACGGGGCGCATCACGACGACGCCGAAGCCCGGATGGGCAAACACTGACGTCGTCGCCACCCTCCGCGCTGCGCTCGGCGTGCCGGTCGCATTCGATACAGACGTCAACGCGGCGGCGCTCGGCGAGCAGCGATGGGGTGCGGCGAAAGGTCTCGCCACCTTCTGTTACGTCACGGTCGGGACCGGGATCGGCGGCGGCG
>JBKJQL010000163.1:0-11335 GCA_046594035.1 Gaiellaceae bacterium
GTCGAGGCGGCCGACAGGAACGACGCGGGTTTCGTGCTCGACGAGGTCGACCACGGTCTCCCTTCCTTGCGGATCGCTCGCCGTGGTCACGACGCCGGCCGGCTTGTGGAGCAGAACGTAGGTCAGGTCCTGCTTGGCGAGCGGCTTGCCGTCGAGGCGGACGTCGTCGGTGCGCTGGACGAAGGTGTTCAGCTGGCCCGGCTCCCCGTTGACGGTGATCCGGCCGTCCTTGATCAGCTCATCCGCCTTGCGGCGAGACGCGACGCCCGCGCGAGCGAGCCAGGCATTCAGGCGCATAGCTGACCAACTTAGCCCTCTTTTGGGCCATTGACGGTTGTCACCAGCGCAGTGATCCTCACGGGATGCGGCAAGAGCTCCTGGCGACCAGGAGTCCGGATACGTGCGCGTATTGCCCGTCCGTGATCGCGGAGGGGACACGCGCGTGGTGGGACCCGGACGAGCACCTGTGGACGTGCACGACGTGCGTGCCGCCAAACGAGGCTGCGTCGCATTCGGTTTGTTACTCGACCGCGGCGGCGCGCGAGGGCAACCGTCAGAAGATCGCGGCGGCGAGCTTCTTGCGATAGGTGCTCGAGAGCGGGTGCTCCTGACCGAGCTCCTGGAAGATCTGCACCATCACCGCGCGCGCCTCGTTCCGCTCCTCAGCGGTCTTCACGAGCTCGACGCGTGCAAGCAATGTCTGGAGCCCGCGCTCGTAGTCGCCTGCCTTGAGCGCTTCGGCGACCTCCGGGTCGTCGAGCGTGTCGCCGAGTGACGGCTTTGTCAGGTCGTCGAGAAACTCATTGACGCGTACTGCCGGCTGCGCGCCGACGAACTCGGCGACGACCTGACCGTTACGGAACGCCTTGACCGCCGGGATGCCGTTGATCCCGTAGGTGCGGGCGACCTCCTGATTCGCGTCGACGTCGATCTTCGCGAGCGTCACGCCCTGCTCGCTCGTCGCCTGCTCGAGAACGGGCGTGAGCATCTTGCAGGGCCCGCACCACTCGGCCCAGAAGTCGACCACGACGACTTCGCGCTGCGAGCGCTCGATCACCTCGGTCTGGAAGGTCTGGTCGGTGACATCCATGAGGGTGATCTAGCACACCGTCGCATCGAGAGCGTCCGGCGTGCGCCGGTCGCCCTCGTAACTCTCGAACCTGGTTGAAGAGCGAACCAGGTTCGGTTCTCGATCTGAACCTGGTTCGGTGTGTGAACCAGGTTCAAGAGTTTCAGGCCGAAGCTAGGCCGGGCGCTTCTCGGCGACTGCTTCGAGCCGCTCGCGGATCTCGGTGACGTCTGCACCAAGGTCGTCGACGCGCGGGAGCGCGGCGAGCGATTCGAGACCGAAGACGCGCTCGAAGAGCGGCGTCGTCCGGTAGCGGATCGCGCCGAACTCGTTGTCGCGACCGCCTTCGGCGATCAGACCGCGTTCGGTGAGGCCGGCGATCACGCCGTCGACGTTGACGCCGCGGATGCGCGCCACTTCCGGGCGCGTCATCGGGCCGAGGTAGGCAACGATCGCCAACGTCTCGAGTGCAGCTTGAGACAAGCCCTTCTCGACGGGCTTCTCGAACAGGCGCGCGCACGCTTCGGACGCTGCGGCGGCGGCGCGGAACGCCCAGCCGCCGGCGACGAGCTCGAGCACGATCCCACTCGACTCCTCGGAGTAGCGCTCGGACAGAATTTCCAGCGCCTCCCCGATGTGGAGGACGTCGACCTCGGCGGCTGCGGCGAGATCTTCAACCGGCAGCGGCTGGGAGGCAACGACGAGCAGAGCCTCGACAGTTTTGGCCAGCTCGATAGCGGGCGTGACCTCCGTGGTGATCAGGCGGAGCGGGCTGGCGGCGTTGCTGTAGTTCTCCACGAAAGACTCCTTTCAGCGTCGGCACGGGAAATCCTTATCGGAGCGAACGGCGCGGCTTGCGCGATCGCGATCTCGTTCTGCTTGCGCAGCTCGAGCAGGGCCAGGAACGCGACGGCGATCTCGACGCGCGAGAGGCCAGCCACTTCCTGGTCGAAATCGAAGCGGTTCCGGCGGCGCAGCAGCGAGCGCCAGCGGTCGATGAACTGGGAGGTCGGCGGGAAGCGCAACGCCATGTGCGAGACGTTCGGCTCGGGCGGCTCGACGGCGAGCCCGCGGAGCGCCTCGACGAGTTTGAGCGGCGACTGCGGCGCAAGCTTGCGCTCGGTCTTCGGCGCGAGCGGTGCCGGCCCCATCCGGAAGAAGTAGTCGCGGCGCTCTTCGAGCCGTTCGCGCAGCCAGTTGGCCGCTTCCTTCGCGCGCCGGTACTCGGCGAGCCGGCGAGCGAGCTCTTCGGCAGCCTCTTCGGGCTCGAGCTCGGCAAGCTCGGCCTCTTCCTCTGGGAACATCGCGCGGGCCTTCAGTTCGAGCAGCGCGGAGATCAGGATCAGGAACTCGCCGCAGGCGTCGAGGTCGAGCTCGCCCTTCTCGTGCAGGTGCTCGACGAAGGAGATGATGATCTCCGCGAGGTCGAGCTCGCGGAGCGGCAGCTCGTCCCGGAGGACGAGCGACAGCAGCAGATCGAAGGGCCCCTCGAACGCGTCGAGGTCCAGCTCCAGCTCGCGGACGGCCAGCGGCGACATCCGCGACAAGGTACTGCCGCTACCGGACGCGACGACCCTTCGGGATCGCCATGGCAGGCCCCTTGGGCGGGGCGCGCCGCGGCTCATGCACGCCTGGTCCGGGGGCGCGCCGCTGGCGCCAGCTGAAGTAGGCGAGGGAGGCGACGAAGAGGATCAGCGAGACCCAAGCGTTGAACCGCAAGCCCGCGATGTGGTGGGACGGGTCGACGCGCAGGAGTTCCTCGAAGAAGCGGCCGAAGCAGTACCAGGCGACGTACAGCGCGAAGAGCCCCGGCGGGCGAATCGCGAACCGGCGCGCGAGCCAGAGCAGCACGAGCACGCCGATCACGTTCCAGATCAACTCGTAGAGAAAAGTCGGGTGGAAGGTCGCGTTGTTGAAGTAGGCGACGGGCCGGTGCTCGGGCGAGATCTCGAGGCCCCAGGGGAGCTTGGTCGGCTTGCCGTAGAGCTCCTGGTTCCACCAGTTGCCGATGCGGCCGATCGCCTGGGCGAGCAGCAGCCCGGGTGCGGCGGCGTCGAGGAACTTCGGGACGCTCGCGCCGGCGCGGCGGATGACGACGGCGCCTGCGAGCGCGCCGAGCAGGATCCCGCCCCAGATCCCGAGGCCGCCCTTCCAGACCTCCCACATCCCCTGCCACTTCGGGTTCGGGACTTCGCTCCAGGAGGTGAGGTCGTGGTAGAGCCGCGCGCCGAGGACGCCGAAGCCGACGCCCCAGACCGCGACGCGAGTGACCAGATCCCACTCCCCGCCCATCGCCGTCCAGCGGCGGCCGGTCAGCCAGATGCAGGCGAGGATCGCGACGAGCAGCGTCAGCCCGTACATGTGGAGCGTGACGGGGCCGATGCCGACTGTGCCGGTGTGCGGCGACGGGATCGAGGCTAGAAGCGAGAGCACAGTGCGAACCTATCGAACTCCGCACAGAACCTGGTTTGCTCTTCAACCAGGTTCGAGCTCGAAACGCATGAATCTGGTTCGGCTGACACCGAATCAGGTTCAGAACGAACCTGATTCGCCGTAGGCGAACCAGGTTCGAGAGTTTCGCCCTTTAGAGCAGGATCTGCAGCGCAAGCTCGGGCGAGCAGCCGCTCTTGATCAGCTCGGCGGCGCGGTGCAGGTCGACGTCGGCACGGGCTGCCAGTTCGACGGCGGCCTGTGGCGGGTAGCCGGCCCGCTCGAGCTCTTCCGCACGCCACTGCTCGACAAGCTCTTGCTCGGTGAGGTGGTCGGATGTCTCGATGGTCGGCATCTAGCTGTTCATCTCCTTGGTCATCTATTCGGTACAACGAGCGACGCGGTTCTCCCCATCCTGGGTGATCTTCCGATTTAACGGATTGTTTACGCCGAAAGCTACGCCTCGCCGGGACGACGGTGCAGCGCTGCGGCTCCCAGGGCGAGAGCCGCGACGGTCAGGGCAGGCATCTGCCAGTCCCAGTCGACCCCGGCGTGCAGCACGAAGACGACGAAGCCACCGAGGGGCGCCGCCGCCCGTGCCCGCAACCCGCCGAGCAGCGGGAGCGCGAGGAACAGCGCGATGAGCGCGAGCCCGACGACGCCGAGCTCGCTGAGCGTCTGCAGGTAGAGACTGTGCGCGTCGCGCGCGGCCGGCCCCGCGCCCCGCACCTCGGTGTACACGGTTGCGAACGTGCCGGCGCCGGTCCCGCCGATCGGGTGCGCAGCACTCGCGTCGCGCGCGGCCTGCCAGAACATCGTCCGGTCGCCGACCCCGCCCGGCGGTGCGAGCAGAAGGACGGCGAGGAGCAGCACGGAGCAGGCGACGAGCACCGTGGCGATCCGGGTGCGCCCGTACGCCGCCGCAAGCGCGACTGCGAGACCGACGAGTCCGCAGGCCCAGGCCGCGCGGCTGTTCGTCAGCATGAGCGCCGGGAGGAGGACAAGGAGAGGCGCCGCTGCAGCAAGCCGCCGACCTCCGCGCGACTGGACGGCGAGGGTCACAGCGACGACGCCACCGATCGCTGCGAGCGCCCCGAGCGCGTTCGCGTAGCCGAGCGGCCCGGTGAGCAGCCGTCCCTCAAACGGATCCTGCGTCGGCCCGAGGAGCAGCCGCTCGCCGAGCGCCCAGGCGGCGACGGCAGTCGAGCCGGCGACGACACCGGCAGGAAGCCCCTCGCCGGCGAGCACGAAGGCCGCGGCGGCAACGGTGTAGAGCAGCATGCGCTGCACGTCGAGCAGTGACGCGGACTGATCGACCGACCAGAGCGCCGAGGCGAGCGACCACGCGGCGAGCGCCGCCGGTGCGGCGACGAACGCAAGCGCCCGGCGCGCCGGCAGCGCGGGCGTCCAGAGAGCGAGGAGCACGGCGACTGCGCCGAGCGCCACGGCGCCGACACGCCACGCGGAGGGGTAGAACCCCCCATCCGCTGCAGCGAGCCCGGCGATCGCGAGCGCCGCCAACGCGGCACCACGCGCTGCCGGGGGCAGCGCGAACGCCACCCCCGGCCGACGAGCGAGCACCATCGCCCTAGTTGCCGTTCGGTGCCTGGATCGTCACCTGCACGAGCCGCCTCGTCGACGTGCCGCCGAGGACGTCCTGCCCCTCAACCCGGGCGCGGACGAAGAGCACGAGGAAGCCGGTGCGCGGGAAGTCCGCGGCAGGCACCAGGTTCAGCGTCGCCCAGCCGGTCGAGTCAGTCCGAACCTCGGAGAGGTTCTGGATCCGGTTGTACGGGATGCCGATCGTGTACACGAGTGCGTTCTGCACCGAGACGCCGTTGCGGTCGCTCACGTGGACGCGCATCTGCGTCGCCTGGAGCCGCGAGCGAATCGGGTTCTGCGAATACGTGACGGAGTTGACGACCAGACGGTTCGGCAACGTCACGTTTGCTGCCGCGATCATCCTGTTGCCGCCCGTCACCGTGACGATCGGCGGCGCGATGAGCGGCGTCGCGTCGACCTCGGCCTTCGTCTGGCCGCTCGAGTTCGTCGCCCAGACGTACGGGCGGATCCGGTGACCCTGGTCAGCCGCGACGAGCAGGTACTTGTTCGACTGCGCGCCGGCGATCTGCGTGCAGACGAGGCCCTGCGAGCCACAACGGCCCCAGCGGTAGGTGAAGGAGAGCGGTGTCGTGCTCGACCACGTACCGGTCGTAACCGTCAGCTCACGGCCGACCTGCAGGGTCCCTGTCACAACGGGATTCGTGATCGGTGCGGGAGCGCCGTACTGGTATTGCGAAGCACTGGGCGAGCCCACTGCGCTACCGCTCGTGAGCAGCAGCGCGGCGGCAGCCGAAGCGATCGCCGCGAGCGCGACGCTCGCGTGCCACCTGGTTCTGGAAAAGGAATGCGTCATGGTTTTCTCCCTGTTGGAGGTCATGTCTCCGACGGTACGGGGCGTGCCTAAAGAGCGGGACGCGCGGGGTCAGGGCGACGCAAGGTTTCTGTGAGGGTCTGCTCATACGCAGGTAGATACTGGGCTCGTGCAGCGAATCAGATTGGGAATGCGCTGGTGGCTTGCCGGATTGTTCGTGGGAATCGCCGTCCTGACCGCGACGTTGATCGCCATCGTCTCGTCGCGGCAGGTGACGCGCGGGATCGACGCCAACGCCGAGAACATCGCGGTCGGCCAGACCGTCTCGGCAGGCTTCAGGCTCGAACAGGCGATCGTTGCGGGGCAACTCACCGAGCAGGCTCGGGCGCTCGCCGCGCGCGATGGGCTCGCGCTGTTTGTCTTCGCACGCGACGGGCGACGGATCGCCGGGGCGAGCGCCACGGGCGTCCGTTGGGGCGACGTGCCCGAGGGAAAGCAGGCGCTCGCCACCGCGCTCGAGGGACGCCGGTACGTGCAGTCGACCGCAGCGCCGAAGGCAACGATCGTCGCGCTCCCTCTACGACGAACGCCGACGGCCGCGGCGCTCGTCGCCTACGCGCCCCGCTCACGGGCCTACGGAGCTTCGCTCTCGATCTTCCGCGACGAGGTCGCGCGCGCGTCGGGCTGGGCCGCGCTCGCCGCCGCCGCGATCGGGCTCCTCGCCGCGTCGCTTGTCGCGCGACGCCTCCGGCGGATCGTCACCGCAGCGGCGGCGATCGAGCAGGGCGGCTTCGACATCGAGCTCAAGCCGGGCTTCCCCGACGAGATCGGTCTGCTCGCAGTGACCGTCGACCGGATGCGCCAGCGGCTCGGCGCTGCGTTTGGGCAGCTCGAGTCCGAGCGTGACCGGCTCGGGCTGCTGCTCGACCGGCTGCACGAGGGCGTGATCGCGGTCGACCGGGGGCTGACCGTACGGTTCGCGAACACGGGCGCGGCGCGCCTGCTCGGCGTGCCGATCGCGGGAGGTGACGCGCTGCCCGAGACCTTCGCCGATTTGCCGCTGCGCCGCGTTGCAGCAGGGCTCTTCGTTGAGAGCGCACCGGTGTCGGAGGCACGCAGCGATCTCGCGGCAGGAGGGACGATCTCGCTCGTCGGCATCCCGGCGGCCGGCACCGAATTGGCCGTGCTCGTGCTCGCCGACATCACCGAGCACGAGCGCAGGCAGCGGGCCGAGCGCGAGTTCGTCGCGAACGCGTCGCACGAGCTGCGCACGCCCGTGAGCGCGATCGCCGGTGCAGTCGAAGCACTCGAGAGCGGCGCCGCCGACGAGCCCGAGGCGCGCCGGCGCTTCGTCAGCCTGATCGGGCGCCAATCGCTTCGCCTGACGCGGCTGACGAACTCGCTGCTCCTGCTCGCCCGCGCGCAAACGCGAGAGGAAGGCATGACGCTCGTGCGGGTGGAACTGAAGCCGCTGCTACAAGAGATCGCGGCGTCGAGCGAGCCGCCCGAGCGCGTCTCGGTCGAGTGCGAGCCGGAACTCACGGCGACCGCGCAGCCCGACGTGCTCGGCCAGGTGGTCGCGAACCTCGTCGCGAACGCGCTCAAGCACGTGCCCGACGGCGACGTGACCGTGCGCGCCGCGCGCACCGGGGAGAACGTCGTGATCGAGGTCGTCGACAGCGGCCCGGGGATCCCACCCGAGCTGCGCGAGCGGATGTTCGACCGCTTCTACGCCGGGCCGGGAGGCACGCGTGACGGCTTCGGGCTCGGTCTCGCGATCGCTCGCGACTCGGCCGAGGCGATGAACGGAAAGCTCGAGATCGAGTCGGAGCCAGGCAGCGGCACCGTCGCCCGCGTGATACTTGATCCGGCATGAGCCCCCGGATCCTTTTGGCAGACGACGAGCCCGACCTGCTGGAGCCGGTGACCTACGCCCTCGAGCAACAGGGCTTCGAGGTGGACACGGTCAACGACGGCGACGCCGCGATCGAACGTGCGCGCTCAGGCGCCTACGACCTACTCGTCTGCGACGTGTTGATGCCGGGGACGGTCGGAACGGACGTCTGCCGCATCCTGCGCGAGGAGAGCGACCTGCCGATCATCCTGCTCACCGCGAAGGACGCCGAACTCGATCGCGTGCTCGGGCTCGAGCTGGGTGCCGACGACTACATCACGAAGCCGTTCTCGTCAGCAGAGCTCGTGAGCAGAGTGCGCGCGCTCCTGCGCCGCCGCGAGCTCGACCGCGCGCACGCCACGCGCGCAACGGTCACGCTTGGCGGGTTGGCGATCGACTACACCCGGCACACCGTGGCGGTCGACGGCAAGAACGTCACACTGACGCCATCGGAGTTCAACGTTTTGAGCTTGCTCGCCGAGTCCCCGGAGCAGGTGTTCTCACGCTCGCAGATCATGGAGCACCTGTGGCAGACGCCGCACGTGGGCGACGCCCGGGCCTGCGACGTGCACATCTCGAACTTGCGGCGCAAGCTCGAGCGCGATCCCGGCCATCCGGAGCGGATCGTCACCGTGCGCGAGTTCGGGTACAAGCTCGTTCCTTTGTGAGCGAATCCTCACGGCTTCCTAACGACGCATCGTGCACGTGCGGCCTCGTGCCTCATCGTGCGTACCTAGCGTGAGGAGCGGTGTCACATTCCGCCTCGGTCATCAGTCTGCTCGCCCGCTGCAACGGGTTCGACGTCGTCGCGTCCGGAACGGTGGTCGGGTCGGTCGAGACGCCCGTCTTCTCCGGCACAGCGCTCCTGCCGGACTACCTGGTCGTGCGCACGGCCCCGGAGTACCCGGGCCGCTTCCGGCTCGTGCCCCTCGAGATCGTCACGTCGGTCGATGCGCCCTCACGCACGGTGCTGCTCGAGCTGTCGCCCGAGGCCGTCGTCGGCCTCGCCGAACCTGACGCTCCTCGTCGGCGCTAAAGCAGGATCTGCAGCGCGAGCTCGGTCGTGCAGCCGTTCTTCAGCAGCTCGGCGGCCCGGTGCAGGTCGACGTCGGTGCGGACGGCCAGTTCGACGGCCGCCTCCGGCCCATAGCCGGCGCGCTCGAGCTCTTCCGCGCGCCACTGCTCCACGAGCTCCTGCTCGGTGAGGCGGACGGGTGTCTCGATCGTGGGCATCTAGGTCGTCATCTCCTTGAGCATCTCCTCGGTACAACGGGCGGAGCTGTTCTCCCCATCCTGGGTGATTCCACGCGGGACCCGGCGGATCACAGCGCGAATTCGGGCATTCCTACCGCCTTCATACCGACCTCGATGGTGCCCTAGGCCACCGCGGATTCGCCAAGGAGCATCTTCACCTCGGCGTAGAAATCAGGCGCAGGCTGCACCTTGTACTGCGGGCCGAACGCGTAGACCTTCGTCCCCTGCGAGGTGAGCAAGTCGGCGTAGACGGGCGACTCACCTGGGAAGTCCTCGATCAGGCGGCGCAACTCGCGGATCGTCCCCGCAGCGGCCTTCGTCGCGTCGATCTTGAGGCGCACCTCGCGCTTCTCGGGCACGGATTCGAACGCGGAGAGCTCGAGCGCGACGAGCTTCGTCTCGCCTTCCTTGCGGTCGATGCGTCCCTTGACGATCAGGATGCGGTCGGTCGTGCACAGCTCGCGCGCCTTCTCGTAGATCGTGTTGAAGACGACGGTCTCGATTCCGCCGGTCACGTCTTCGACACGCAGGAAGACCATCGCGTCGCCGCGCTTCGTCGTCATGTGCCGCAGTGACGAGACGATGCCACCGATCGTGATCACTTCGCCGTCGCGTCTGCGCTCGAGCTCGCCGACCGTGCAGTCGGCCTTGCGGCGCAACTGGTCGCGGATGCCCTGGAGTGGGTGCTCGCTGACGTAGAGCCCGAGCACTTCCTTCTCCATCTTCAGCAGGTCGCCCTTCTCGAACTCGTCGGTCGGTACCGGCGGATGGTGCTTCGGCTGCGTTTCTTCTACCGGTGCGAGGTCGAAGATCGAGCCCTGGCCGGCGAGCCGGTCGGCCTGCTGCTTCTGGCCCCAGCCGACGGCCTGCTCGAGCACCTGCAGCATCCCCATCCGCGAGCCGGGCAGCGCGCCACATTTCACGAGCGCTTCGAGGACGCGTTTGTTCGACGCGGACTGGTCGACACGCTCGGCGAAGTCCCAGATCGACTCGTAGGGGCCGTTCGCGCGCTCGGCAATGATCGCGTTCGCAGCACCCTCCCCCACGCCCTTCACCGCGTTGAGGCCAAAGCGGATCTTCCCGTTGCGCACGGCGAAGTCGGTCATCGACTCGTTCACGTCGGGCGGCAGCACCTCGATGCCGAGCTCGTGGCAGGCGTTGACGTAGATCGGCACGCGGTCCTTCGTCGACATCACCGAGCTGATCAGCGCCGCCATGTACTCGCACGGATGCTTCTGCCGCAGCCAGGCGGTCTGGTAGGCGATCAGTGCGTAACAAGCGGCGTGCGCTTTCGGGAAGGAGTAGTCGGCGGCCTTCTCGACGTCTTCCCAGAGTTGCTTCGCGGCGCCGGGCGTCACCCCATGTTCGGCAGTGCCCTCCATGAAGCGATCCTTGAGCGAGTCCATGAGCGAGCGGATCTTCTTGCCGATCGCCTTGCGCAGGTCGTCGGCCTCGGTGATCGAGAAGCCGGCCAGCTCGCGCGCGATGCGCATATATTGTTCCTGGTAGACGCAGATGCCGTAGGTGTCGCGCAAGATCGGCTCGAGGCGCTTGTCGACATAGCTCACGCCCTCCTGCCCGGCTTTGCGCTTGCCGTAGGACGGGATGTAGCTCATCGGGCCCGGCCGGTAGAGCGCGACGAGGGCGATCAGATCCTCGAACACTGTCGGCTTGACCTGACGCAGTGACTCGCGCATGCCTGACGACTCGAACTGGAACACGCCGGCTGCATCGCCCTTCGCGAGCATCGCGTAGGTCTTCTTGTCGTCGAGCGGGATCGTCGAGATGTCGAGGTTGCCGATCAGCTTGCACGCCTTGTCGATCACGTCGAGGTTGCGCAGGCCGAGGAAGTCCATCTTCAGCAGACCGAGCGCTTCGATGTCCTTCATCGAGAACTGCGTCACGAGCTCCTGGTCGGTGCCCTTTTGCTGCAGCGGGACGACGTTGATCAGCGGCTCGGCTCCGATCACGACACCGGCGGCGTGGATCGAGTCCGCGCGCGTCAGTCCTTCGAGCGGCAGCGCGAGCTCGACGATCTCGCGTGCGACGGGGTCGGCGTCCACGAGCTTGCGCAGCTCGCCGCCGGGCTTCATCTGCTCGTCGAGCGTCTGGCCCGGGCCTTCCGGGATCAGCTTCGCGATCTTGTCGACGACGCCGTTCGGGATCTCGAGCACGCGCCCGGCGTCGCGCACCGCGGCGCGGGCCGCCATCGTCCCGAAGGTGATGATCTGCGCGACGCGGTCGCGGCCGTACTTCTCGGAGACGTAGTTGATCACGCGCTCGCGGCCCTCGACATCGACTTCGCCGTCGAGGG
>JBKJQL010000196.1:0-5576 GCA_046594035.1 Gaiellaceae bacterium
CGGACGAGTAACGCGTCGAGCGGCCCTCGTTCGGATCGGTCGTGAATCCGATCTGGTTGTTCGTGATCAGGTGCAACGTGCCACCGGTCGAGTAGCCCTCGAGGCCGTGCAGGTTGAAGGTCTCTGCGACAACGCCCTGCCCGGCGAACGCTGCGTCGCCGTGCAGCAGCACTGCGAGCGCAACCGACGGGTCGTGAGCCCCGTTGTGCGTCGAACGATCGGTCTGCTCGGCGCGCGTGCGTCCCTCGACGACGGGGTCGACCGCTTCCAAGTGGCTCGGGTTCGCAACGAGGCGCACGCCGACCTTGCCGTTCGCAGTCGTGCGCGTTCCGTGCGCAGCGAGGTGGTACTTGACGTCGCCGGTGCCGCCCTCGGGGTCGGCCGCGACGGCCTCGATCGTCCGCTCGCCTTCGAACTCACGGAGGATGTACTCGTACGGCATTCCGATGGTGTGCGCGAGGACGTTGAGACGTCCGCGGTGCGCCATCCCCACCACGACATCGTGTGCGCCGTCCTCCGATGCGAGCTCGATCGTCTCGTCGAGCATCGGGATCATCACGTCGAGGCCCTCGACCGAGAACTGTTTCTGGCCGAGGAAGCGCTTGCGCAGGAAGCGCTCCATGCCCTCCACCTCGCAGAGCCGGCGGAAGAGCTGCTTCTTCTCCTCGGTGGTGAGTGACTGTCGGTAGCGGCCGGATTCGATCGCCTGGCGCAGCCACACGCGCTGCTGGTGGTCGGAGAGGTGCTCGAGCTCGTAGGCGATCGTGCTCGAGTAGGTCTCGCCGAGCTTCGGCAGGACCTCGAGCAGTGTCTCGCCGGGCACGTGCACGCGCAGATACGAGGCGGGGATGCGGGCCTGCAGCTCCGGGGTCAGCTTCGGCTCGAGGCGCATCGGCTCGAGCGACGGGTCGCCGACCGGCTCCGAGCCGAGCGGGTCGAGGCGGGCGGCCAGATGGCCGTGGGTGCGGTGGGCCTTGACGAGCGCCACCGCCGCCGCGACGCCGCCCAACAGCTGCGCGTCCGGAGCCTGCGTGGGCTCTGGCGGGGTCACCGCCGCCGGCGCGGGCGCCGGGGGCGCCTCGGTGTGGCCGTTCGTCCCGTCGCCGGCCGCCTGCGGCAACTGCTCGAGCAGGCGGGCGATGCCGGGATGCGTCGCGACGAGGTCGGAATCTCCGCTCTCGAAGAGCGCGCGCCACTCGGACGGGACGGCGTCGGGATTCTCGAGATACTCGTCGAGCAGGGCGCGCGCGTAGCCGGAGTTCAGCCCGTCGACGTCGTGCGTGCTCATCCCTGTGTTGTACCAGGGGAGTACGGGTTGTCCTGTAGAGACTAGAGGCTTGATGTGAAACGCACGCGCAGCCGCGGCTGGTGGCTCAGACGCGGCGCAGGTCGGCCCGGGTCGGGCTTGAACGTAGGCACCGCTATGCCCTGCGCCCGACCCGTGCGACCTGCTTGGTCTGAGCCATCCCCGCGACCACGCAGTTCCACATCAAGCCTCTAGTACAGCGGGTGGTGCGTGAGGATCTGAAGCGTCGCGCCGACGACGAAGCAGATGCCGATCATCGCGTACGCCACCGGGATGAGCTTCGGTTGCGCGCGGCTCATCACGGTCGCGATCAGCACCAGGATCAGCGCCGCCGGGGCGAGCCGGAAGGGACGGTAGACCAGCTCCAGGGCGCCGACGAAGATCGCGATCGACGCGAGCAGGCCGGCCACCGCCTCCGAGGGCGGCGTGCGATCGAGTGAGGGCGACGTCACGACGCGACTCTACCGCGACGCGCGCGCGAAGCGCGGATCGGGTCGCGCGTGCCGTGCGGCCCGCCGCGGCGCGGCCGCGGCCCCTCGGGCCGTCGCCACGGGCGCCACACCGAGTAGTCGTTCGGATCGATGCCGGGCTCCGGCTCCGCGCGAATCGCGTACCAGACCACGAGCGCGAGATACACGATCGGGATCTTCAGGATCACCATCATGAAGACGAGTTCCCAGGCGCCTCTCGACATCCAGCGAGTGTACGACAGGTCGTCAGAAAAACGTCAGAGAGAAACAGCAGGTTTCGAGAAGACACGCCCTACGGCGTGGGTAGAGTCGGCCCTATGACCGCTTGATGTGTGAAAGCCGGTCGTACACGTCAAGTTCAACCGAGAGGAACGTATGACCGGGCTCGCACGCTTGATTCTTCGCCGCCGGAAGGCCGTCGTGGCCGTCTGGTTCGTCCTGACCGTGATCGGCGCAGTGTCCGCCGGTCAGATCAAATGGTTCGAGTCCTTCTCGATTCCCGGGTACTCCGCCTACGAGGCGAACCAACGCACGCTGAAGACCCTCGGCAGCGGTCTCAAGACCCCGCTCGTCGTCGTCGTGACCACGAAGGGCGACGTCACGAAGGCACCCGGCGTCGAGAAGGCGATCGAGGCGGCAATCGCGGCGAACCCCGGTTCGCGTGCGAGCTCGTACTTCTCGACGGGCAGCAGCACGTACGTGTCGAAGGACAAGCGCACCACCTTCGCGGAGATCTACCGGCCCGGCGCACCGGGCTTCGGCTCGGATACGGGCGAGAAGCAAACGCGCGCGGCGTTGGCGAGCACAACGCCCCCGGGGGCGACCATCCATGTCACCGGCGACGAGCCGCTGCTGAGCGCAGCGAACAAGGGCGACAACAAGGGCCCGTCGATTCTCGGCGAAACGTTGATCGGCGGCTTCGGTGCGCTGATCATCCTGCTCTTCGTCTTCGGAACGCTGCCCGCGATCGCGATGCCGTTGCTGACCGCAATCGCGTCCATCCTGAACACGTTCACGCTCGTCTTTCTGCTCACGCAGATCACCGACGTGTCGATCATCGTGCAGTTCCTGATCGCCCTCGTCGGGCTCGGCGTGTCGATCGACTACGCGCTGTTGATCATCTTCCGGTTCCGAGAAGAACTGCGCCACGGGAAATCGACCGACGACGCAATCGTGGCGACGATGGAGCACGCCGGCCGTTCCGTGATCGTCTCCGGAACGACAGTCGCGGTCGGGCTGTTGAGCATGGTCCTGCTGCCGCTGCCGTTCATCCGCTCGATCGGGATGGGCGGAATGCTGATCCCGGCAGTCTCGGTGCTGGCCTCGATCACGCTGCTGCCGTCGATGCTCGCCATGCTCGGCCCGCGCATCAACCGGCTGCGGGTGATGCCCAAGCGCGTCGTCGAGGGCAGCGACCAGGCGAGCGGCTTCTGGGCCTGGTGGTCGAGGCTCGTCACGAACCACGCGGTGCTGACCGGGACGATCGGCCTGGCGATCGTCGTCGCTCTCCTCGTTCCCGGCGTGCAGTTGAACCCGAGCGAGTCGCAGGCGAAGGACCGGCCGGGCGGCGGCGACGCGATCGCGGGCCGTGCTGCGCTCGCGAGCGCCGGGCTTTCGGCAGGCGCCTTCAAGCCGTTCGACATCCTGGTCGAGGGCGAGGTGACCAAACCGGCACTGCAGAAGATCGCGACGGCTGTCGCCGCCACGTCGGGCGTGGCTGGGGCGGTGGCGCCTGATGCGTGGCAGCGGGGCAACGCAGCGGTGGTCGAAGCGATCCCGGCTGCGGACGGCGCCTCGCCGGAGACGAAGCAGACGATCTCGCGCCTGCAGGACGACGTGCTGCCGAAGCTCGAGCAGGACACGAACCTGAAGGTGACCCTCGGCGGCGGCGCTGCCGCCGACCAGGACTTCGTGCATGCGGTGTACGGCAACTTCCCGTACGTCCTGCTGTTCGTCGTGCTCCTGACCTACATCCTGCTCGCCCGCGCGTTCCGGTCGTTGATCCTGCCGCTGAAGGCAGTGATCCTGAACCTCGTCTCGCTCGGAGCGGCGTACGGGATCATCGTGTTCATCTTCCAGTGGGGCCATGGGGCCCAGGCGATCTGGAACGTGCCCTCGACCAACTCGATCATCCCCTGGATCCCATTGATGATCTTCGCGTTCCTCTACGGGCTCTCGATGGACTACGAGGTCTTCATGCTGACGCGGATCCGCGAGGAGTACGACGCGACCGGCAACACGTCGCAGGCGATCGCGCTCGGCCTCTCGCGCACCGGCAAGCTCGTGACGAGCGCTGCCCTTGTGCTCTGCCTCGCATTCTTCGTCCTCTCGACGGGGCCGGGAACCGACATCAAGCAGTTCGGGATCGGCCTGTCGGCGGGCGTGCTCTTCGACGCGACCGTGATCCGGGCGTTGCTCGTGCCGTCGCTGATGCAGCTGCTCGGCGACTGGAACTGGTACTTCCCGTCCTGGGCCGCCAAGCTGCTGCGCGCGTAGATCTAGAACAGCATGTAGCTGCCGACCGCGAGCGCGGTCGGCAGCTGCACGTCCTCGGAGACGAGCAACAGGCCGGGTACGGGATCGAGCCGCAGACCGGCTGCGAGTGCGACCTGGACGAGGGCGCGCGACGAGCCGGGGATGCGCAGCCGCACCTCACCGGTGGCGCGTGCCAACTCCGCCTCGAGCGCGCAGGACGCGGCGACCGCGTCGAGCCCTCCCACCGGACCGATCGCCCCGCCGGGGAAGCAGTACGTGTACGCACCGGGCCACGTCGTCCGCATCGCGTGCTGCGCCCAGTACGCGTGGTCGACCGCGCGGTCGAACCCGTAGGCAGCGAGGTCGATCGCAGCGAGGTCGGCCTCTGCGGGTCGCAGGTCGCTGAACACCCCCTGCGGCGCGCCGGTGAAGGTGAGGATCGGCGTCGCGGGGATCAGCCCGCGCCGGCCGTAGAGCGCGTTGGACACCGGCTGGATCGCATCCGTGATCGTCCGCCGGTGTGTGGCCGAGCCCCATACCGCGTCGAGCAGCGCCTTGCCGATTCCGCGTTCCTGCGCATGCTCGTCGACGAACAGCGATGCGAGGAACCAGTGCTCGTCGCGCTGCCACGATGCAGCGAAACCGAGCAGCGTTCCGTCCTCCTCCGCGGCGACCGACGTGCCCATCTCGATGAGCTGCCGATGCTGATTGAGGAACACCGCCAGCGCCGGGGCGGGCGCCTCGAACCCGTGCGGCTCGAAGACACCGCGGATCGCGGCGAGGAACAGCCGATGGAGTACCGGCAGATCGCCGGCGGTCGTGGGGCGAAGCTCCACGACCGTGACGATACGTCAGGGCATCGTCAGCCTGGTCGCCTTTGCTCCTCCGGGAGCAGCAGCACCACGGCGAGCGCAAACGGGAGAAAAACGATGCCGAACAGCCAGTAGCCGACGAACGACCGTCCCTTTCGCCGGGCGACCGTCGCCGGAATCAAGCCGAGCAGGACGCCGGCCAATCCGAGAACGCTGAGCCCACTGGCAGTGATCCCGGACACGGCGTCAGCCGACCCCGATGTTCAGATCGACCGTGTCGGTGTTCGTCACGAAAACGACGGGATAGGTGCCCCATTGGGCTCTCGCCGTGAACGAGGCGTAGCCGAGCCCAACTCCGCCACCGGTCTGCCACGCCGGACCGGCGCTGCAGAAGGTGAGACCGCGGGTCTCGCAGCCGTGTGCGGCGATCGACAGGCTCGTGATCACACCGTTCACCTTGCAGTACGAGACGACGAGGTAGTGGTTGATGTAGGCGACGCCGATGTTCCCATT
>JBKJQL010000212.1:0-3937 GCA_046594035.1 Gaiellaceae bacterium
TTCTCGCACACCGCCGACTTCACGGCGACGTGGGACTCGGCCACGAAGTGCATCACGCGCGACGGCTCCGCGCAGACGACGATCGCCGCTCGCGAGTTCTCGCACTCGATCACCGGCTACAAGCGCTGCGGGATCGGCGACCTCGGCTGTCCGGAGAGCGGCACCATCGTCCTCGAGCGCACGAAGGCGTCCGGCGTGAGCGGCAGCGTCACCATCGAGTTCCTCGGCGGTCGCGAGTACACCATCACCGGCCCGAAGGGCGGCAAGGTCACGCGCGCGCTCGCCTGCACCCCCTGATACTGCTCGCGCGAGGACCTGGTTGAGGGCGTGCGAGACGATCGTCTCGCGCGCCTTCGCGCTTTTGTATCGCTCAAAGCCCCATGAGCTTCGCCACGTAGTACCGCATCGTCTCCGTCGTCCCGCCGCCGATCCTGAGCAGGCGCTGGTCCCGAAAAGCGCGAGAGATGCGGTACTCGTCCATGTAGCCGGCGCCGCCGTGGAACTGCAGGCACTGGTCGATGACCTCGCTGCCGAGCTCGCCCACGAAGATCTTCGCCATGCTGATGATCTTCACGGACTCGAAGGAGACCGGCTCCTTCTTCACGTAGCGCTCCTCGTTGAACATCTCGGCGGCCTTGTAGGTGAGCGCCTTGGCCGCCTCGACCTTGGTCTGGAGGTCGACGAACTTGTGCTGCCAGTACTCCCGCTTGATGATCGGCTTGCCGAACGCCTTGCGCTCACGGCCGTAGGCGATCGCTTCGTCGATCGCGAGCTGCATGCCGCCACACGCGCTCGCGCACGCGATGAGCCGCTCGGCCTGGAAGTTCTGCATCAGGTACATGAAGCCCTGATTGGCCTGCCCGAGCATGTAACGCTGCGGGACGCGCATGTCCTCGAAGGCGAGCTCGGCGGTGTCGCTCGCGTGGTTGCCCATCTTCTTCAGCTTCTTCGCAACGCTGAAGCCCTTCGTCTTCGTGGGAACGAGGAAGAAGCTGCAGCCGTGCGCGCCGGCCTCCGGGTTCGTCTTCACGAGCAGCGTCACGAAGTCCGCGCGCGTCCCGTTGGTGATGTACGTCTTCGACCCGTTGACGATCCAGTCGTCGCCGTCGCGCTTTGCCCACGTCTGGATGCCGGCGACGTCGCTGCCCGCGTTCGGCTCGCTGACGCCGAGCGCGGCGATCTTCTCGCCTTTGATCGCGGGCGTCAGGAACTCCTCGATCTGCTCCTTCGTGCCGAGGTCGCTGATGACGGGCGTCGCCATGTCGCCCTGCACGAGCAGCCCCATCGACACGCCGGCCGAGCCGCACTTCGGCAGCTCCTCGGCCTTCGCGATGCTGAACCAGTAATCGCCACCCGCCCCGCCCTGCTCCTCGGGGTAGTGCGCCGCGAAGAGGCCGAGATCACCGGCTCGCTTGAAGACCTCGTTGGGGAAGAGCTCGGCCTCTTCCCACGCGTCAGCGTACGGCGCGAGCTCCTTCAGGCAGTACTGCCGGACGGTGTTGCGGAAGTGGTCGTGCTCCTCGCGATACGGGCTGGGCATGCGATACTTCGTACACGAAATATCGCGAACTGCAAGACCTGCCGCAGGCGGTCGCTACTTGATCTCCGAAGCGGGAGCGACGTTCGCGACAGCAGGGATCTCGCGAATCGCGGCGATGAGCGCGTCCTTGTCCTCCTTCGTCATCCCGCCGTAGTAGGCCCACGGCATCGTGTAGAGGAAGCGGCCGCTCTTGTTCTTGCCCTCGTCGAAGACGCGCCGGAGATCCTCGTCGGAGTAGGCGCCGATGCCGGTGGCCTTGTCGCTCGTGATGTTGGACGAGAACGCGGTGCCCTTGCCGTTCGGGAGCGGGAACGACTGCCCGCCGGCGAACTCCTTCCCCGGGAGTTTCTGGCGATGGTTGTCGACGCTGTCGTGACAGTCGCCGCACGAGCAGACCTGGAGCAGCCACTTGCCGCGCGACATCTTGTCGGTCGGAGCCGGCGCCGCGGCGAGCGGCGTGGTGAGCGGCTCCGGCACGCCGCGGATGAACATGGAGACAGGGAACTTCACCTCCATGCGCCCAGGATCGTTCTTCACGGCGGGAAGCGAGCGGAGGTAGCCGATGATCGAGAGCGCATCCTCGTCGCTGAGGGTCTTCGCGTAGGTCTGGTAGGGCATCTGCGGGAAGAGGGCACGACCGTCGTGGCCGATGCCTTCACGCATCGCACGCAGCACCTCGCCGTCGGTGAAGTTGCCGATGCCGGTGTCCTTGTCGGGCGTGAGGTTCGGCGCGCGGAGGTGGCCGGGAAAACCGGGGAGGTCGCCGAAGTCGCGTCCGGCGCCGAGCTTGCCCTCGCCGGGCGGCTCGCCGGGCTTGTCCTCTTGCACGGGCGAATGACAGCCGATGCATGCGGCGACGTTGTGCACGAGGTACTTGCCTCGAGCGATCGCCTCCGGGCTCGTCGGTGCGGTCACGCTCGGTGCCGGTCGCGACTTCGGCGACAGGACGAAGAATTTCACGACGACACCGAGCACGGCAAGCAGGAGGAGGGCCGCGATGGCACCGAACACACGCTTCAGGATCTTCTTCATTTGCGATTTCTCTCTGGGTCGCAGCCGCGCACGTGCGCGACGAGCGCATCGAGCTGAGCATCCGTGAACGTCGTACCGAACGGGGGCATCCCGACACCCTTGCCGTTCACGATCGTGAGCTTGATCTGTTCATCCGTGTGCGAGTCGTGAAACCCGTGGTCGTGGAAGTTCCGCGGTGAGGGCCCCCCGTCGAAGAGCGGAAGGCCGCCCGCGCCCTCCGCGCCGTGACACCGGGCGCAGGCGCTCGCAAAGAGCTTCTGGCCCTGGGCAGGATCCACGGTCTTCTTCTCGCAGCCGACGCCCGCAATGCCGAGGGCGACCAAGATCGCAAACGAGCGCGCTCCCGACCTCTCCCGAGCCCCGAACATCGCTCGCAATGTGCACGGCGGGGAGTGCGCGTGTCAATCAGCGAGCGCCTCCGCTACCCTCGCCGCGATGGCGAACAGCGCAGCGGTCACGGGCGCGACAGGATTCATCGGCAGCGCCGTCGTGCGAAAGCTCCTCGAGCAGAAGCGCGCCGTACGCTGTCTGATCGAGCCGGGCGCGAACACGGCCAACCTCGACGGACTGCCGGTCGAACGCATTCCCTGCGAGGTCACCGACTTCACGACGATGAAGAAGGCGCTCGAGGGCTGTGACACGCTCTTTCACCTCGCCGCGCTCTACAAGACCTGGCTGCCCGACGACGAGGTGATCTACCGCGTGAACGTGGAGGGGACCACGTCGACGCTCCTTGCGGCGCAGCATGCGAAGGTCGAACGCATCGTCTACACGAGCTCGATCGCCGCGATCGGTCTCGTCGACGGCGGCCTCGCCGACGAGACGACGAAGTTCAACCTGTTCGACGTGGCGAACCCGTACATCCTCACGAAGTGGCAGAGCGAGCGCATCGCGATGCGCTTCGCGGAGAGCGGGCTGCCCGTCGTGGTGGTCAATCCCGCGTTCCCATTCGGGCCGCGCGACATCGCGCCGACGCCAACGGGCGGCATCATCCGCTCGTTGCTCGCGAAGCAGGTGCCCGCTTACAGCCCGGGCGGCTTCTGCACGATCGACGTCGACGACTGCGCAGAGGCGCACCTCCTCGCCGAGGAGAAGGGCCGCGTCGGTGAGCGGTACATCCTCGGCAACGACAACGTCTCGATGAAGGAGTTCTTCGAGATCGTCGCGAAGGTGGCAGGGATGGCCGCGCCCAAGGTGCCGATGCCCGGGGCGCTCTTCGCGGGCGTGGCGCTCGGCATGGAGCTCTGGGCCGACCACGTCTCGCACAAGGAGCCGTCCGCGACGTACCGCTCGATGCGCTACGCGCAGCGCAATGCGTTCTTTTCGAATGCGAAGGCGAAGCGCGAGCTCGGCCTGCGCACACGA
>JBKJQL010000044.1:0-3206 GCA_046594035.1 Gaiellaceae bacterium
AGCTTGCTCACCGAGGCCCAGGGGAAGCGGCGCTCCAGTTCCCCACGCGTGGCTTCCGCCGCGCCGGTCACTGCGACCGCGACGTTCTCGCAGGGCCAACCGTCAACCTGGCGCAGCGCGTCCACGGCGGCGACACTACCCACGTGGAGCGCCAACACATCTCCTCAGGCGCCGCGTTCGAGGAGCGCGTCGGCTACTCGCGCGCCGTCCGCGTCGGCGATCGTGTCTGGGTCTCCGGGACCGCGCCGATCATGCCCGGCGACGCTGACCCTCCAGCGACCGCGTACGAGCAGGCTCGGGTCTGCCTCGGAATCATCGAGCGTGCGCTCGCCGAGGCCGGCGCGTCGCTGGACGACGTCGTGCGCACGCGGATCTACGTCACCAGCGCCGCGTTCATCGACGACGTCGGGCGAGCACACGGCGAGGCGTTCGCGAGGGCACGCCCTGCGACGACCGGGATCGTGACCGAGTTGCTCGATTCACGGTGGCTGGTCGAGATCGAGGCGGAAGCAGTGATCGCCTGAACCCGGTTCGCCTGTCAACCGGGTTCAGGCGTGAAACGCGGCGAACCAAGAGATACTTCCTTCGATGACGAAGCAGATCTTCCCCGCGTCGATCACCGGCAAGGGCTCCGACGGTCTCGGCGGCGCTGAAGCCAGCGTGCTCGATCACTCCTTTGGGAAGAGCGACCCCTACACACTTGGCGTCGAGGAGGAGTACATGCTGCTCGATCCCGACACCTGGGATCTCGTGCAGCACATCGACTCGGTGCTCGCGGCCGTCGCCACCGCCGGCGAGCACGAGGCCCACATCCACGCCGAGCTGATGCAGTCGGTGCTCGAGGTGACGACGCCGGTCTGCCGCAATGCGGGCGACGTGTACCGCTCGCTCGCACAGCTGCGCGGCTACGTCGCGGAGATCGCGCGCTCCGAGGGCTGCCGCTTCGGCTCGGCCGGGACGCACCCGTTCAGCCTCTTCGAGCGCCAGCGCATCACCGCGCGCGACCGCTACCACCAACTCGTTGACCAACTGCAGTACATCGCGAGACGCGAGTTGATCTTCGGCATGCACATGCACGTGGCGGTCGACGATCCCGAAAAGGTGATCCAGGTGATGAACGGGCTGCTGCTGCACCTGCCGCAGATGCTCGCGCTCTCTGCGAACTCGCCCTTCTGGCGCGGCGAGCCGACGGGGCTCGCGTCGAGCCGCCAGATGGTGTTCGCAGCGTTCCCCCGCTCCGGGCCTCCGCCCCGCTTCAACGATTACGCGGATTACGCAGACGTCGTCGGACAGCTGGAGCGCACTGGTTGCATCGCCGACTACACGCACATCTGGTGGGACATTCGCCCGCACCCGCGGCTCGGCACAATCGAGATGCGCGTCTGCGACGCAGTCACACGGCTCGAGGACGTCGTCGCAATCGCTGCCTACTTCCAGGCGATCGTGAAGATGTACTGCGAGCTCTATGAGGCCGGCAAGGAGATCCCGAGCTGGCACCGCATGCTGACGACCGAGAACAAGTGGCTTGCCGCGCGCTACGGCCTCGAGGCGCCGATCATGGACCTCGCCACCGGCCGAAGAAACCGGGTGCCCGTCGCGCAGCTGATCCGGCGCACGCTTCGCGACATCGAGCCGCATGCACGCGAGCTCGGCTCGGAGCGCGAGCTCGAAGGCATCCGCGACATCCTCGCGCGCGGCAACGGCGCGGACCGCCAGCTGCGCGTCTGGAATGCCAACCGCGACATCGTCGAGGTCGTGCGTGAGGTCTCACTCGCAACCGAGGAGACCGCCGAGCGCACAGCGGTCGACTAGAGGGTCGGCAGTTCCGTGACGTGCTCGCCCTTGTCGACGACCCAAAGCGTCGTGCCATCAGGTGCGTACCCGAGTGCGACCGCCGCGTGCGGGACACCTTTGGCGACGATCTTCTTTGCCAGCGAGACGTAGAAGATCTTTCCGGCCACCGCGAGCGCGATCCGCGAGCCGTCGGGCGAAATCGCCGACGTGGACGCAACCGGGCCGTTGTTGAAGAGCGTTGTCCGCGCGAACCGGAACGCGACCCGCACATGCTTCTTCGCGACGTCGATGCCGACGACGCGGCCATAGCCGGGATTGACCGCCCAAAGGGTCTTGCCGTTCGGTGCCAGCTGCATCGCCCACGTCGTCGTCGAGTTGAAATCGCCTGTGCCCGGCAGATCGATGCACCGTGCCGCTGAGGTCTTCAGGTCCAGTTGGTGCACCATCGCGCCGCCGTTCCCGCCGATATAGAGCGTGTAGAGGTACCTGCCGTCAGACGATGCGACTCGCTCCCAGGCGATGCCCCAGATCGTGGACGACGCTTTCGGGTCCTTCAGAGGCTTGGCGGAGAGCTTGCCCGTTGCAAGATCGTAGAGCCAGATCTCATAGCCGCTGTTCAGGTACTTCAGGAGGTAGAGCTTGTCGCCACTCAGCGCGTCGAAGCCCCAGCTCTTGCCCGGGAGTGTCAGCGTTTGCTCGTTCGATTGCGAGATGACCGCGAAGGTCGACTCCTTCGTCGCGACGGTCACGAGCACTGCGCGGCCACCGTCCCCGGAAAGGCCGGCAAGCGAGAATGAGCCGGCCGCCTTGATCGTCGCGCTCCCCGTCTGCTTACCGGTGATCGCGTCGTGCCAGACCACCTTCCGGGATTCAGGCTGCTCGACGAGTGTCCGGCCGTTGAGCAGTCCCTGCGGCAAGCGCCATTTCAGCTCGCCCGTACGCAGATCGACGATTTGGGCGACGCCCTGCGCTCCATCCGGGCGCGCGGCGAGATAGCCGTTCCCCACCGAGACACCGCTGGCCGCACAGCTGAGCGGGCTGCAACCGGCACCGGGGGCGGCGCCAGGAAGGGCGGCGGCGAGGACGAGGAGGCTGATGAGCGCGAGTCGTTTCATGTGGCAAATACGGGAGTGGGACCGCGAGAGGTCCCTGGCCCGTATGGACCTCATGCGTTTGTTCCGTCGTAGAGTAGTCGGGTGGCAGAGCGCGCCTGGATCAGGGGTGCCCAGCAAGGGTCTGTCGCCGACCTCGAGCGGCTCTTTCGCGAGCACTGGCCTCGTGCCTACCGCGCTGCCCAGCTCGTCACCGGCGATGCGGCCGCAGCCGAGGACATCGCACAGGAGGCCTTTCTCGCCGCGGTGCGAAACCTCGACCGCTTCGACCGCCGCCGTCCCTTCGGCCCGTGGCTGCAC
>JBKJQL010000104.1:0-4993 GCA_046594035.1 Gaiellaceae bacterium
GCAGGACGCCCGCCTCGCCCTTGAACAGCCATCCCGGCTGTCCAGCGGGCGAGTCGAACGTCCTGCTTGGTCTGGATCCGCCCCCACACCCACGCCCCCGTGGCATCAACCATCTAGTCCGCCGAGGGAACGTCGTCGTCGCCCGGCGTGTCCTCCGTCGGGTCGGGGACGGGCGAGCCTTCGACCTCGTCGTTCCGATCGTCCTCCGGCGGCTCGCCGCCCGGGTTCACTTCGGGATGTTGCTCTCCCATTGTCTGCTCCTCTCGTTGACTGGCGCGTGGGTCAGGTCGTCGCTACCCTTGATCCATGAACGCGAACCGGACGACGACGACGCTGCGCCGCGCGCGGCCTTCGGTCGCCGGATCGCGCGCGGCATAACGCAGCACAGGCGACCTCCTGACCTGTCCATTCGACCCGCAGGGGGTGCGTTACGTTGTCCGCAATGAAGGTTGTTCTCCCCGATAGCTCCGAGCTCGAGTTGCCGGCAGGCGCGACCGGCCTCGATGCCGCGCGCCAGATCGGCTCGAAGCTCGCCGAGCAGGCCGTGCTCGTGCGCGTGAACGGCGCGGTCCAGGATCTCCGCCTGCCGTTGCAAGACGGCCAGCAGATCCACTTCCTGACCACCCGCGACAGCGAGGACCCGGACGCGCTTTACGTGCTGCGCCACTCCGCCGCGCATCTCCTCGCCGAGGCCGTGCGGAAGCTGTACCCGGGCGTGAAGGTCGCAATCGGGCCGCCAATCGAGAACGGCTTCTACTACGACTTCGAATTTCCGCAGCCGATCACCGACGCCGACCTCGCGAAGATCGAGGCGGAGGTCAAGCGCGAGATCAAGGAGGGTCGCGAGTTCTCACGCGAGGAGATCTCGCGCGACGAGGCCAAGCAGCGCTTCGAAGGCGAGGGCGAGCCGTACAAGGTCGAGCTCGTCGACACTGCTGAGGGCGACATCTCGCTCTACACGCAAGGTGCGTTCACCGACCTCTGCCGCGGCCCGCACCTCCAGAACGCGAAGCCGATCAAGGCGTTCAAGCTGACCGGCCTCGCCGGCGCGTACTGGCGCGGAGACGAGAAGAACAAACAGCTCACCCGGATCTACGGGACCGCGTTCTACAACCAGGCTGATCTCGACGCGCATCTCGCTCGGCTCGAAGAGGCGCGCAAGCGCGACCACCGGAAACTCGGCGTGCAGCTCGACCTCTTCCACCTCGAGGAGATCTCGCCCGGGTCGCCGTTCTGGCACCCGAAGGGCATGGTGATCTTCAACGAGCTCGAGGCGATGCGCCGGCGCGAGGACGCGACCCGCGGCTACCTCGAGGTGAAGACCCCGCTGATCTTCGACAAGGTGCTCTGGGAGCGCTCAGGCCACTGGGAGAAGTTCCGCGAGAACATGTTCCTGATCCCGGAGGACGACCACACCTACGCGATCAAGCCGATGAACTGCCCGGGGCACATGGTGCTCTTCGCGAACACTCTGCGCAGCTACCGCGAGTTGCCGCTGCGCTACGCGGAGGCGGCGCCGCTCCACCGCAACGAGCCGTCGGGAACCCTGCACGGCCTCACACGGGTGCGACACGTGACCCAGGACGACGCGCACATCTTCTGCACCCGCGAACAGATCGAGGACGAGATCTTCGGCTGTCTTGACTACGTGAAGTTCGTCTACGACCTGTTCGACATGAAGGCCACCTTCGAGCTCTCCACCCGGCCCGAAAACAAGCTCGGCACCGACGAGGAGTGGGACTTCACGGAGGGCGCGCTCCAGAGCGCGCTCGACCGGCGCGGCCTCGAATACTCGATCAGCCCCGGCGACGGCGCGTTCTATGGTCCGAAGATCGACCTGCACATGACCGACTCCCTTGGCCGCTCCTGGCAGATGGGCACCATCCAGCTCGACAGCCAGCAGCCTGCACGGCTGAACTGCCGCTACATCGGGGCCGACAACGCCGAGCACGTGCCCTACGTCGTCCACCGCGCGCTGATGGGCTCGTTCGAGCGCTTCATCGGGATCCTCACCGAGCACTACGCCGGCGCGTTCCCGTTCTGGATCGCGCCCGTCCAGATCCGGATCGTTCCCGTCGCCGAGGCGCACGGGGCAGCCGCGGCAGCGCTGGTGGAGCAGCTCGGCCCCTACCGGGTGGAGGTGGACGCCTCTTCCGACACGCTGGGGAAGCGGATCCGGAATGCCGAGGTGGAGAAGATCCCGTTCGTGATCGTCTTCGGTGACAAGGAGTCCGACGAATCGCTGGCGATCCGCGAGCACGGCGGGGAGCAGACCACCCTTTCCCTGGCCGATTTCCGGGTAAAACTTGCTACGCTGAATCCCTGGCAAGCAGGGGCGGAACCGTCTCTCACCTCCTAGCTCACGCTTCGGAGGTTCAATCTGTGTTCGTGACCACTCAGGTTGATGAGATCCTCCGCCGCTGCATTCCAGCGGTTTTTCACATTAACGAGGAGGAAACCACGAGCTTGGTGAAGATCATTTGAGGCCGCGCAGACGTTCCGGGTTCGAACCGCCGCGCCGTCCCGAACCGCAGACACGGATCAACGACGCGATCCGCGTTCCGAACGTGAGGTTGATCGGCGAGGACGGGGAACAGCTCGGACTCAAGACGACGGACGAGGCCCGTGAGTACGCATACGGGAAGAACCTCGACCTGGTCGAAGTGGCGGCCCAGGCTGACCCGCCGGTTGCCCGGGTCATGGACTACGGGAAGTACCGGTACGAACTGGAGCAGAAGGCGAAAGTCGCCCGCAAGCACCAGACGCAGATCAACGTCAAGGAGATCAAGCTCAGGCCCAAGATCGGAATTCACGACTACGACACCAAGAAAGGCCACGTCGCGCGTTTCCTGAACCAGCGCGCGAAGGTCAAGGTGACGATCATGTTCCGGGGCCGCGAGCGCGAGCATCCGGATCGCGGGCGCGACTTGCTGATGCGCCTCGCAGATGACGTCAAGGAGATCGGCCTGATCGAGACCCAACCGCTTCTCGAGGGGCGGAACATGACCATGGTGCTCGGCCCAACGAAGAATGCAGGAGTCAAGAGAGATGCCGAAACAGAAGACACACTCAGGAGCGAAGAAGCACTTCAAGGTGACGGGAGCGGGAAAGCTGCTTCGCCGGTCGGCGATGTCGGGGAAGCTCATGAACAAGTCGCCGAAGCAGAAGCGCCAGTTCAGTAAGGACAAGTCGGTCTCTCCGGCGAACGAGAAGACCGTCGCGCGCATGCTGGGACGGAGGTAACCGATGCCCCGCGTCAAGCGTTCCGTCCACGCGCGCAAGAAGCGCCGCAAGGTCATCGAGCAAGCCTCTGGTTACTGGGGGCTCAAGAACTCGAACTACACGTACGCCAAGGAGCAGGTCGAGCGCTCCCTCGCGTACGCCTACCGCGACCGCAAGGTGCGGAAGCGCGAGTTCCGGAAGCTCTGGATCATGCGGATCAACGCAGGCGCGCGTGCGAACGGCCTTTCGTACAACCAGTTCATCGCGGGCCTGAAGGCGGCCGAGATCGAGCTCGACCGGAAGGTGCTTGCGGATCTCGCGACCACTGACCCGGCGAAGTTCGGCGAGATCGTCGAGCAGGCCAAGTCGGCGCTCGCCACGGCGAAATAGGAGTTCACCTCGCTGCGGATGCCCGTCAATCGGGTGCGATGGGCGTCGCAGTGGAAGAACGCAGGTCGTGTCGATAGCGGTGTTCTATCGGCACGACCGAGGACGCCCCAATGCGGCGTCCAGCGCGGCCGAGTGACCTGGCCTTCGTGGTGAGGGGGACTCCTGACCGTCAGGCGGAGATCTTCCGGCGGCAGGCCGGCTATTGCGACGGCCGTTCGCCCCTGTACGCAGACCTGTGTCGTCGGCTCGCGGAGGATCCGCGGGTCGGCGACATCGTTCCCGATCTCGTCTGGGACCTGCCGTTGCGGCTGCTCGGCGGCCTGCACTACCTCGTGCTCGCGGGGCAGGCGACGTGGGACGACATCGGCGCGGCGCTCGACCAGCACCGGGCGTTCCTCGGCCGCTGGGCCGAGGAGCAAGACGTCCAGACGAATGAGGTGCAGCGCTCGTGGGCGTTGCTGCCGGGGTTCCTGTCGCTCGCAGACGGACGGCCGTTCGACCTGCTCGAGCTCGGCCCCTCCGCGGGCCTGAACCTGATGTGGGATCGCTATCGCTACTGCTATGAGACGGCCGAGTGGGGGGCCGGTGCGCTCGAGCTTTCGGGTGACGACCGATCACCTCCGCCTGCGGAGCTGTTCTCTCGGCAAGTCTCGGTCGCGCGGCGCCGCGGCATCGACCTCAACCCGGTCGACGTGACGACCGAGCACGGCGCGCGGCTCCTGCAGTCGTTCGTCTGGCCCGACCAGACCGAACGACTGGAGCGGCTGCGCCGCGCAATCGAGACCGTGCGGGAGGATCCTCCCGAGCTGATGCGTGGCGATTACGTCGAATCCCTTCCGGCGCTGCTCTCGGACCGGGTCGAGGGGGCGCAACTCGTCGTCTTCCAGACCGCCTCGACGATGTACCTCGACCAGGGCGCGTTGGTGAAGGTGCGTGCGGCCCTCGAGGAGGCGGCGGTCATGGAGCCGCTGGTGTTTCTGACAACGGGTCGCGCGCCCGACGACGACGGCTTCTCGCTCGAGGTCGAGCGCTATCCCGGCGGCAGCAGCGAGCGGCTCGCGACCTTCGACTTCCACGGCGAATGGCTGGACTGGGGCAGGTGATCGTCTCGCGCGACAACGAGCGGCTGAAGCTCGTGCGCAAGCTGCACGACAAGAGCTGGCGCGACAAGCTCGGCCTCTTCTTCGTCGAAGGTGAAGACGCGGTCGACGCCGCGACGGCGGATCCGGTCGATCTCTTGCGCGCGGGCGAGGACGTCGAGCCGAAGTTGCTCGCCGAGATCGCATCGGCGCCGCATCCGCCGCGCGTGATCGGCGTCTTCCGCCGCGAGGATCTGCCGCAGTGGGAGGAGCGTCCCGCCACGCTCGCCCTCTGGAAGCTC
>JBKJQL010000083.1:0-8922 GCA_046594035.1 Gaiellaceae bacterium
CTTCATGTTCTGATCGGTGTCGTGCATCGTCCCGTGCACCTTCGTCGCAAGGACGACGGAGTCGCGGCGGCCCTTGAGCGCCTTCCCGACGATCTCTTCGGACTCGCCCCGCGCGTACACGTCGGCGGTGTCGATGAAGTTGATCCCGGCGTCGAGCGCGCGGTGGATGACCGCGACACCCTCGTCGTGATCCGGGTTGCCCCACGCGCCGAACATCATCGCGCCGAGGCACAGTGGGGTGACCTGAACGCCGGTGCGGCCGAGCTCGCGCGTCTCCATTGCAGCAGATTAACCGAGGGAAGCCCGCTTGCGCGGGCCTCCCTCGATCGACGACGTTACGCGCATGCTGCACGCGGTGGTACGCGCTACGGCCGAGCGATGCTCGCGAACACCTGCTGCTGGCGGTACGCCGGGTTCGTGCCGTCGTTGTAGGTGCTTGTGAAGGTGAAGACGTTCGTCGATCCGCTCCAGTCGTTGCCGAAGTAGTCACCGATGAACGTCGTCACGCCGTTCGGGCTGCCGCTGTGCGGCGCGTTCAACTGCGGGTCCCAGGTGTGCTGGGTCAGCCGGACGTTCTTGCCAAGCGGGGTCAGCGTGGCGTCGTAGAATTGAACGCTCGCGTTGACGCAGTAGTTGGCCGAGCCGGAGGCTGCCGGGTCGAGTCCGATCCCGGCCGCAGTGCCCTCACTCGTTCCAGTGGTGGGGCAGGCGAGCCGCCGGTCGTACCAGGCAACGCTCACCGTTCCGCTCCCCGAGACCGCGAGATTCGGCTGGAACTCGTCCACGGCCGACGCGTTGTCGTTCACCTGGATCGGTGACGACCAGGTCGCGCCTCCGTCGTACGAGGCCGTGATCAGGACGTTGTCGACCCCCGCGCTGTAGTCCTCATACGCGACGTACAGCGGGTAGGCGCCCTGCGCGTCGAGCTGGTTCCCGACGGCGAAGGTGTTCTCGATCCCGTCACGGAACGTCGTGTTCGCGTACCGGTAGGGCGGGGTCTGAACGCTGGCGACCGGAGTGCCGACCGTGGTGAACGTCTGCCCACCGTCGGTCGACCTGTCGACGAAGATCGACGCACAGCAGTAGCTGTGGGCCGGATCGAAGTTCGTCACGGTCGTGTAGACGTTTCCGTTCGGGGTCACGTGGGGCAGCAAATACGTGGATCCCGTTGCTGTGTGCGGCGGCTCAGGCAGCACCCGGGGGGTCGACCACGCGGTGTGTGTCCCGTCCGGCAGCGCGTCGGCGTAGGAGATGTACGGCACCGCCGTTACGTTGTGGAAGTTGACCCACATCAGGTAGATCCGGTTGAAGTGCGGGCTCGACGGGTTCGTGTCGATCGCCATCCACTGCTTGTCCGGCTCATTGCCGACGCTGTCGTAGGTTGCGACGAAGTCCGGTTTCCCGTTCACCGTCGTGATCCACTGGTCGGCCTTCGTCGAGCCGTGCTTGCGCACCGCCATCGCGACGGCCTCGGCCGGCTGCGACGGGTTCGGTTCCCGCGACTTGCCGACGCTGTAGTTGTGGCTTCCGTCGGCGTTGTAGAAGAACTGGTACGGAAGCACGAAGGAGTAGTAGTTCCCGTAGCTGTCGAAGGCACCGATGGGATCGGTGTTGTCGGTCCATCCTTCGTACCCGGGAATGTGGCCCTGGACCGGCCAGGTCGCCCCGCCGTCGAAGGACTCGTAGAAGCCGAGCAGGTGGCTGTAGCCCTCGGCGCTGACGATCCATTTCGACGAGCCGATCAGGTGCTTCGGATTTGTCGGATCGACGCGGATGTCGGACTCCGAGTGATCCTTCACGAGCTGCGGCGAATCCATCGGATAGCCCGGATTGCTCCCCGCCTGTGTCGAATAGGGCGCTCTGGCGCCGGTGTCCTCGCCGGTGGTCGCGCGTGTGCACGCGGATTGGCCGCTATAGCCGAGCGCGGGGCCGTTGTTGAACGCGGCGGCCGAGACCTCAGGCCGGTAACAGCTGACCCGCTGCGTCGTTGCGAAGACGTTGGTGACCGCAGAGGTCTGAACGCTCTGCGCATATGTGGAGTCCAGCTGGGTGCCTTGCGGCACGTTGCCGACGCCGGTAGACGTTGCGTTCGACGATCCTCCGGAGAAGCTTGCGATCGCGATCAGCGCCGTGACGGCGAGGGTTCCCTTGAATTTCATCGATTCTCCTTGATAGCGATCTACCTGCCGCAACGCAGGCCGTGGTCACTTGTCGCCCGAACATACTCCGGATCGAACGAGCCCCGCAATGCGACGGCCCGTTGCGAGGCCGTAGCCGGCGTCGAACGCCTTCCCGCTGACTATGCTCGAAGCGTGGCGCCTCGCACGATCACCGACGAAGCCCAGCTCCGCGAAGTGATCGGTATGCCGACCACGCTCGTGCAGAGCAAGATCGTCGACCGCCTCAACGACTTGACGCGCCAGTTCATCGAGCGCTCGCCGTTCGTCTGCGTCTCGACCGCAAGGCCGGACGGCGGCCTCGACGTCTCCCCGCGCGGCGACCCGGCGGGCTTCGTGCGCATCCTCGACGAGCGCACACTGCTCCTCCCCGAGCGTCCCGGCAACAAGCTCGCGGACACGCTGACGAACCTGCTCGCCGACGACCGCATCGCGCTCCTCTTCCTGATCCCCGGTGTCGGCGACTCGTTCCGCATCAACGGCCGCGCGAAGATCGTCGAGGACGACGAGCTGCTCTCAGGGAGCGCCGTCGGCGGGAAGGCGCCGAAGCTTGGCATCCTCGTGACGGTCGAGGAGGCGTACACGCAGTGCTCGAAGGCGCTGATCCGTTCCGACCTCTGGAACGCCGAGCGACACATCGACCGCGGTGAGCTACCGAGCTCTGGCGAGATCATGCGTGCGGTCGCCGATCCGGAATTCGATGCCGAGACGTACGACCGCGAGCGTGCCGAGCGCTATGCCCGCGGCGACGGCTTGTACTAGACCGGCAAGAGAGAGGCCCCGTTGCCGGGGCCTCTCGTCGAACTCGATGCCGTGGCCGGCTCAGCCGCAGCCGGTCGACGTACCGCAGTCGCGGCACGTGTAACACGTGCCTGCGCGCACCATGCGCCCGCCGCAGCGGTTGCACTCGATCGCGTCCTCGTGCGGATTGAAGAGCGCGGTCTGTCCGGGCGCGGTCTCGACGACCGGCTTCGACTCACCACTCGCATACCGCTCAGCCATCTGGGCGCGCACTTCCATCGAGAGGATCCCGGCCTCTTCCTGCTGGTCGACGTCCAGGAACTTCTTGCCGAACCAGCGGAAGATGTAGTCGGGGATCGACTTCGCCGCGCGGATGTCCGCGTCGTTCGTCGGGCCTGACGGCTCGAAGCGGAGATGCGAGAGCTTCGACACGTAGACCTCGGGTGGCACGCCGTACTGCAGGCCCATCGAGACCGCGATCATCAGCGAGTTCATCAGGCCCTGCAGCGTCGTTCCGTCCTTCGCGATGTCGACGAAGATGTCGCCGGGCGAACCGTCGTCGAACACGCCGACGTGGATGTAGCCCTCGTACTCGCCGACGCGGAACTTGCGGCCGATCTCGTTTCGGTCGTCCGGCAGGCGCCGCCGCTTGGGAGCTGCCATCGCTCCGCCGGCAGAGCCGAGCGTGGTCTGCGCGCCCTTGGCGCCCTTGCCCGAGAGCGGCTGAGCGACCTTGCAGTTGTCGCGGTAGATCGCGACCGCCTTGACGCCGAGCCGCCATGCGTCGGTGTAGAGCTGCGCGACATCTTCGATCGTCGCCGACTCCGGCAGGTTGACCGTCTTCGAGATCGCGCCCGAGATGAACGGCTGGATCGCGCCCATCATCTTCACGTGACCGCGGTAGTGGATCGCGCGCTCGCCGACGGCGCAGTCGAACACGGGGTAGTGCTCGCTCTTGACATACGGCGCGCCGACGACCGTGTTGTGGTCGTCGACGAACGCGACGATCTCGTCGACCTCGTTCGGCGCATAGCCGAGCTTCTCGAGGCCGCCGGCGACCGTCTTGTTCACGATCGTGATCTCGCCGCCGCCGACGAGCTTCTTCGACTTGACGAGCGAGAAGTCGGGCTCGACGCCGGTCGTGTCGCAATCCATCATGAAGCTGATCGTCCCGGTCGGTGCGAGCACCGTGGCCTGCGCGTTGCGGTAGCCGTTGACCTCGCCCAGGTCGAGCGCCTCGTCCCACGACTTGCGCGCGGCACCGAGGAGGTCGGCCGGAACGGTCTCGGCGTTCGCGATGTTGCCGACCGCAGCGCGGTGCTTCGCGACCACGCCGAGCATCGCCGCCGCGTTCGGGCGGTAGCCCGCGAACGGGCCCATGCGGCCCGCGATCTCCGACGACTTGCGATAGGCCCGGCCCGTCATCAGCGCGGTGATCGCCGCTGCGTACGCGCGGCCTTCGTCCGAGTCGTAGGCGAGCCCGCGTGCCATCAGCAGTGCGCCGAGGTTCGCGTAGCCGAGGCCGAGCTGCCGGTACGCCTTCGCGTTCTCCTCGATCTCAGGCGTCGGGTACGACGAGTTGCCGACCATGATTTCCTGCGCGAGGAAGACGACGTCGCACGCGTGCTCGAACGCTTCGACGTCGAGCTCGCCGTCCTCGCGGCGGAACTTCATCAGGTTCAGCGACGCGAGGTTGCACGCCGAGTTGTCGATCGACATGTACTCGGAGCACGGGTTCGACGCGTTGATGCGGCCCGTGTTCGGCAGCGTGTGCCACGAGTTGATCGTCGTGTCGTACTGCACGCCCGGATCCGCGCAGCGCCAGGCCGCCTCGGAGATGTCGTGTAGCAGCTTGCGCGCCTTGATCGTGTCGACGACGGTGCCGTCGCTGCGGGCCGTGAGGTTCCAGTCGGTGTCGGCCTCGACGGCCTCCATGAACGCGTCGGAGACACGGACGGAGTTGTTGGCGTTCTGGTACTGGATCGACGCCCAGTCCGGCGAGTCGAGCGACATGTCGTAGCCGGCTGCCTCGAGGACGCGTGCCTTCTCTTCCTCGTGCGCCTTGCACCAGATGAACTCGGTGATGTCCGGGTGGTCGATGTCGAGCACGACCATCTTCGCCGCGCGGCGCGTCTTGCCGCCTGACTTGATCGTCCCGGCGGACGCGTCGGCGCCGCGCATGAACGACACCGGCCCGGAGGCATAGCCGCCCTTCGAGAGCTGCTCCTTGGAGGAGCGCAGCTTCGACAGGTTGACGCCCGAGCCCGAACCCCCGCGGAAGATCACGCCTTCACGGCGGATCCAGTCGAGGATCGAGTCCATATTGTCCTCGATCGAGAGGATGAAGCAGGCGGAGCACTGCGGCTTCTCCTCGAACCCGACGTTGAACCAGACGGGGGAGTTGAACGCCGCGAGCTGGTTGACGAGGATCGCCTTCAGCTCTGCCTCGAACGTCTGTGCCTCGTCTTCGCTCGCGAAGTACCCGCCGTCGCGGCCCCACGTACCGAGGGTGCCGACGATGCGCCCGATCATGTGCTTGACGGAGCTCTCGCGCTCCGGGCTCGACATGCGACCGCGGAAGTACTTCTGCGCCACGATGTTGGTCGCGGTCTGCGACCAGAACTTCGGGAACTCGACGCCGCGCTGCTCGAACGCCGGGCCGCTGCGGCCCGGAATGTGAGCGTCGCGAATCTCCCACTCGACCTCGTCGTAGGGATCGCGCCCCTCGATCGTGAAGAGCCGCCGGACGGCGAGCGTGGCGTCCTCGTCGACGACGCTGTTCACAAGCTCGTCGGGGTGGATCGAAACCGTTTTTTCCTGCACGGTGTTCTTTAGATCAATAGACGCCATTTTCTCCTCTTTCTTCCTCCGTGAATTCTAGTTCGGGCCAGGCCCGTGCCGCGGCGGCGCGGGGACCCGAGGGGCGAGCTTGAGAACCATAGGGAGGGGACCTGACGGAGCCGCCCGAACGGCTCTCCCGCGGCGGTTCTAGGGGTTTTGACGCCGCGCCTGGATGCGCTTCGCGACGAGCCCGGCACCGCCGGCGGCCACCAGAAGGAGCGCGAGACCGCCCAGGATCAGCAGCGGGACGGGCAGGGACGACGGGCTACCCGGGTTCAGCTTGTCCGCGAGGCCGCCTGGCTTGTCGCGGCCCGTCTGCGTCGCCGTCGTGCCCGGCGTCGTGCCCGTGCCCGCGCCGGCGCCGCTCGTGGGCGGCTTGATCACGTCGTTCGGGCCGAGCGTGATGCCCGCTGCACGCTCCTTGGCGACCGCGCTCTGCAGCGCGCGCAGGATGTCGTCGTGGGCGCTCGAGTAGGTCGACACGTCCGCCGGCAGGTGCTTCAGCGCCTCGGTGTAACAGTGGCGCTCGTACGAGCCGTCGATCCGGCCGTCGTACCAGTCGTTCAGGAGCACCTTCCAGCACGGCGCCGAAGACGCCGCGGCCCGCGCAGGCTGGGCGGCCGCGCAGAGCAGCGCGAAGCCCGCGACACCCGCGCAAAAGGCGGCCTTGAGGAATGGGTTCACTGAGGCGGGTAGGTGAGCGGTTTGGCGGCGGCGAGTAAGGATTGCCCGACGAGCCTAAGCCCGGGCTGTAAGGCATTTGTAACGCAGGAGACGGCGCGGGAGCGGGATGGTAGCTTCGCGCTGATGCGGCCGATTCGCGAACTGCCGCTCGCCGCTTCGCTGCTGCTCGTCGGACTCGCCCTGTTCCGCGGTGGCGGCCCGGGCTCCGGTTCGCTGCCGTGGCTCGGTGGGGCGGCCCTGCTCGTTGCCGTCGTCCTCCTCGCCTCCCTCGGCGCGCCGCCCGGCTGGCCGCGCCTCGTGCCTCTCGCAGCGCTCGCCGTGTGGCTCGCGCTCTCGATCTCGTGGTCGGCACTGCCGGATCACTCGTGGATCTATGCGAACCGTGCGCTCGTCTACCTCCTCTTCGCGGTGCTCGGGCTCTGGCTCGCCGGCCGGACCCGCGACTTCGCACTCGGCTTGATGGCCGTCTTCGGCGCCCTGCTCGTCTGGTCACTGCTCGGGAAAGTGCTGCCGGCGGTCTACGACTACGGCCCGCCCCAGGCGGGACGCTTGCGCGGGCCGGTCGGCCTCTGGAACCAGCTCGCGCTCGTCGCCGCCTTCGCCCTGCCACTCGCGCTGTGGCGCCGCCGGTTCGAGGGCGTCCTCCTCGGCTACGTCGCCGTCGTCGCGCTGCTCCTGACCTACTCCCGAGGGGGACTCGTCACGGCCGTGCTCGTCGTCGCCGCGTGGTTCGCGCTCGACGACGAACGCGCGGAGACCGCGAGCGCCTTGTTTGCCGCTGCGGTCCCGGCGGCCGCGGTGGTCTCGATCGCGTTCCTGCTCCCCGGCGTCACGGGCGACGGCCAGTCCTCCCACGTGCGGTGGCGCGACGGGCTGATCTTCGGCGCCCTGCTGGTCGTCGGAGCAGCGGGGGCAGCACTGCTGCGGCGGGCGAAGCTGCCGCGCGTTCCGGCTCGCGCGCTGATCGGGGCGGGCGTGGTCGTCGTCGCTGCGCTCGCGGTCGTCATCGTCGCGAAGGGCGGCGGCTCGGGTGCGGTCGGCAACGGGGGCGGCCGTCTCGCGGACACGAGCTCGAACTTCAGGTTCACCTGGTGGAACCAGGCGATGCGCGGCTGGGAGCACGACAAGCTCCTCGGCACGGGCGCCGGGTCCTTCCACGTCACGAATGTCCGCTACCGCGACTCGTACCTCGACTACACGACCGAGCCGCACAACCTTCCCTTGCAATTCCTGACCGAGGTGGGCGTTGTCGGGCTCGTGCTCCTGCTCCTCGCAGTCGCCGCCCTCGTGGGCGGCACGCACCGGCGCCGCAGGCACGAGCTTGCGCTCGCCTTGCTGCTGCCCGCCTATCTCGTTCATTCACTCGTCGACATCGACTGGGACTTCGTCGCCGTCTCCGCGCCCGCGTTTCTTGCCGCGGGCGCCGTCGTGGGCCGGGCGGAATTGCGCCGCGTGTCCGCGTTCAGCTCCGCACTCGTCGCGGGCGTCGCGCTGCTCCTGTTCGCGGTGCTGCTGATGCCGTGGCTCGGTGAGCGCTGGTCGAACGCTGCTTCGATCGCGAGCCCACCGTCACGCGTGATCTCACTGGCGAAGAACGCACGGTCGGTCGACCCGCTGCTCGTCGAGCCGCTCTGGTGGCAGGCAGATGCGCAGATCGACCCGAACAAAGCGGTCGCGCTCTTCCAGGAGGCCGTCGACAAGCAGCCGAAGAACGCGCAGACGTGGTTGGCGGCCGGCCTCTACGCCGTCAGCCTCGAGTGCCCGCGCCTGGCCTACTACTACCTCGAGCGGTTCACCGAGCTCGACCCGAAGGCGCGGCCGTCACAGGGCGCCGACGCCTACCGCGAGGCGCTGCGGCAGGTCAACACCGGCAAGCCGCGCTGCTAAGCCTCTACTACTAGCGCGCGCCGAGCACGATCGCGAGCTGCCCACCGCGCAAGGCTGACGGCGTCAATCCGTCGAGTGGGCCGACGATCTTCACGCCGAGGTCGTGCGCGAGCCGGACCGCCTCGGGCTGGAAGCCCTTCTTGAACATCACGACCGTCGTCGCGTAGTCCTGGCGCTTCGCGTTACCGGTTCCCGGCACGGTGTAGTTGAGATTCGAGAGCTTTCGCGCCTCGCTCGATGCCGCCCCGGAACGGCCGTTGCCGTTGAAGACGAAAACGCCGGTCTGCGAGCGCAACAGCTTCGGCTGGGCGATGGTCGCCTGCTCGTGCTTCACGGGCGCCGCGGTGTGGTCCTTCGTCGGCGCGAACGCGGTGACGGTTGCGCGCTTCTGCATCGCGTGGGCGAGCGGCTTTGCGAGGAGCAAGAAGCCCGCGCCGAGCAAGAGGACGAGCTCGACGGCGGCGACGAGACTCGCAACGAGGGTCGCGGTCCGCCATGGGCGGATGAGTGCATCAGGGGCGATCAGCGGCGCGTCCACGGCCGCCTTGATTCTCTACCCGGTGCCCTGATCCTGCATCCACGCCCAGGTCCG
>JBKJQL010000182.1:0-4860 GCA_046594035.1 Gaiellaceae bacterium
GCCGGATCCAGAATCACCCTTCGGGCCCTGCGCGCCGGTTGCGCCCGGAGGTCGCCCTTCGGCCCCTGAGGCCCGGCAGGTCCCGCTGCACCGTCGACGCCGTTCGTGCCGTTGACGCCGTCCTTGCCCGCTGCGCCTGCGAGCCCCGGAGCGCGACCGGCCCGCAGGGTCCCGCGGGGCCCGCGGGAGCGGCCGGCGCCGTGAGCAGCCTCAGCGACCTCCAGGCGTCGCCTGCAACGAGTCGAGTCCGGTGAAGGGAACGATCGACGTCACCTACGCCGACTCCGGAGTCGCGACCCTCACTTGCAAGTCGTCGGCGTTCTTCACGCTGACGATCACGGTCTCGAACGGCAACACGTTCGACGACGTCTATTACTCGAGCTACTCGTGCGGCACGTGGGGCCTGTCGACCTGCTGGACGGCGCAGCACAACTACCGGTTCGATCCACAGGTCGTCTCCGGCACCCCCGGCATCTCCTGCGCGGCGACAGCGAGTGGTGGCGCGAACACCTGCACGTTCTCCCTCCCGGCGGGCACGCACGTCGTCCTGAGCTCGAAGTACGCGCGCACGCGGTCGGGGCCGTCGACCTCGCACCCTCGCCGCTGACACGACACGCACCAACAGCTGATCGACTGGAGCCCGAGGGGCGGGCGGCCGGTGCCGCCCTTCGGGCTCTCGGTGCACCGCACGGCTCAGGATCGAATGGACAACTTAAGATTCATTTAACCGCGAGTCGAAGCCGCACCACAGGGTCGCGGGCTACTGTCGCAGGGTGACCACCTCAGTCCCTTTCGCAGTCGCCCGCGGCGGACGCCACCTCTTTGCAGTGCTGTCGGCGTTCTGCATCTTCGCTGTCGGCTGAACGGTCGATCGCGCCCCCGTGCGGGGTGCCGCCACCGAATCGACGTCGTCCTCCCGGCGCGGATCAGGCCGTTGATGAGTAGGACGGAAGAGCAGGCGACGTTCGCGGCCGGCTGCTTCTGGGGCGTCGAGGCGGCGTTCCGCAAGCTCGAGGGAGTGACCGCGACGCGCGTCGGTTACACCGGCGGCACGACGACCAGCCCGACCTACAAGCAGGTGTGCCGCGGACGAACGGGTCACGCCGAGGCGGTCGAGGTGACGTTCGACCCTACGGTGATCTCGTACGAGGAGTTGCTCGCGGTCTTCTGGTCGAGCCACAACCCGGCGACGCGTAACCGGCAGGGACTGAACGTCGGCTCGCAATATCGCTCGGCGATCTTCACGCACTCCGCGGCGCAGGAGGCCGCGGCCGAAGCGACACGCGAGCAGGCGAAGGGCTCGCTGCGCTGGCCACGCAAGACGATCGCGACCCAGATCGAAGCGGCCGGGCCGTTCTACGCGGCCGAGGAGTACCACCAGCAGTACTTCGAGAAGTCGGGCCGCTCGAGCTGCACCGCGCTCCTGCGAACCGAATAGCCTGCGCACCTGTCGGGCGTCAGCATCGTTGCGCGGGTCGCGGGATCCGCGTCAGATCGATGTTCGTCACGAAGGGCAGCGCGCCGGCGGCACAGGCGGTCGCGATCGCACGCCCGGTCGCCGCTGCGTTTCCTGCGGAGACGTAGTCCGTCGCGAGCGTGAGAAGCCCGCGCGCGCGCATCGTCCGGAGTGCGGCGCGCGCCGCCGCGGAGTCGGAGGCCGGTACGGCGACGTAACGCTTGGCGGCGAAATCGTAGGTCGAGCTGACGTCCTCCCGGTTCCAGCCGTCCAGAAACGGCAGCGTCGGCCCCAGGACGTGCTCACCGTTCTGCGCGAACAGGTAACGGCCGTGTTGGTGCACGCGTTGCGCGAGGGCGCGCACGAGCGCCGTCATTCCCGGCGTCTGCCTGGGATGCGCCTCGGTCATGTCGACGTTGTCGAGGAAGAGGCCGTCGAACCCTTTGGCGAGGATCCCCGGGGCAACGCGGCTGTTGATCAGCGTTCGGTAACCGCGCGCGTCGACGTTCGCGTACCACTCGCCCCATTCGCGCCAGAAATCGAGGCGATAGGGCTTTGCGAGCCGAAACCATCTCCGGCCGGGCTCGATCGTTCCGACGTCGAGGTATGCGAGGACGATCGTGCCCTGGGCGCGCAGCGCGCCCACCTGTGCGGCCGTCGCCTCCTCACCGTCGACGACGACGAGATCGAACGGCGCGTAACGAGAGCGGACGTCTCCGGCAAGGTCGCCCGAACCGATCGCGAACGCCCACGACCGAACGGCAGCAAGACGCGGCGGCGCGGCAGTCGAAGCCGCAGCAACAAGTCCGAGCGCGGTAGCGAGCGTCACGGCCACGAGCACGCGGCGCATGTTCAGATCGGCAGTTCGTCGGTGAGCGAAGCGACTGCGTAGTCGGCACCGGCTTTGCGGAGTTCGTCGACGTCGAACTTGTGGCTACCGACGCCCAGGCATTCGAGTCCGGCTGCGTGGGCACCCTCGACGTCATGCGGTGTGTCGCCGACGACGATTGCCTGGTCGGCCGCGACCCTCGCGCCGAAGGTGAGCGACGCGCGTTCGTACGCGATCCTCGTTAGCTCGCCGCGGTCGGTGGAGTCGGATCCGTAGCCGCCGAAAGAGAAGAATCGGTTCAGCCCTGCGCGGTGCAGCTTGATGTGCGCGGCGGGTTCCGTGTTGCCCGTGACGATCCCGAGGAGACAGCCGTCGGCGAGCAGCCGCGGCAGAAGCTCCTCCACGCCCGGCAGAACGCGATAGCCCGTCGACTCCGCAACCGTCTCGTGCAGGAAGTGCTGCCGGCGCTCGAGGAGCTGGTCGAACTCGTCGCCCTCGGGTTTGCGCTTCAGTACCGCTTCGAACGTCTTTGCGCCGACGTCGGGATCGGTCATGCCGGTGTCGGTGAACTTCCCGATGTCCGCGGGGATGCCATAGAGCTCGTCGAAAGCAAGCAGCCACGATCGGGCGCCGGCGCCACCCGTATCGATGAGCGTGCCGTCGATGTCGAACAGGATCGCGATGCGCTTGCGGGCCATGCGGTCAGAGCGCCTCGGCGTGCTGCACGATGCCACCGTCGACGTAGTAGGTCGAACCGGTCACGTACGAGGCCCGTTCCGACGCCAGGAAGAGCGCGACCTGAGCGACCTCCTCGGCCGTGCCCATGCGCCGCAGCGGCACGAGCTCCTGGAGCCGCTTGACCTTGACGGGATCGGCGAGCGTCGCTGCGTTGATCGGCGTCGCGATTGCTCCCGGCGCGATGTTGTTCACGCGGATCCCGTACGGCGCGAGCTCGAGCGACGCGTTGCGCATCAGCATCCGCAAGCCGCCCTTCGCCGCGGCATAGGGAGTGAAGCCCGGGAACGGGAAATCCTCGTGGATCGAGGAGATGTTGACGATCGAGCCGCCGTGCTCCTGCATGCGCCGCGCAGCTGCTTGCAGGCAGAGGAACGGGCCTTTGAGGTCGACCGCGAGCGTGCGGTCCCAGTTCGCCTCGTCGATCTCGAGCAGTGGCTGTGACTGCTCGATCCCCGCGTTGTTGACGAGCACGTCGAGCTTGCCGAAGCGCTCGACGACCGTTGCGACGAGCGATTCGACGGCGGACTTGGACGAGACGTCCGCCTCGAGCGCGACCGCTTGGCCGCCGCTCTGCTCGATCTTCGCGGCGAGCTTTGCTGCGTCGTCGCCGTGACCGAGGTAGTTGATCGCCACCGCAGCGCCGTTCTCCGCGAACAGCTCCGCGATCGCGAAGCCGATGCCGCTGCCCGCGCCCGTGACGATCGCAACTTTTCCGTCCAGCTCGCCGGAGCTCTTCGAAGTCATGCGGGCTTGATTCCCCACCTGGCCACAAATGACGCACCCGGCGCGAGTCTCAGCAGCCCGTCACCGCTCTGAAACGCGTTCGGCGCGCAGGTCATCGGCTCGACCGCGAGCGCGCGACGTGCAATGTCGGGCAACGGGTCGCCGGAGAAGAGCATCAGATGCGTGTACTGCTCGCCGAACCACAGCGTCGTGCCGTCGAACTGGACGCGAGCCGTCCCGTCAGTGCCGCGTTCCAGGTCGGTGAACGCCGTGTCCAGCCGCAGCGACCCGATCGTGTGCGGTTCACGGAAATCGAATTCGGTGCCCGCCACCGATTCGGCGCCGGTCGGGATGCCGCGTTCATTAGCGATCAGTCGTGTGCGGCCGGGCGCCTGCAAGACCGTGTCGTCGACCTTGCCCGTGCGTGGAGCCAGATAAGGATGAGCACCCGCGCCGAACGGGCACTTCGTCGGCCCGGCGTTCAGGGCGGAGGTCTCGACTGTGAGTCCGCGCGCGTCGAGGCGATATTCGATCGAAAGCAGCAGCGTGTGCGGATACCCGGGTTGTGGATGCAGCACGTATGACATGACGACGCGGTCGGCATCGAGCTTCTCCGGCGTCCAGTTCGCCCAGCGAACGAGGCCGTGGATCGCGTTCTGCCTCGTCGGCTCGGACAACGCCAACTGCTGAGCCGCACCCGCAAACTCGTAGCGCCCATCGCGAATCCGATTCGGCCACGGGATCAGACACTGCCCGCGCCCCGACCGACAGGGCTCGTCTTCTCCGTACCCGTCGACGACCTCGCGATCACCGGCCGTGTAGCGGCGCAACCCACCACCCACCTCGACGATCCAGGCCCGCTGATCGGCGAACGAGATCTCGAATTGACGACCCGTAGGAGAGCTACTCGGCACTCGGCAACCCTACGTCCGCAGGTGCGTCCTCTAGTCCCGTTCGACCTGGCTACCGCCGACGATCGCGTCGCGGCCGTCGGGGTAGCGCACCCATGCCTTGTGCGTGCCGTCGTAGTCGGGCCCGAAGAGGATCAGCGTCGCTTCCTCGCCGCGCACAAGGCATGGGTGCGCTACCCCGACGGCCGCGACGCGATCGTCGG
>JBKJQL010000203.1:0-3527 GCA_046594035.1 Gaiellaceae bacterium
CCGCGCCATTCCCCCGAGGCGCGGCAGGGACAGTGCGAGGTCGGCCCGGCGGAGCAGCTCGGCAGTCTCGTCCATTTACTGGTTGTAGCGCACAAAGGGCCGCCCCGCATCGGCGGGGCGGCCCAGGAATGCGTTTCGTAGGACCTAGATGGTTGATGCCACGGGGGCGTGGTGTGGGGGCGGATCCAGACCAAGCAGGACGTTCGACTCGCCCGCAGGACAGCCGGGAGGCTGTTCAAGGGCGAGGCGGGCGTCCTGCGCCGCGTCTGCGCCGTTCCCGGGCGGGCGCAATCGTGGCATCAACCATCTAATGCCGGTTCACCAAACGCCGCGGCCGAAGAAGCCGAGCAGCGCGAGTACGAGCACGACGATCAGGATGATCCAAAGGATTCCCACAGTGGTGCTCCTCCCTATCGATTACAGGGTAAAAACGGGGATCAGGCCCCTGGAGATACGGGCAGACGGCCCCCCAGGAGCCGCTCGATCGCAGGCGCGACACCCCAGCGGTCTCGGAGTTCCACGTACTCGGCGGCGGCCCGATTGGCACGTGACGCGGACGGCGCCCGCTCGGCGCGGAGCATCAGGTTCTTCGCTGTGTGCTCGGCGGAGACGAACTCGATCACGTCGACCCGGTAGCCGAGCATCTCGAGCGCGGACGCACGCAGCGCATCGGTGACGAGATCGGCCTGGCGGCCGAGCAACAGGCCGTGGCGGAGCAGCGCATCCTTCTGGCCCGCAATCTGCGCGGCGAGCTCGTGATGACAGCACGGCGCGACGACGATCGACTCCGCACCGAGTCGCACACCTGCAGCGAGCGCTTCGTCGGTCGCGGTATCGCACGCGTGCAGTGAGACGAGCATGTCGATCGGCTCGTCGCTCTCGTACTCGTCGATCGACGTCGCTTCGAATCGCGCTTCGTCGTAGCCGAGGGTTGCCGCGATCACACGCACGGTGTCGATCACCTGCGGGTTCGTGTCGAGCCCGACGAGCTCGACGCATGTGCCGACCTCGCGGCCGTAGGCGACGAGCGCAAGGCTCATGTACGCCTTGCCGCACCCTGCGTCCACGACGCGAATGCGATCGCGCTCCCACACCGGCAGCGGACGCAGCAACTCGATGTAGTGCTGAACCTGCCGTTCCTTGTCCCGCGAGATCTTCGTCGCGCGGAACAGCGGATGGTCAGCGGGCAGGGCGCGCACCCGTTCTCGGTCGTGCGTCTCGTCCACCGGAACCTCGGATGACGGTTTGCCGTGCGAAACGAGCCAGTTGCCCTTTTTCGTGCGCCGCGCATGCAGGTCTCCTTCCGGAGACAGGAGGTGGACGTTGCGCGCCGTTTCGAGCAGCGCATCGAGCCGTGCCGGCCACTCCTCGCGCGGCACGGTCTCCGTCCTCGGGCCGTCGACCACCTTGACGGCAGGCCCGCGCTTCAGTGAGACGGGGGTCGCAGCGACGCCGTCGGCGACCAGCTTGCGCCAGCCTTCTCCCAGTGCTCGGCTACGCAGCTGCTCCATGCTGCAAGTGTGCCAGTGCGATCACTTCCAGCTCGGGAGGCGGCCTGCGGATGAACGCCGCCACCGTCAGCAGGTCGTCCGCCGCATCCGGTGCGAGCGTTCGCTCCGCCCGCGCGACGGCGGCCAGCCCAGCCTCCCACTCGAGGCCGCGCATTCCGGTAAACGGGCGCACGTCGACCACCTGACCCTTCGCGATCCAGAACCCGCGGCGCGAGCCTTCGTGGTCGCCGGGCGCGACGACGCAGACAGTGAGCTCGCGCAACTGTTGCGCGCGGTGGATCTCGCGCACGACGTGCTCGAGCGCGTCGATGCGATCGCGCAACCGCGCGGCGTCTTCGAAGCGCAGCTCGTGCGCGAGCTGTTTCAGCTTCGCGCGCAGCTTCGGCAGCGCGTCGCCCGGTGTCTCCCACTCCACGCCCTGTAGCGCGCGCGCAGCGAGCTTCGCGCGACGCCTGCTCTTGATCGGGCCGAGCTCATTCGGTTCGGACGAGCAGACGACACCGTCACCACGCCGGCGGAGATAGACATAGCGATCGGGGCGCGCCGAGCGCGCGTTTGCGGGCGGACGCAGCTCGCGGATCAGGCGCAGCTCTTCGAGCGATGCCTCGAGCTCCGAGCCGAGCACGCGCCACTCGACCTTTTCGAGCGCGCCGAGGGCGGCTTCGACCGCGGGCCGCTGCTGCTCCGAGCGGAAGTAGGAGCGCAGACGCGCGCGCAGGTCGCGCGCTCGGCCGACATAGAGCACCTGGTCGTGCGCATCACGAAAGAGATAGACACCGGGTCGCTGCGGCGCGCCGAACGCAAGGCTTCGCTTGCGGTGCACACGCCGAGGACGGGTCGCTGCGAGCTCGACGAGGTCGGCAACCGTCCGAGCTCCACGCTCCTGTGCCATGCCGATCAGCGCAATCAGGATCTCTGCGGTCGCCTCCGCGTCGGGCAGCGCGCGGTGACACGGCCTTGCGTCGGTGACGAAACGATGTGACAGCGCCGCGAGGTTCGCGGGCTGACGACCGAGTAGTCGGCGCGCGAGCCCGACCGTGTCGACGACCGTCGCCTCCACGCGATTCCCCGTGAGTCGCATCGTCTCGTTGTCGAGGAACGCCATGTCGAAGCGCGCGTTGTGCGCGACGAGCACCGCATCTCCCGCAAAGGCAAGAAAGCGACGGGTCACGGCCGAGACCGGAGGCGCACGCCGCAGCTCCTCGTCGCGCAGTCCCGTCAGCGCGGCGACACCCGGCTGCAGACGCGCACCGGGGTTTGCGAGGGTCTGGAAACGCTCCGCCAGCTGAAGGTGCTGCACGCGCACCGCGCCGAACTCGCACGGTCGCGCGGTTCCGGGCCGGAGCCCGGTCGTCTCGAGGTCGAAGACGACGAACGTCGCGTCCTCGAGCGCGAGCGCCTCTCCGGGCGCATCCGCGAGGACAACGAGGTCGCCCGACCAGCGCAGGCGCGCGTCGGCGCGCACCGCCTCGTCGAGCAGCGAGCGCGCCAGCCCGACCGGGACGGCGTTGCCGAGCCGCAGCACCTTGCGAGCAGCGTCGTCGGCTGCAACGGGGCCACGCCGCTCCTCGACGAGCTCGACCAGCCGGTCCGCGGCGTCCAGGCGCAGCTGCATCCGCCCGATGCTAGTACGAACATCTGTTCGTGTCCATTCGGGACAAGATCGCCTCGTGTTCGAACTGGTGGCCGACGATTTCGAGGTCCCTGCCGGCCTCGAGCACGAGCGCTTCCGGCTGCGGATGCTCACGATCGACGACGTGGAGCAGGACTTCGACGCGATCAACGACCGCGTCGATCACCTGGGTGAGCCCAGGCCCGCCTTCGTCCCGACGATCGAGCTCAACCTCGTCGATCTCGGCTGGCACCAGAAGGAGTTCGAGCTCCGCCGCTCGTTCGCGTACACCGTCGTGACGCCCGACGAGTCGGAGGTGCTCGGCTGCGTCTACCTGAATCCGTCCGAGACGCACGACGCGCGCGTGACGCTCTGGGTGCGTGGGAGCGCGTTCGACGACGGCC
>JBKJQL010000051.1:0-10163 GCA_046594035.1 Gaiellaceae bacterium
CTTGTTGTCGGTCAGCGCCTCGACGATCACCGCGACCCCCTCCGGGCCGTAGCCCTCGTAAACGATCGTCTCGAACGTGTCGGCGTCGGCGTCCGCACCCGAGCCCTTGGCGATCGCGCGGTCGATGTTGTCCTTCGGCATCGAGTAGGACTTGGCCTTCTCGATCGCGTTCTGGAGCGCGAGGTTGTTCGTGGGGTCGCCGCCGCCCTCCTTCGCCGCGACGATGATCGCGCGCGAGAGCTTCGAGAAGAGCTTGCCGCGCTTGGCATCCGCAGCGCCCTTCTTGTGCTTGATCGACGACCACTTGCTATGCCCGGACACTCTGCTCCTCTCTGACGAGCTCCAAGAACTGTTCGTGCAGGCGAGTGTCGTCCGTGAGCTCGGGATGAAACGCGGCAACGAGGTACCTGCCCTCCCGCGCGAGCACAGGGCGGCCGTCGACCTCGGCGAGGACCTCCACGCCGGGCCCTACCTCCTCGACCCACGGGGCGCGGATGAACACCGCGCGCACCGGCGAGTCGATCCCGGCGACGTCGAGGTCGGTCTCGAACGACGCGACCTGCCGGCCGAACGCGTTGCGGCGCACCGAGATGTCGACGAGCCCGAGATGGTTGCGGTCGAGCACGATCATCCCGGCGCACGTCCCGAACACGGGAGCTGCGAACTCGGCGAGCGCGGTGTCGAGGCCGTACAGCCGCATCAGCCTCATGAACGTCGTCGACTCTCCACCCGGGATGACGAGGCCGTCGAGGCCGTCGAGCTGTTCCGGCTTCCGAACCTCGACCACGTCGACGTCGAGCCGGCGCAGCATCTGCGCATGCTCACGAAAGTTCCCCTGCACGGCGAGAACGCCGATCCGAAGCGGCTTCACGCCCTCAATGGTATCCGCCGATCTAGGCCTCTACTAGTTCCAGCGGAGCTGCGCGCCGGCCGCCAGGCCCCGGAAGCCGACCGGCTTCTGCACCTGAAGGACGAGCGACGACCCGGGCGTGACCGGCAGCGAGCGGAACGTCGCGACCGAGCCGGTGAAGAGAATCGCGCCGTCGGAGCTCCGCGTGACCGTGAGCTGCGAGAGCGCGGCGAGCCGGGGGCTGCCGGAGGCGACCCCCGTCAGCGCGTGGGATCCGGCGGGCACGACGAGCGTGGTCTTGTAGGCCCGCCCCGACGGAAGCTGCTCGACGGAGAGGGAGACACCCGCCGCGCCTACCTGCAAAGGCTCTGTTGCGGCTGCGGCACCGTGTGAGAGCACCGGAACGATCCCAGCAAGGGTGGCTGCGACGGATCCGGCTGCAAGCAGGAGGCGGGGCGAGGTCATGGGCACACTCTGGCCGCCCCGGCCGCCGCCGTCTGCTCCCGGCGACGCGTGCCCTAGATCCCCGTTTTGACGTACCCCAGCCCGTCGCGGCCGGCCCGGCCCAGGTGGACGAGGCGCTCGAGATGGGCGAGCGACTCGGCGGTGGCGAAGCGGCGCAGGGTCGGCGGCAGGTCTCCGGGGAACAGGGCCAGCGAGACGTCATAGCCGGAGAGCGGCTTGCCGTCGAGGGCCTCCTCTGCCTTCGAGAGGCGCTCGACGTGGTGATCGCGGATCGCGCAGGCCCGTGCGGCGACATCCCGAACGGCCGAGCGATGGCCCGTATAGGCGACGCGCGGCGCCAGTTCCTCGATCCGGTCGAGCGTCTCGAGATAGTCGCCGAGCGGGTCCGGCCGGGAATTCGGATAGAGGCCGATTGCCGGCGTGATCCCGTTCAGGATCGTGTCCCCGGCGATCATCACGCCGTCCCGGATCAGCACGATGTGACCGTCCGCGTGGCCGCGAAGCACCTCGATGCGCCATCCGTCCACCTCGTCGCCCACGTCGAGCAGCTCGGGATCCTCGACCCAGTGCACGGCGGCCATCAGCCGCTCCGAGTCCTCGGCGATTCCCTCCACCGTGAGTCCCGGCACCCCGTGCGACGACCAGTGCGAGACGAACCGCTCCGTGTCCCTCTGCCCCCAGGCGGCGACGCATTGCGCATAGTCCTCACGGCCCTGGGAGACCGGCGCTCCGGTCAGCTCCTGGATGTCCCGCGCGCCGCCGACGTGATCGGGATGCATGTGCGTGACGACGATGCGCTCGATCGGAGCGTCGAGCTCGTCGAGGATTCCGCGCCACTTGGCCTCCGGATCCCGGGAGCCGAGGCCGGTGTCCACCAGGATCCAGCCGCCGCTCGAGGAGCGCAGGAGATAGCAGTGAACGTGGTCGATTCCGAGCGGGAGCGCGAACGTGATGCGATGCACTCCCTTCTCGACAGCCTCCACGCATGAGAAGGTATCGCCCGCGATGGCCCCGCTGCTCGAACTGAAAGACGTCTCCGCGCGCTACGGGCAGATCGCCGCGCTGCACAACGTCTCCCTCACCGTGAACGACGGAGAGATCGTGGCGCTGCTCGGAGCAAACGGCGCCGGCAAGACGACGACGCTGCGTGCCGTCTCGGGCACGGTGCGCCGTGAAGGTGACGTCGTCTTCGCGGGCAAGCGGCTCGGACGCGCCGGCCCCGAGGCGGTCGCGCGCGCCGGGATCGCGCACGTGCCCGAGGGACGCGGGATCTTCGCCGAGCTGACGGTGTGGGACAACCTGCGCATGGGCGCGTACATGCGCCGCGGCCGCCCCGAGTTCGACACGGTGCTCACGTACTTCCCGTGGCTCGAGTCGCGGCGCAACCAGCAGGCCGGGACGCTCTCCGGTGGGGAGCAGCAGATGCTCGCGCTCGCGCGCGCCTTCCTGCAGCGGCCGCGACTCCTGATGCTCGACGAGCCGTCGCTCGGGCTCGCGCCGCTCGTGACGCGCGAAGTGTTCCGGGTCGTCAGCGACCTGAACCAGAAGGAGGGCCTCGCCGTGCTCGTCGTCGAGCAGAACGCCGCGATCGCGCTCGCGACCGCATCCCGCGCGTACGTCCTCGAGACGGGGAACGTCGCGATCTCCGGCACGGCCGACGAATTGAAATCCGACGACGCGGTGCGCTCGGCGTACCTGGGGTATTAGAGACCATGCAGCAGTTCTTCCAGGCGCTGATGTCCGGGCTCGCCGAAGGTGCTATCTACGCGTCGCTCGCGCTCGCGCTGGTGTTGATCTACAAGGCGACCGAGGTGATCAACTTCGCGCAGGGCGAACTGGCGATGTTCACCACGTACCTCGCCTACGCGCTCTATACGCACTCCCACTTCGGCCACAAGCTCTCGTACTGGCCGATGTTCTTCGCCACTCTCCTGATCGCCTTCGTCTTCGGCGTCGGACTGCAGCGCGTCGTGCTGAAGCCCCTCGAGCGTGCGAGCGTTCTGACGGTTGTGATGGCGACGATCGCGCTGCTCGTGATCCTCAACGGCCTGGCAGCGTGGATCTGGTCGCCGGAGCTGAAGTTCTTCCCGAGCCCGTTCCCGACGAGCACCTGGGTGATCGGCGGCGTGCACATCTCGAAGCAGGACACCGGGACGTTCGGCGTCACCCTCGCGTGTGTGGTCGCCCTGTGGCTCTTCTTCCGCTTCACGAAGCTCGGCCTCGCGATGCGCGCGGGCGCAGTGAATCCGACCGCAGCGCGGCTGCTTGGCGTGCGCACGTCCTGGCTGCTCGCGCTCGGCTGGGGCTTTGCCGCGGTACTCGGCGCGGTCAGCGGGATGATGAGCGCCCCGACGAACTTCCTCTCCCCGAGCATGATGCAGGCGGTCCTGATCTTTGCCTTCGCCGGCGCGATCCTCGGGGGGCTCGAGAGCCCGGTCGGCGCGGTCGTCGGCGGGCTCGGCCTCGGCGTTTTGCTGAGCATGCTCGGGACCTACGTGCACCCGGTGACCCCCGAGTTGCGTCTCCCGGTCGCACTCCTGATCCTGCTCGTCGTCCTGCTCGTGAAGCCGGCCGGGCTGTTCGGCCGCGTGGTGGTGCGGCGCGTATGAAGTTCCGCTTCGGTTACCTCGGTTTCGCGATCCTGGTCGCCGCGGTCGCGATCGCGCCGCACTTCGCCAGCAATTACCGGACCTTCCAGCTCGCCTTTGTCGGGATCTACCTGATCGCGCTGCTTGGCCTGAACATCCTGACCGGCTTCACGGGCCAGATCTCGCTGGGCCACGGTGCCTTCATGGGCATCGGGGCGTACGCGACGACGATCCTCGTCGTCGACCACGGCTGGAACAACCTGCTGACCCTCCCGGTCGCAGGCATCGTCGCGGGTCTGGCGGGCCTTGCGTTCGGTCTCCCCGCCACGCGCTTCGCCGGCCCCTACCTCGCGCTGGCGACGTTCGCGATCCCGCTGTCGTTCATCGGACTGCTGAAGCGGTTTCCGCACTTCACCGGCGGCACGCTCGGGAAGCAGTTGCCGACCGCACAGTCGCAGCTGGGGATTCACACGAACCCGTCCGTGTGGATCTACATCGTCTCCTGGACCGTCGCACTCGTGATGCTCGCCGTCGCGTACGCCACCGTTCGGGGCCGCTTCGGGCGCGCGCTCCGTTCCGTCCGCGACAGCGAGATCGCAGCGACGGGGAGCGGCGTCTCGACGCCGTGGGTGAAGACCGTCGCCTTCGGCATCTCGGCGCTCTACTGCGGCGTGGCCGGCGGCCTCTTCGCGATCGCCGTCACCTACGTGAACCCGGACACCTTCCCGATCGACCTGTCGATCCTGCTCCTCGTGGGGATCGTCCTCGGCGGCGCCGGATCGCTCGGAGGGATGGTCTTCGGAGCGCTCTTCGTCGAGTTCATCCGCATCACGTGGGGGCCGTGGCTGCTCGACCTCTTCAGCAACGTCCATCACATCAACACGCGGGCGCCCGGCTCGTCGCTCGTCGTCTACGGCCTGGTGCTGCTGCTCACGCTCTACGTGGCGCCCGCTGGGGCCGCCGGCCTCGTGCGGCGGTTCGTGCTCGGCAGGACGGCCCTTGCCGCATGGGCAAAGGGCCGCTCGACCGCCGACGAGCGGCCCTGACGCCTTCTCTTTCCCCGTGCACCCTCGTATAGTTCGCCTGGACCACCCCCCAGGTCACTCCCCCAAAGGAGGCAGAAGCGCATGAAGAGAACGTTCTTGCTCCTCGCCGCGGCGGCGCTCATCGCAGCCGCGGTCGTGGTGACGGCCGGCGCAGCGCCGACCTCCACCCCTGGTGTCACTGCGAGCACCATTCTGCTCGAAGGGACGTTCCCGTTGAGCGGCCCGGCATCCGGATACGCCCCGATCCCGGTCGGGATGGACGCGTACTTCCAGTACATCAACAAGCACGGCGGCGTCAACGGCCGCAAGATCGTGTGGAAGTACCAGGACGACGGGTACAACCCGGCGAACACCGTTCAGTTGACCCATCAGTTCGTCGAGCAGGATCACGCATTCGCGCTCGTCGGCGGCCTCGGTACGGAGCCTCAGTTGGCCGTGCGGCAGTACCTGAACGACAACAAGGTGCCGCAGCTCTTCGTCTCCACGGGCGCGACCACGTTCGATCGTGACTGGTCGCAGTATCCGTGGACGCAGGGCTGGCAGCCGGACTACGAGGCCGAGGGCTCGATCTACGGGAAGTACGTCGTCAAGAACTTCCCGACCGCGAAGCTCGGCGTTCTGTACCAGAACGACGATTACGGCAACGACTACCTGCGCGGGCTCAAAGCAGGCCTCACGCAGCAGTACCAGACGCAGATCGTCGCAACGGCCGCGTACGACCTCGGAACCGGGGCTCCCGCGGCGCAGGTTGCGAAGCTGAAGGCGTCCGGTGCCGACACGTTCGTGATCTTCGCGACACCGACGCCGACCATCCAGTCGTACGTCGTGGCGACGAAGCTCGGCTGGACGCCGGCGCACGTGATCACCAACTCGGTCTCCGCGACCGACGCGTTCCTGACGATCGCGACGAAGAGCGGCTCGACGATCACCAACGGAACGATCACGGTCAGCTACCTGCTCGACCCGGCGAACCGGATCTACAACAAGCTGCCGGGGATGAAGGCGTACCGTCAGATCATGGCCAAGTACGCCCCGAAGTCCAACGCCAACGACGGCCTCAACATCTACGGGGTCGCCAAGGCGTGGAACATCGTGCAGGTCCTTCAGGCCGCCGGCAGGAATCTGACACGGGCGAGCCTGATGAAGGCGGTGCGCACGATGAACTTCTCGACGAAGACGCGGAAGGCGAATCCCTACGCGTTGCCGGGAGTGGCGATCATCACGAAGGGTTCGGACCAGTTCCCGATCTCTCAGGTGAACCTCGTCCAGTACCAGAACAACGCGTTCCAGCCGCTCGGCAAGTTGATCAACGGCCGCGGCGCCTGAGCCGCACCACCGTTCCAGCGTGACGAAAGGGCCGGCGCCGCAGATCGATGCAGCGCCGGCCCTTTTCGTTCCGGCAAGATGCGCACATGCCAGAAGCCGTGATCGTCTCAACTGCGCGCACGCCGATCGGCCGTGCCGCCAAGGGCTCGCTCGTCGATGCCCGTCCCGATGACCTCGCAGCGTTCGCGATCAAGGCGGCGCTCGACCAGGTGCCCGAGCTCCCCCGCGAGGAGATCGTCGACGTAATGATCGGCTGCGGGTTCCCGCAGGAGCGACAGGGCATGAACCTCGGCCGTCGCGCGGCGCTCCTCGCGGAACTACCGTTGAGCGTGCCGGGCACCACCGTCAACCGCTTCTGCGCGTCGTCCCTCCAGACGATCCGGATGGCGTTCCACGCGATCAAGGCCGGCGAGGGCGACGTGTTCGTCGCCGGCGGTGTCGAGTCGACCTCGCAGGTCAGCGGCTACCCGAAGTCGGAGGAAGAGCTCCACCCCGCGCTGTTCGGCGACAACGCGCCGATCGCGAACGTCTACATCCCGATGGGCCTGACGGCGGAGAACGTCGCCGAGCAATGGGACGTCTCGCGGGAGGAGATGGACCGCTTCGCACAACAGTCGCAGGAGCGCGCGGTCGCCGCGCAGAGCTCCGGGTTCTTCGCACGCGAGATCACCCCGTACAACGGCGTCGAGGCCGACGACGGCCCGCGCGCGAGCTCGACCTACGAGAAGCTGGCGTCGCTCGACCCCGTGTTCAAGCCTGGCGGCCGCGTCACGGCGGGCAATGCCTGCCCGCTGAACGATGGCGGCGCCGCCGTGGTCGTCATGTCGGCCGACCGCGCCCGCGAGCTCGGGCTCAAGCCACGCGCGCGGATCATCGCGTCGAGCGTGTCGGGCGTCGCGCCGGAGATCATGGGCGTCGGCCCGATCGAAGCCGTGCGCAAGGTACTCGCGCAAGCCGGCATGACTATCGACGACGTCGACGTGATGGAGCTGAACGAGGCGTTCGCCGCGCAGGTGATCGCCGTGTGCCGCGACGTCGGCGTCGACCCGTTCAGCGACAAGCTGAACCCGCACGGCGGTGCAATCGCGGTCGGGCATCCGTACGGCATGACCGGTGCTCGCATCATGGGCACGCTGCTCAACGACCTCGAGACGATGAATCGCACGATCGGCCTCGAGACGATGTGCGTCGGCGGCGGGCAGGGAATGGCGATGCTGGTCGAGAGGCTCTGAACGCCCTAGCGCTGTTCCTGGCGCTCAGCTCGTCTCTGGTCTGGGGCTCTGCAGACTTCGCGGGCGGCTCGCTGACAAAGCGGCTGCCGACGTTCGCGGTCACGGTCGTCTCGCAGGCGGCGGGATTCGTCGCGCTGCTCGCGGTCGTCGCCGTGCGCGGGGAGATCGGCTGGCGCTCGTTCGGGCTGGGGCTGCTCGCAGGTCTCGGCGGCGGCACCGGACTGGCGGCGTTCTACCGTGCGCTTTCGCTCGGGACGATGAGCGTCGTCTCGCCGATCGCAGCGTGCGGCGCGCTCGTGCCGTTCCTGATCTCACTCGGGACGGGCGAGCGTCCCTCCACGGTCGCTCTGTTGGGTGCAGCCGCCGCGCTCGGCGGCGCCGTGCTCGCCTCGCTTGACGAGCGCCGCGGCGATTCGCCGGAACGGGCGCGCGCCGTCGCCCTCGCGGTTGTCGCCGCCGTGGCGCTCGGGCTCTTCGTGTACTTCCTCGGGCTCGGCAGCATCCAGGGTGATCCGCTCTCGACGCTGACGGGCGCGCGCGTTGCGTCGCTCGGCCTGCTGGTCGCGGTCGCCGGTGCCAGGCGCTCGACGCTGCGGCTCCCCCGCTCCGCGCTCGGCGCAGTCGTGGCCGTCGGCCTGGCGGACGTCGCCGCCAACGGATTGTTCGCGTTCGCAGCGGGTCACGGCCTGCTCGCGCTCGTCGCAGTCCTCGGTTCGCTGTACCCGGTCGTCACGGTCCTCCTCGCCCACGTCCTCCTGGGCGAACGCCTGGCGCGAGCGCAACAAGTCGGCATCGCCGTGGCCTTAGCCGGCGTGTGCGCGACCGCCGCCGGCTAACTCCTCAGCGCGCAGGCAGTTCACCGCGGTCTGACCACGAGCCGTGTCCCATGCGGCAGACGAGAAAGGGCTTTGCTGCTGGGATGACCGCAGACTGTGGATTGTTCGCCACAGTCTTGTGACCCTGGACTGTCCATCTGAGATGGCTCGGAACGGCTTGGCCGACGAGTACCTGTCAGGCGCGTTCGTCGAGCCACGTCTTCAGCTCCGACCACAGGTGCTCCATCGTGGTCGTGCGCGCGGGGTGCAATGGGTCGTACGGGATGTAGTTCACCGTCCGCACGATCCAACCGGTGTCGCCGTGATCCAGCACGTTGATGCACGCCGGTGCCTGCTCGAAATTGCCGAAGTACGCGCGGCCGCCGGCGAGCGCGTGTGAGATGAGGATGCGGTTGATGCCACCGTGGAAGACGGCGAGCGCGGTCTCCCACTTCTCGGCCATCAACTGGTCGAACCCGGGCAGAACGCGGTCGAGCGCCTCACCGAGGGACTCGCCGCCTAGGAATCGCGCCTCCTCATCCTGGATGTGGAGTGAGCCGGTGAAGACCTGCTCGAGCTCCTCGGACGGGATCGCGTCCAGCCGCCCGCCGCGCCACTCGTCGAACGCCGTCAACTGCACCGTCTCGGTACCAGGCGCAACTACAGAAGCCGTCTCGACCGTGCGCGGCAGCGAGCTTGTCACAACGATGTCGAAGTGCACGTCCTCGACGGCCCGGTGCGCGGCCGCAGCCTGCTCAAGCCCGCGCGCGGTCAGCCGCACGACCTCGGGGTTGCGCTCGCCGACGTACGAGACCTCGGCATGCCGCATCAGGTAGAGCCTTCTTCTCACGGCGCGTAGCATCGCAGCGATGAAGGCACCGCTCTTGATCCTCGAGAACGTCGCGGCGTTCCTCGATGCCCAGAGGCTCGGCTCGGGACCGATCACCGCGACCCGAATTGGAGATGGCGGCGGTTCCAACTTCACCTTCCTGCTCGAGCGCGGCGGGGAGCGCTTCGTCCTGCGCCGCCCTCCCCGGCCCCCGCTGCCGCCCTCGGCACACGACATGGTGCGCGAGGCCGGATTGCAGAACGCGGTTCGCGCGGCGGGGTTCGGGCGGCTCCCGGAGATCGTCGCCGTCTGCGACGACGAAAGCGTGATCGGCGTTCCCTTCTATGTGATGCGCTTCCTCGAGGGGCACGTGATCACGGACGAGTTGCCGCCGGGCCTTGAGTCGGACGACGCGCGCTTCGCACTCGGGATGGACCTCGTCGACACGCTCGTCGAGATCCATTCGGCGCAAGGGCCTGAGCTCGAGGCGTTCGCACGCCCGGGCAGCTACCTCAAACGTCAGGTGAAGCGCTTCGCGCAGCTCTGGGAGATCAACCAGACACGCGAGATCGCCGCCGTCGATCAGGTCGGGCGCTTCCTGACCGAGAACGTGCCCGACGCGTTGCCACCGACCGTCGTGCACGGCGACTACCGCCTCGGGAACATGATGGTCTCGCCCGACGATCCAACGCGGATCCTCGCCGTGCTCGACTGGGAGATGGGAGCGATCGGCGACCCGCGTGCGGACGTCGGCTACCTGCTCGCGACCTATAGCGAGCCGAACGGCAAGGCGAGCGCGCTCGGGTCGACACCGGTCACTGCAGAGCCAGGGTTCCCTTCCCGCGCGCAGCTCGTCGAGCGCTACGTCGAGCGCAGCGGCCGCGAGGTCGAGCCGCTCGCCTGGTTCGAGGCGCTTGCGTTGTGGAAGGCCGCCGTCTTCTGTGAAGCGATCTACGGCCGCTACGTCCGCGGCGAGCTCGGCGCGGAAGACACGCGCGCAGCGATCTTCGAG
>JBKJQL010000139.1:0-19504 GCA_046594035.1 Gaiellaceae bacterium
GCCGCTTTTCCCGGTCCCGGCGACCCCTTAGTTAGATGATTGATTCCCAACTCATGCGCGGCGCGGATGAGGCCCTGCACACGGCGCATTGCGCCCGTCTCGCACGACACCAAGGCCAACCGGCCTTGGCCCCGCACGAGCCAGCCTCAATGCTTGGTGCAGAACCTCCCCGCATCCACGCGACTTAGGAACCAATCATCTAGTCGCGCGGGTCGGAGTTCTCGACGATCGTCTCCGTCACCGGCGTGTCCTTCTCGACGATCACGTAACGGTCGGTCGTCCGCACGACATGCTCGATCTCCTCGGTCACGTGGCCCGGCGCGATCGCGAACCAACGACTCTCCGAGCGCACTTCCTCGTACTCGGGAATCGTGAGCTGAACCTGCTGCGCACACGTGCCGTCAGAGCACTCACAGACAAAAGCCGTGAAGCGGCCGGTCTTCCGCTCGACCTGGCCGAGCTTCTCGATCTCCTCGTTGACCCGGCGGAACAGGACTTCGTTTTGTGCCGCGCGCTCCTCGAAGCTCATCAAGCTTCGCGGCGGCCGATGGCCTGCACGAGGGCGTCTCTGCACGCTGAGAACAGGCTCTCGATCTCGGTGCGGTCGCCGTCGCTGAATTCACGCGGGTCTTCGAAGCTGACATTCGCCGACCCGAGCACGGTTCCGTCGGATCCGCGCAGCGGCAGCGTGGCGCAGGCGTGATCCTCGCCGCGCGTCCGGATGAGGCCCGGGTGGTCGCAGGCCAGTGTGTCGTTGCTCGAGATGAAGAGCGGCCGGTTGCTGCGGATCGCCGCCGCGAGCGGATACGGGGCATCGGCGGGAAAGACCAGGCGAACCGGCACGTCCGAGAACGGCGTCACGCGAGCGACCTCCACCGTCCGCCGGTCCGCCGAGATCGTCGCGACGAAGCCCGCGTCGGCGCCCATGCCCTGCAGGCGGGCAGCGAGCACCGCGGCGGCGGCCTCGAGGGCGCCCGTGCCCGCTGAGGCGTCGACCTCTTCCGGGCGGGCCGTCAGGTCGCGGTCCTCGCCGTCGGAATTCTTCACCAGATTGTAAATCGTACAACGCCGAGTTTTGCTCCGCAACGCACCGTTCAGCGCTCCTCGCGCACATACGGCGTGCCGAGCGCGGCCGGTGCGCCCAGGCGCCGCCGGGCCCCCGCGCTGGAAACGAGCACCAGCACGACGATGGTCATCACGTAAGGCAGCGCCTGGAAGAGCTCCGGCGGTATCCCCTTGAGGATGCCGCGCGCCTGGAACGCATACGGAATGCCCGAGAACGCCCCGAAAAGATACGCCCCGATGAGGCAGAGCGCCGGCCGCCAGAACGCAAAGATCACCAGCGCGATGGCGATCCAGCCCGCGCCGGCGGTGATCCCGTCCACCCACTGAGGGGTGATCCACAGCGTGACGCAGGCCCCACCCACACCTGCGAACGCGCCGCCCAGCAGCGTGTGCGCATAGCGGTACACCGTGACGTTGATTCCCATCGCGTCGGCCGCTTCCGGAGACTCACCGACCGCGCGCACGTTGAGGCCGAGTCGCGTTCGGTTGAGATACAGGCCGACGATCACGACGAGCGCCCACGACGCGTAGACGAGCGCAGACTGCTTGAAGACGATCGGGCCGACGACGTCCCACCGCTGCCACGACTTCGGGAACACGGGGGAGAACACGTGCCGCGCCGGTTGGTCGGCGAGGTTCTGGTCGTTGCCCAGGTAGGACGACAATCCGGCCGCGCCGGCGAAGATCACAAGCGCAAGACCCGAGACGATCTGGTTCGCGCGCAGCGTGATCACGAGAAACGCGTGAATCAGCGCCATCGACGCACCGGCGATCGCGGCGACGACGACGGCCAGGGCGAGTGACCCGGTGCGCTGGACCGCCCAGAAGCCCATCACGGCGCCGACGAGCATCATCCCTTCGACTCCGAGGTTCAGCACGCCCGCGCGCTCGGTGAGCAACTCGCCGAGTGCTGCGTAGAGGAGCGGTGTGCCGTAGGTGACGGCGGAGGCGAGCACCACCACCCACACCGAGTTGTTGATCACGCCGACGCCTCCGCCGAGCGCGTCGCGCGTACGACGCGCAGGCGGTAGCGCACGAGGAGCTCGCCGCCGAGCGCAGAGAAGAGGATGAGCCCCTGCATGACGCCGACGAGGCCCGACGGGAAGTCGACACCCTGCAAGGTGTAGCCCGCGTTCTGCAAGCCGCCGATCAGGAAGGCGACGAGGCACACCGCAAACGGGTTGTAGCGCGCGAGCGCCGCAATCACGATTCCCGTGTAGCCGTAGCCGGCCGCCGTCAGCCCGCGTGGGTCGAGGCTGTGGCGGATGTCGCCGTCCTGGCTCGCCCCGCCGATCCCGGCAATCGCGCCGGAGAGCGCCATCACCGCGAGAATCTTCCGCCGCGTGCGCATGCCCGCGTACGACGCTGCCCGCGGCGAGTCGCCGATCACCTGAACCTCGAACCCGAAGCGCGTCCGCGTGTAGAGGAGCCATACGACGGTCGCGATCACGATGCCGACCAGCAGCCCGAAGGGCAGGTACAGCGAGCCGACGTGCTGCACCGGCCAGCTCGCCGCGTCGGGCAGCGGCTTGCCTTGCGGGAACACCTTCGCCGTTGCGCTCGACGTGTCGCGCCAGTACGACTGCGAGTCGAAGATCAGGTAGTTCACGACGAGCGCGCCGACGTAGTTCAGCATCAGCGACGTGATGATCTCGTTCGTCGAGAAGAAGGCCCGCAGGATCGCCGGGATCAGCGCGAGCGCGGCGCCGCCGATCGCCCCGGCCGCGATCATCGCCGGCACCGACAGCCAGCCCGTGTGGTTGCCGAGGGCGATGCCCGCGGCGGCGCCGAGCACAGCGCCTGCGTAGAGCTGGCCCTCGCCGCCGATGTTGAAGAGCTGCATGCGGAACGCAACGGCTGCACAGAGGCCCGTGAAGAGCAGCGGCGTCGCGGAGATGAGCGTGTCGTTCAGCGACTGGGTGCTGCCAAAGCCCGAGCTGAGCAGGCGACCGAAGGTCTGGAGCGGCGGGTGGTGGGTGACCAGCAGGACGATGGTCATCACCCCGAACGCGACGACGATCGACCCGACCGGGACCGCGAAGAGCAGCCACTTCGGCTGAGTGAGGCGGCGCTCGACGCGGATCACGGGCCGCCACCTCCGGCCATCAGCAGCCCGATTTCCTCGACCGTCGCGCTCGCTGCATCGACCTCACCGACGATCGCGCCCTCGTAGATCACGGCGACGCGGTCGGCGAGCGCGAGAATCTCGTCGAGATCCTCGGAGATGAGCAGCACCCCGACACCGTTGGCTGCAGCCTCCCGCAGGTAGCGGTGCACGGTCTCGATCGCGGCAACGTCGAGGCCGCGAGTCGGCGACGCGATCACGAGCACGCGCGGCTTGCCCTCGAACTCGCGGGCGATCACGACCTTTTGCAAGTTGCCGCCGGAGAGCCGGCGCGCCGGCAAATCGGGACCACCGCCGCGAACGTCGTAGCGCTTGATCAACAGCGCCGCGTAGTCGCGAATCGTGCGGAGCCGCAGGAGAGGTCCCTTGACGACCTCTCGCCCGCGGTAGGACTTGAGCACGACGTTCGAGGCGATCGACAGCGACGGCGCCACGCCGGTGTGCAGCCGGTCCTCGGGGACGTGCGCGAGTCCGGCTTGAATGGCCTCGCGTGCATCGCCGCCGCGGAGCTTCTTGCCGTCGACGGTGATCGTCCCGCGGGTCGGCGCGCGCATGCCCGTGACGGTCTCGGCGAGCTCGCGCTGCCCGTTGCCGGCGACGCCCGCGATCGCCACGACTTCTCCGGCGCGCACCGTCAGCGACACGCCGCGCAAGGTCTCTCTGCCGCGGTCGCCGGCCGCCCGCAGGTCGGCGATCTCCAGCACGGCCTCGCCGAACTCGCCTGCGCGCGGAATCCGCTCGGCCATGTTCACCTCACGCCCGACCATCAACGCTGCGAGCGAGCGCGGCGTCGCGTCTTGCGTCCGGACCGTCTCCACGTTCTTGCCGGCGCGCAGAACGGTGACGCGGTCCGAGACCGCCTTCACCTCGTGCAGCTTGTGGGAGATGAAGATGATCGTGCGGCCCTCGTCCGCCATCACGCGGAGCGTCGCGAAGAGCGAGTCCGCCTCCTGCGGCGTGAGCACCGCAGTGGGTTCGTCGAGGATCAGGATGCGCGCCTCGCGGTAAAGCGCTTTCAGGATCTCGACGCGCTGCTGCTCGCCGAGCGAGAGTTGCCAGATCCGCGCGCGCGGATCGACCGCGATGCGATAGCGCTCACCCAGCTCGGCGACGCGGCGCTCGATCCGCCGGGGATTGACGACGAGTTTCTTCCCCTCGCCGCGATGGTCGCCGAGGATCACGTTTTCCGCGACCGTGAAGGGAGGCACGAGGCGGAAATGCTGGTGCACCATGCAGATGCCTGCGTCGAGCGCGTCACGTGGCGACGAGAAGGAGACCGTCTTGCCACTGATCGCGATCTCGCCCTCGTCCGGCCGGTAGAGCCCGGTGAGAATGTTCGAGAGCGTCGACTTGCCTGCGCCGTTCTCGCCGAGCAGCGCATGCACCTCGCCCTCGACCGCCTCAAAGTGCACGTCGTCGTTCGCGACCACGCCCGGGAAGCGCTTCGTGATCCCTCGGAGCTCGACCGCGGCTGGCATGAAGAGGAGAGCGGGCGAGACCGGGGTCTCGCCCGCCCAGTGAGGCGTTAGCCCTTCGGGCTCCCGATGACGCCCTTCACGAGGTAGTTCATGGTCATGAGGTCGCCGATCGACGCACGAGCCCCTGCCTTGATGCGCAGCTTGCCCTTCTGGTCGTAGACCGGGCCGCTGAACTCGTTCCACTTGCCGCTGATGATCTTCGCCTTCTCCCGCGCGATCAGCTTCTTGGTCGCAGCCGAGACACGTGGGCCGAACGGCGCGAGCAACGTGAAGCCGTCTTTCATGTTCCCGTAGTAGCTGCCCGTCTTCCAGGTGCCGTTCATGGCGGCCTTCGTGCGCGCCGTGTAGTACGGGCCCCAGTTGTAGACCGCTGCGGTGAGCCACGACTTCGGCGCGAACTTCTTCGCGTTCGAGTCGTAACCGACCCACGGGACGCCTGCGGACTCGGAGTACTGGCCGGCTGCCGGGCTGTCGACGTTCTGCCCGATCACGTCAGCACCTGCGGAGTGCAGGCTCTCGGCCGCCTTCTTCTCCTTGTCCGGTGAGAACCACGAGTTCGTCCAGATGATCTTGACCTCTGCACCGGGATGCGCCTTCTGAACGCCGAGCGTGAATGCGTTCGTATGCCGGATCACTTCGGGGATCGCGAAGGGCACGACGTAGCCGACCGTGCCGGACTTCGTCGCGGCGCCTGCCGCGATGCCGGACAGGTAGATCGCGTCCTCGCCTGCGCCGTAGTAGACCGCCATGTTCTTGGACGTGAGGTACCCGGTCGCCATCTCGAACTTGACGTCGGGATGCTTCTTCGCCGCCGCGACCATCGCCGGCTGATAGCCGAACGACGTCGCGAAGATGATCTTGTTGCCGTCACGAATCAGGCTCTCGATCACCTGGGAAACCTGCGGGCCTTCGGGGACGTTTTCCTTGTAGGTCGTCTTGACCTTCGATCCGAGTGCCTTCTGAACCGCGAGTCGACCGTTGTCGTGGGCCTGGGACCAGCCGCCGTCGTTGTGTGGCCCGACGTAGATCCACGCTGCCTTGAACGTGGCGTTCGACTTTGCAGATCCGGGCGCAGTGCTCACGGCGAGCGCAACGGCTGCAGCAGCCGTCACGACCAGAATCGCGGCGAGCGCGAACTTCGTCTTGGTCAATGTGTTCCTCTCTTTGGAGCGCGTATTGCCGGGGGGAGGAACGAATCTAGCCGACCCTCCGGCGGCGTTCTAGAGGCTCGACCTGAATTGGGGTGCTTTTGGGGATGCCTCAGACCAAGCAGGTCGCCCGGGGGCGGGCGCAGGGCATAGCGGTGCCTACGTTCAAGCCCGACCCGGGCGAGCTGCGACGCGTCTGAGGCACCATCCAGAAGTGCCCTTCAAATTCGGGTCGAACCTCTAAGCCTCGGAGGGAATACCCTGCAAGACGGGGTCTTCTGCACTCCACGGAAAGGTGATCCACCGGTCGGTGCGGCGCCAGACGTACTCGCAGCGGACTGTCGAGCGCGGCTTCTCGTAGAGCACCGCGCAGCGGACTTCGGCGACCTTGCCTGCGCAGAACTCCTTCACCAGCTCGAGCGTGGCGCCCGTGTCGGCGACGTCATCGGCGATCAGCACCTTGAAGTCGGCGAAGTCCACGAGGTCCGGCACCGGCGGGAGGATCATCGGGATGTCGAGACGCTCGTCGACCCCGGTGTAGAACTCGACGTTCATCGTGAAGGTGTTCTTCACGCCGAGCGCGTAGCCGAGCGCACCCGCGACCAGGAGGCCGCCGCGCGCGATACCGAGGATCATGTCCGGCCGGTAGCCGTCGTCGGCAACCGCGAGCGCGAGGTCGCGCGCCCCGGTGCCCAGGTCGTCCCACGACATGACCTCGCGTTCCGTCATCGGACGAGCCTACCCAGTGCGGCCGTGAGCGCATCGACAGCGAGCGCGATGTCCTCCGCGCTCGAGAGCTCGTCCGGGTGGTGCGAGACGCCGCCGTTCAGGCTCCTCACAAAGAGCATCGAACTGTTCGGAATGAACATCGCGTCGTGGCCGGCCCCGGAGACGAGCTGCGGGGCGTCGGGCAGCACGGCGGTGAACGCGTCGCCCATCGGCACCGGGTCGGACTTCCACTGCACCTCGAACCCGATCTGCTCGATCAGCGCGGCGAGCAGCTTGCCGTCGGCCGAACGTGCGTCGACAGCGACCGTCACCTGCTCGGGGACGACGTTCGTCGCGTTCGGTTCCACTTCGATCGCACCGACGGTGGCAACGGTTCCTGCGCCCGCGCACTCCCGCACGTGAAGGATGAAGCGCGCCGCCTCGACGAGCGCGTCGGCTCGCGCGTCCATCGGCGTCGTCCCCGCGTGGTCGGCGCGCCCCTCGAAGATCCTGAAGCCACGGGCCTGTCCCGCGATCGCGGTCACGACCCCGAGCGGCTCGCCGAGCTTCGCGAGCACCGGCCCCTGCTCGATGTGGAGCTCGAGATACGCATCGGGCGTCGACTCGATCTTCTTGCTGCCCATCGGCCCCGTCTCCTCGGCGCGAAATACGACCACCGCGAGAGGCGCGTCCGGAAGCCGGGTCGCCGCTTCGATCGCAGCGACGACGCCGAGCGCGCCGTCGAACCTGCCGGCCGTCGGAACGCTGTCCAGGTGCGAGCCGGCCCACACGCGGGCCTCGCCACGCGTGCCGAACAGGTTCCCGGCCCCGTCGCGCGAGACCTCCAGCCCCGCCTCGCGCAGCCAGCAGGCCGCCAGCTCGTGCGCCGCGTCTTCCTCGGGTGAGTACCCAGCGCGATGCTGGCCGATCGCATAGATCGCGTCGAGCCGTTCCATGACAGTCATCCCGGCAATGTTCGCAGCACGCGCCACGCAACGAGCGGGAAGACCGCGACGGCGGCGAACCCGACGCGCCAGGAGGTGGCGGCGACGAGCGCGCCGAACAGGCCGGGGTAGGTCGTCGAGGGCACGTTGAGGAGGGTCTGCTGCAGACCGATCGCCGAGCCGCTGCGTCCGCGGCCCGCGAGCTCGAGCGCGGCGGCGAAGGAGAGGCTGTTCCAGCTCATCGCCAGCGCCCCGGTGACGACGAGCACGGGGATGAACACCGGCAGCGGCGCGTTCAGGAGCACCGTCGTCAGGACCACGAGCGCGCAGACGACAAGCGCGATCGCTCGTAATGGGGCGAGACGGCTGGAGCGAACATCCGACCAGCGTCCGGCGCTGATCCGACCGGCGATCGCGAGCGCCTGCATGACGGCGAGCACGGCACCTGCGCTGCCAGGCGAGAGGCCGCGGCGCTCATGGAGATAGAGCACCGCGAAGCCCGCGACGCAGAGCTGCGGCGCGAGCAGCATCGAGCTGCCGATCGAGAGCCGCCAGATGCGCCGGTCACGCATCGGCGAAATCCCGAGCGGCTCGCCGGCCGCGCGGTCGTGCTCCGGCCCTTCGCGCAGAACGACGCCACCGACTGCGGCGCCGGCGAGGCACGCCGCACCCATGAGCACGAAGCCGTTCCGGACGCCGCCGACGTGCGGCAGCACGAGCGCGGTCAAGAACCCGCTGATCGGGATCGCGGTCTGCCGGATCGCCAGAGCAAGCCCTCGCTGCCGGACCGGGAACCAGTGCAGGACGGCGCGACCACTCGCGGACTGGACGCTCGCCCCGGTCATGCCTGCGAATGCGACGAAGCCGGCGACCGGCCAGAAGCCATGGACGAGCCCGGCGGCGATCAGCGCTCCGCCGCACAGCACCAGCCCGGACACGAGCACCAAGCGCTCACCGAAGCGGTCGGTCGCAATGCCCCAGAGCAGCAGGCTGAGGAGCGAGCCGACCAGCGAGCTCGAGAGCAGCAGGCCCGTCTGCGCGAGCGAGAGGTGGTCGCGGTCGCGGAGCGCCGGCGCCATCACCGCGATGCCGAACCAGATCGCCGAGTACGTCGTCTGGGCGAACGTGCCCGCCGCGAGCACCGCCCACCGGTAGCCCTGCCCATTCTGGACATGGCTAGGGGACTGTCCCTCAGACATGTCTGCTCGGGACGTGGCTTAGAGCCCGAACGGGTTGGTCGGGCGCGACCCGGTGTACGTCACGACCGACTTCGTCTCGAGGTAGAGATCGAGCGTCTCGAGCGCGAGCTCACGGCCGAAGCCGGACTGCTTGTACCCGCCGAACGGAATGCCGGGAAACGCGGTGTACGGCATGTTGATGCCGACGGTCCCCGACTTGATCTTCGACGCGATGCGATGGCCTCTTGCCGGATCGCCCGTCCACACGGTGGCCATCAGCCCGTACTTGACGTCGTTCGCGATGCGGATCGCATCGGCCTCATCGTCGAACGGGATCACCGTTACGACCGGCCCGAAGATCTCCTCCTGCGCGGCGACCATCTGGTTGCCCGCGTTCGCGATCACGGTCGGCGGATAGAACGCGCCGGGCCCTTCTGGGGTCGCACCGCCCGTCGTGACCTCGGCCCCTTCGGCCCGCGCACCGTCGACGAAGCCGTGCACCTTCTCGCGATGCGACTGCGAGATGAGCGAGCCCATCTGCGTCTCTGCGTCGAGTGGGTCGCCGACCTTCACCTTCTGCGCGAGCTCGGTCACCGTCGCGACGACATCGTCGTACATCGACTTCTCGACGAGCAGGCGTGAGCGCGCCTCGCACGACTGGCCCGCGGAGGCGTAGATCGCCCACACGCTCGCCGGGATCGCGTCGGCGAGGTTCGCGTCGGCAAACAAGAGGTTCGGGCTCTTACCGCCGAGCTCGAGCGTGAGGCGTTTGATCGGGTCGGAGCAGAGCCGCATGATCTCGCCGCCCGTCTTCGTCGATCCGGTGAACGCGACCTTGTCGACGCCCGGATGCTTGACGAGGTACGCGCCCGTCGTCGGCCCGTCGCCGGGGACGATGTTGATCGCACCGGCGGGAAAGCCGACCTCGGTCGCGAGCTCGGCGATGCGCAGCACGGAGAGCGGTGTCTGCGGGTCCGGCTTCAGGACGACAGCGCAGCCTGCAGCGAGCGCGGGCGCGAGCTTCCACGTCGCCATCATCAGCGGGTAGTTCCACGGCACGATCTGGGCCGCGACGCCGACCGGTTCCTTCTGCGAGTAGAAGAGCAGCGAGCCGCCGATCGGGTTCGAGCGGCCGGAGATCGTCGCGATCGCCGAGGCGTAGTAGCGGAAGTTCTCCGTCGCGCCTGCGACCTCGGCCTTGACCGAGGAGATCGCCTTGCCGACGTTGCGCGACTCCAACTCTGCGAGCTCCTTGCGGTTCGCCGTGATCGCATCGGCCAGGGCGTGCAGCAGCCGTGAGCGCTCGGTGCCGGGCGTCTTGCCCCAGGCGCCGTCGAGTGCGCCACGCGCCGCTTCGACCGCGCGGTCGACGTCGGCCTCGGCGCCCATGGCAGCCCGGGCGAGCACCTCGCCGGTTGCAGGCTCGCGCACGTCGCGCAGCTCGCCCGAGGCGGGCTCGGCGCTCTCTCCGTTGATGAAGAGCCCGTACTCGGTGGTCGCGGTTGCCATCGCCAGGACCTTACCGGGCCGCTGCGAGCAGGTCGCCGATGCGCACATGCTCGGTCAGCAACGTGCGGAAGCGGGCAGGATCGCCGTTCACGTAGGCGCGGCAGAGGTCGCGCCCGGCGGAGTACGTGATCACGTAGGCGCGCCAGGTCGGATCGGTGACGAAGCTCACACTGTGCTTCGCCTGGTCGGGGGTAACGAGACTCCACTTCTCAACGTAGGCCTGAGCCTCTTCGACCGAGGCGCCTTCCTCGTGGATCATCAGGGCAGCGTCGAGGCCAACCGTTCGCAGGCCCTCGGCGATCTTCGAGATGCGCTCCGAGAGTTCCGGGGCGACGAGCGTGGCCCCGTGGCGGCGCAGGATCGCAAACGCCTCTTCCTTCGCCGCCGCGTCCAGGATGATCTCGGCGCCCGTCTCCGCGATGCCCTCGCTCAGCACCGCCTGCGGCGTCGGCACGAGCTGGATGCCCTCCTCGATCTTGCCCCCGTCGCGGATCAGCACCTGCTCCTTGACCGCGTGCTCGACGTGGTGACCCGGGTAGACCTCGTGCCCCGCAAGGTGGACGAGGTCCAGACCCGTCGTCGGGACGTCGACGTTCAAGACGACCCGGCTCGATAGCGCACCGAGGTAATAGTTGAACGCCCACCACGGCTCGTCATGGACGGCCTCGATGGTGACCTGCTCGCCGGCGGGGAGCTCGAGCAGCACGGATTCCGTCCGCGCGCGCAACAACGGGAGCAGGTCTTCGACAACGGGCACGGCGAGCTCACCGGAGACGAGGTGGCGATCGCGCCAGGCGTTCTTGCGCTCGAAGAGCGAGCCCTCGCCGGGGTAGAGCTCGTCGAGCTCCGCATGCACGGCGGCATACGTCTCGTCCGGCGTCCTCGTCGGGCGCACGCCGTAGCAGCCCTCGACTTCGTCGCTATAGGAGATCTCGTCACCGGCGAGCACGTGCGCATACGTCGCGCAGCCCTTGACCTGGTCGCGCAGCCAGCCGTCGGACAGCTCGTCGCGCAGCGCGTCTGCGTCGGCCGCCAGCCGTTCGGCGGGGAACGTGTCCTCGGTGTCTACCTGCTCCTTCAGCTCCGGCGGACCGTAGTAGGCGTCGACGAGTCCGTCGACGTGCTTCCCGAGCCGAAGACCCAGCACGAGGTAGGACTCAGCGTGACTCAAAAAGCGCAGCCTGTCCCTGTCCGACACCGACGCACATCGTCGCGACACCGTAGCGTCCGCCACGCCGGCGCAGCTCGTGCAGCAGGGTGACCGCGAGGCGCGCGCCGCTCATCCCGAGCGGATGTCCGATCGCGATCGCACCGCCGTTCACGTTCAGCTTCTCCACGTCGAGGCCCAGCTCGCGAGCGACGGCGAGCGACTGCGATGCGAACGCCTCGTTGAGCTCCACGAGGTCGAGCTGATCGACGGTCACGCCGGTGCGCTCGAGCAGCTTGCGCACCGCCGGTACCGGGCCGATGCCCATCACGCGCGGGTCGACGCCCGCGACGGCCGAGCCGACGAATGCGCCGAGCGGTTCGATCCCGAGCTCGTGTGCTTTCTCCTCCGAGGCGATCACGAGCGCGGCGGCGCCGTCGTTCAGCCCTGAGGAGTTGCCCGCCGTCACGGATCCGTCCTGGCGAAACGCAGGCTTCAACGAGGCGAGCTTCTCAGCCGACGTATCGGGACGCGGATGCTCGTCGCGCGCGAGCTCACCGACCGCGACAAGCTCGTCGTCGAAGCGGCCCGCTTCCGCGGCGGCGGCCCAGCGCTGCTGCGAGCGAAGCGCGAACGCGTCCTGATCCTCGCGCGAGACTCCGTACTGCTCGGCGACGTTCTCGCCCGTCTCGCCCATCGTCTCCAGCGGGAACAGCTCCTCCAGGCGCGGGTTCGGAAAACGCCAACCGAGTGTCGTGTCGTACAGGACGCGATCACCGCGCGGGAACGCCGCGTTCGGCTTCGCGGTGACAAGCGGCGCGCGCGACATCGACTCGACGCCGCCCGCGACGAAGAGGTCGCCGTCTCCGGCGATCACCGCATGCGCGGCACCGACGATCGCCGAGAGCCCGGAGGCGCAGAGACGGTTGACGGTCACGCCGGCGATCGACTCCGGAAGCCCCGCGAGCAGAACGGCCATGCGTGCGACGTTGCGATTGTCCTCGCCCGCCTGGTTCGCGCAGCCGAGCCAGACGTCCTCGATCTGCTCGGCGGGGACGCGCGCCCGATCGACCGCCGCGCGGATCGCCAGGGCAGCGAGGTCGTCGGGCCGTGTTGCTGCGAGGCCGCCGCCGTAGCGCCCCACCGGGGTACGCACCGCCGACAGAATCACCGCGCGCGTCATACGAACTCCGGCGGCCGTCCCAGCAGAATCTCGATCGCCCGACGGCCGCGGTCACCCATGTCGAGGGTGAGATCGTTGACGTACATCGCCACGAACTCGTCCGCGGTGTCCGCGTCGATGCCGCGGCCGAAGCCCATCGCGTAGCGCATCGCCTCGTCGCGGTTCGCAAGCCCCGCGTCGATCGCTTCGCGCAGCACAGCCGAGACGTCATCGGCTCGCTGGACGTCCTTGCGGATCCCGACGAGGCCGAGCGGAAGCGGCAGGTCGTGCTCTGCCTGCCACCACTCCCCGAGGTCGAGCAGCTTGTGCAGCCCTGCCTCCGCATAGGTCAGCTGTCCCTCGTGGATCACAAGGCCTGCCTCCGCGCGGCCGGAGACCACTTCATCGAGCACCGCCTCGAACGAGACGTCGCGCGTGCGGATGCCGTCACCGAGCGCGAGCCGCAGCACGCGCGAGGCGGTCGTCAGGGGGCCCGGGGTGACGATCTCGAGCTCGCGGAGCTCGTCGAGCGAGTGGTTGCGCTTCGAGACCACGATCGGGCCGTACCCTTCGCCGAAGGACGCGCCGTGAGGCAGCAGGGCGTAGCTCTCGGCGACGGCCGGGTAGGCACCGGCCGAGAGCGCGGTCACCTCCAGCCGTCCCTCCAGCGCCCACTCGTTCAGCGACTGGATGTCCGAGACGACGGGCCTCAGGTCGAGGCCGCGCGTGTCCACGCGACCTGCCTCGAGCGCCCAGACCATGAAGGCGTCGTCGGGATCCGCACTGTGCCCGATCTGAATTGCCACGGCGGCACGTTACCCTGGGCCCGATGAGCAAGGCCGGTCTCAGCGAGTCGATCCAGGACTACTTGAAGAGCGTGTACAAGCTGCAGTCCGAGCACGGGCGCGTGACGATCGGCGCGCTCGCCAAGGATCAGTCGGTCTCGCCCGCGTCGGCCTCCGCGATGGTCAAGAAGCTCGCGGCGCTCGAGCTGCTGGAACACGAGCCCTACCGCGGCGCGGAGCTGACCGATGCCGGCGAGCGCGTCGCGCTCGAGGTGATCCGGCACCACCGGCTGCTCGAGCTCTACCTCGCGGAGACCCTCGGCCTGGCCGTCGACGACGTGCACGACGAAGCCGACCGGCTCGAGCACGTGATCTCGGAGGAGCTGGAAGCCCGGATCGACAAGGCGCTCGGCTTCCCGACCCACGATCCGCACGGGGACCCGATCCCGGACGCGGACTTGAATTGGCCCTCGCCTTAGGGCGGCGAACCGCGATCTCGACCTCAGGTGCTACGTGCGTCTGCCGAAGAAAACCCGTTCCAGAGGCTTGAGCAGCTCCGCGCGGTGGAACGGCTTGACGCTCTGCGGCGACCCGAGCTCCTCCGAGACAACCGCGTCGTCCTCGAGAGCGCCGTTCGCCGCCTCGAGGCAATCGTCGAGCTCGTGCCCCTGCCACAGGTAGTCGTCCTCGCGCGGTGACTCGGTTTCCCGGTGCTGGGGGTTCACCTGGCGGCCCACGGCCCAGATGGCTCCGGGCCGGCGTTCGACCCAGATCACGACCCGTTCGGGGCTGCCGCCGTCGTCGCGTCCGTCCACGATCCGTTCGGCGAAACGCCCGGCCCTTGCGGGAGCCCTCACGACCCCGACTATACTCGGGCCGCTGTGGGATTCGTCGACGCGATCAGGGGCGCGTTTTCGTTCCTCTCTGCCCGTTCGCAGGCAGAGGAACGGATTGCGCAATACATCATCCGCGAGCACCATCGCGGGCGTCCGCTTGTGGAGATCCTCGACGACCACTACGTGACGAACCGCATGACGCCGGAGCAGGTCAAGCGTTTGCTCGACCGCCCCGAGGTCGTCCACGAGCTCGGTGACGACCTGATCACCGGCGTCCGCCGCGAGCTCTAGACCATCTAGCTCTTTCGCAGCTCGACGACGCGCGCCGCCGCGGCGAGGTCCCACGCGGCGAGGCCGTTCGACTTGAAGAGGACGATCTCGCCGTCGTTCCCGCGCCCTTTCAGCTCTCCGCTGACCACGTCCTGCAGCTCGTGCACCTCGGCCCAGTCGAGGCCGCTGTCGATCAGGTCGCCGGACTCTTCGCGTGCCTGCGCGCGGGAGTCGGTGCAAACGAACGCCGCGCGTTCGAGCACGACGTTGTCCAGCTCGCGCGACGCCGGGTCGTTCGCACCGATCGCGAGCACCAGCGCGCCGTCCTGCAGCCACCCGCCGCGTAGCACCGGCTCTTTGGCCGTCGTCACGGTGACGACAATGTCGCAGCCTGCGGCCGCGATTGAGTCTTCAGCCGGCTCACATCCGTACTGCGCGCAGAACGCCGCCAACCGCTGCCGATCCGGACCGAACACGAGCACGCGCTCGAGCAACGGCAGCGCCTCGCGCAGCGCGACGACGTGCGATGCCGCCTGGCGGCCGTAACCGATCACGCCGAGCGTCCGAGCGCCCGCACGCGCAAGCTGCTGCGCGGCGACGGCCGAAGCTGCCGCGGTTCGCCGCTGCCCTAGCGTGTCCGCCTCCACGACTGCGGCCAGCTCCGCGCGCTCGATCGAGAAGAGCACGACGAGGAACGGTGTCCCTCCGGGTAGCCACGCGTACGTCTTCAGGCCGGCGTACCCGAGCTCGCGATCGACGCACGGCATCACGGCGAAGACGCCGCCGGGCAACTCGGCGCGCACGCGCGTGGGGTTCTCGACGGCGCCGCGTGCCATCCGCTCCAGCGAAGCGGCGACGGCAACGCGCGCGTCGGCGGGGCCGAGCAGCTCGGCGACCTCTGCCTCCGTGACGTAGACAGGCACTACTTGCTGAGCAGGCTCGCGACGATGTTGATCGTGATCGCCACGATCACCGTGCCGAACGAGTACGAGAGGAGAGCGTGCTTGATCGCGTTGCGCCGGATCGGCTTCGCCTGAAGATCGGTGTCCGACACCTGAAACGTCATCCCGATCGTGAGCGCCAGATACGCGAAGTCGCGGTAGTCGGGCTTGTCCTCCTCGTTGAAGTCGATCCCGCCTACGGGGTCGGCGTAATAGAGGTCGCCGTACCGGACGGTGAAGACCGTGTGCACCGTGAGCCACGAGAGCGCGACCGTGAGGATCGTCAGCGCGATCAGCGCGCCTTTCTGCACACCGTGCTCCCGCCCCGCAAGGACGAGTGTCATCCCGACGGCGACGAGGCTCGCCACACTCGCACCCAGCAGCACGATGTCTGCGGTCCCGTGCGAGAAGTCCTCGGCGCGCGCGTGCTCGGCGGTTTCTTTCGCGTCCATCGGGCCGATCGTCGCCCAGACCCACAGGAGGATGACGAGCACGAGAGCGCACCAGCCGATCGACGCGGCGGTCGCCCACTGCGCGCCGGCGGCCGCGGCCCCTGCCCCGGCTGCGCTACCTGCGACGACGGCCGCGGCGAGGCGTATTGCGGCGAGCCCGCTCCGTCCACGTCTGGGTCTCAGCATGCGGACGCCATTCTCCCCTGGGCACCGGTCAGGCGTGCTTCTTGATGAAGCTCGTGCGACTTCCGGCTCGGCATGCGCCCGGCAGGATTTGAACCTGCGACCCCCGGCTCCGCAAGCCGGTGCTCTATCCCCTGAGCTACGGGCGCGGGGAGCGGTCAGTGTAGCCGGGTCCCGCTGATCCGACTCTGGCAGCACGGCTGGCGCGGACGCGACGAGAGCGCTGCTCCTCTGGCATGCGTCGCCGCCGCTAGTGCCGAAGACGCGCGGTGCGGCCGCCGACGTCGAGTGTGGCGTCGTCCGGTACGGAGACGCGCACGTAGGCGAGCGCAAGCCCGGGCACGGCGCTCGTGACGCGCCCGACGTCCTTGCCGTCGTAGCCGACCGGCGTTTCGGGCTCGGGCGGCTCTCCGTCGATCTCGAGCACGCGCAACTTCCGGTTCACCTTGCCGCGGAAATGCTGCCGCGCAACCGGCTCCTGACCGGGATAGCAGCCCTTCGAGAACGAGATCGCACGCTCCTCGAGGCCGGCCTCGGCCGGGAGCACGCGGTCGTCGATCTCACGCCCGTAGCGCGGCGTGCCCGCTTCGATGCGCAGGCGCTCGAGCCCGTCGTCGTCGATCGTCACCTCGGCGTCCGCGTCGAGGACTTCGACCGCAGGCTGTCCGTAGTCGCGGTTCGGGATCCCGTCGCCACCGCCGAGAATCACCATGGAGGTGTGCTCCTCCGGCTCGATCTCGCACTTCGCGGCGAAACGCATCCGCGTCAGCTGTGCGCGCACGACCTCACCGAGCTCCGGTTCCATCAGGAGCAGCACGTCGTCCACGCCGCGGCGCCAGACGAGCAGCGGTGCGATCACGCGGGCCTTCGCCGTCAGCAACAACGCGTCGGCCGAGCCGTCGGACGGCACGTCGTTCGAGAGCATCCGGTTCAGGTAGTCGACGGCCTCCGGGCCTTGCACACGAACGAAGGCGCGTGGCCGACGGGCCGTGGCCGAGGTCAGGGTTGCCACGCCTAGAGGCTTGATGCGGATTGGAGTGCGTTCGGGGATGGTTCGGACCAAGCAGGTCGCACTGGTCGGGCGAAGGGCATAGCGGTGCCTACGTTCAAGCCCGACCAGGGCGAGATGCGCCGCGACTGAACCACCATCCGTGCGTGCTCGGAAATCCACATCAAGCCTCTACAGTAGATGGCGTGTTCCGGTCGAAGGCGGAAAAGAAGGTGATCGAGGCGGGGTACGACCCGGCTCGCCTGCCGCCCGGGCAGTACCTGACCGAGAAGTGGCCCGTACTGCACGCGGGCGACGTCACGCGCTACGACGACCTGAGCACGTGGACGCTCCGGATCTTCGGCGAAGTGGAGAACGAGCTCGACCTCTCGTGGGAGCAATTCAACGAGCTGCCGCGCTCGTCGAACGTGCAGGACATCCATTGCGTCACGCGCTGGTCACGCTTCGACACGCCGTTCGAAGGCGTTCACTGGAACGACCTGGCGAAGCTCGTGCAGCCGAAGCCGACCGCACGCTTCGCAATCGCCCACGCGGAGGCAGGATTCACCTCGAACGTCCCGCTGTCGTTCCTCGCCGACCCGAACGCACTGCTCGCAACGCACGGTGACGGCGAGCCGCTCGCCCCGGAGCACGGTTATCCGCTTCGCCTCGTGATTCCCGGCAAGTACTTCTGGAAGAGCGCCAAGTGGCTCCGCGGGATCGAGCTCACGAGCGTCGACAAGCCGGGCTTCTGGGAGCGCTCCGGCTACCACAACGACGCCGATCCCTGGCGCGAAGAGCGCTACGGGTTTTAGCGAAGCCTGGTCAGGATCCCCCTTTCGAGGGATCGAGCCGGCGGGGTGGCCGTCGATATCTGGAGTACTACCCTCCCCCCAATACCCCTTAGAAGAGCCGCTCCCCGCGGCTCTTCTTTTTTTGGAGCAATGAAAAGGGCGGCCTTGCGGCCGCCCTTTTCGCATTCTGCGAGCCATCAGGCTCGTTACATCATCCCGCCCATGTCCGGCATGCCATGGCCCATGCCGGAGCCTGCCTTCTCGGGTGCCTCGGCGACGATCGCCTCGGTCGTCAGGATGTTCTTCGCGATCGACGCGGCGTTCTGCAGCGCGGAGCGCGTGACCATCGTCGGATCGGTGATGCCGGCCTTCACGAGGTCGGTCAGCTCACCGGTGTCGATGTTGATGCCCTGGCCCGGCTTGCCTGCCCGAACCTGGTTGACGACCACGGAGCCTTCGAGGCCCGCGTTCGTTGCCAGCTGACGGATCGGCTCCTCGAGCGCGCGGATGATGATGCGCGCCCCGGTTGCCTCGTCACCTTCGAGCTTGAGGGTGTCCTTGATCGCGTCGGCTGCGTTCAGCAGCGCGACACCACCGCCCGGCACGACACCCTCTTCGAGGGCTGCGCGGGCAGCCTGCAGCGCGTCTTCGACGCGATGCTTGGTCTCCTTCATCTCGGTTTCGGTGGCGGCGCCGACCTTGACCACTGCAACGCCGCCCGACAGCTTCGCGAGGCGCTCCTGGAGCTTCTCGCGATCGAAGTCGGAGTCGGTGTTCTCGATCTCGGCCTTGATCTGCTTGATGCGGGCCTTGATCGCGTCCGTGTCGCCTGCGCCGTCGATGAGCGTCGTCGTGTCCTTCGTGACGACCACGCGGCGGGCGGTGCCGAGCTGCGAGATCTTCGTGTTCTCGAGCTTGAGGCCCATCTCCTCGGTGATCACCTCGGCACCCGTGAGGATCGCAATGTCCTCGAGCATCCGCTTGCGGCGATCGCCGAAGCCCGGCGCCTTGACGGCGACGGCCTGGAACGTGCCACGCAGCTTGTTGACGACGATCGTCGCGAGCGCTTCGCCCTCGACGTCCTCGGCCACGATCAGCAACGGGCGGCCGGCCTGGATGACCTGCTCGAGCACCGGGAGGAGGTCCTTGACAGCACCGATCTTCTGGTTCGCGACCAGAATCGCCGGGTTGTCGAGCACAGCCTCCATGCGCTCTGCGTCGGTCACCATGTACGGCGACAGGTAGCCCTTGTCGAACTGCATGCCCTCGGTGAACTCGTGCTCGAGGCCGAAGGTCTGGCCCTCCTCGACGTTCACGACGCCGTCCTTGCCGACCTTCTCGATCGCCTCGGACAGGACATCGCCGATCTCGGTCGAGCGCGAGGAGACGGTCGCGACGCGCGCGATGTCTTCCTTGCCCGAGATCTCCTTGGACTGCGACTTCAGGTTCTCGACGACGGCCTCGACGGCCGCCTCGATGCCACGCTTGAGCCCCATCGGGTTCGCGCCGGCCGAAACGTTCTTCAGGCCCTCGCGAACGATCGCCTGGGCGAGAACGGTGGCCGTCGTCGTGCCGTCACCGGCGACGTCGTTGGTCGCGGTCGCGACCTCGCGCACCAGCTGGGCGCCCTGATTCTCGAAGACGTCTTCGACCTCGATCTCGCGGGCGATCGTGACACCGTCGTTGGTGATCGTCGGCGCGCCGAACTTCTTGTCCAGCACGACGTAACGACCCTTCGGGCCGAGCGTCACCTTGACGGCATCGGCAAGGGTGTCGACACCGCGCTGAAGG
>JBKJQL010000230.1:0-4618 GCA_046594035.1 Gaiellaceae bacterium
CCGGAACGGCCGTTGCCGTTGAAGACGAACACGCCGGTCTGCGAGCGCAACAGTTTCGGCTGCGCGATGGACGCCTGCTTGTGCTTCACGGGCGCCGCGGTGTGCTTCTTCGTCGGCTCGAACGCGGTGGCGGTTGCGTGCTTCTGCATCGCGTGGGCGAGCGGCTTCGCGAGCAGCAGGAAGCCCGCGCCGAGCAAGAGGACGAGCTCGACCGCCGCGACGAGACTCGCAACGAGGGTCGCGGTCCGCCACGGGCGGATGAGTGCATCGGGGGCGATGAGCGGCGTGTCCACGGCCGCCTTGATTCGTTACGCCGCGCCCTGATCCTGCATCCACGCCCAGGTCCGGCGCAGTCCTTCGGCGAGCGGGACCTGCGCGCTCCACCCGAGCGTGCGCCGGATCAGCGCGGGGTCGAGCACCGAGCGCTGCACGTCGCCGAGCCTCGCCGGCTCGTGACGGGGCTGCGCTTCGACTCCCGCGACGCTCGCGCAGGCCGCATGGAGCTGGGTCACGGTCGTGTCCTCACCGGTGCCCACGTTGTACGGGCCGCCGCTCTTCCCGACGCTCGCGAGCAACGCCCCGACGATGTCGTCCACGTAGACGAAGTCGCGGCTCTGCAGCCCGTCGCCATAGATCGTCGTCCCTTCGCCGCGCGCGAAGCGCTCGAGGAAGATCGCGACGACGCCGCCTTCGAGTCCGGCGTCCTGGCAGGGGCCGTAGACGTTGGCGAAGCGCAGCGGCACGTGCGCCGTGCCGTGGATGCGGTTCCAGCCGAGCAGGTATTCCTCGCCGCACTTCTTCGCGATCCCGTAGGGCGAGAGCGGCAGGAACGGCGCCTTCTCGGTCGCAGCGACCGGGCACTCGCCGTAGCCGGCGCCGCCCGAGGAGGCGAAGATCACCTGGGCGCCCGGCGAGGCGGTGAGCACGTTCACCGTCCCGACGACATTGACGGCGGCGTCGTACTCCGGCCGCTTCATCGACGTCTGCACGTCGGCCTGCGCGGCGAGATGAAAAACGACGTCGGCGTCCGCCTCGTAGGGCTCTCGGATGTCGTGCTCGAGCAGCGTCGCGGCGGGATTGAGCTGCTCGCGCTTGCCGGTGGCAAGGTTGTCGACGACGACGACCTCGTCGCCCCGCTCGATCAGTGCATCCACCAGGTTCGACCCGATGAAGCCTGCGCCCCCCGTCACGACCGCCCGCATCCAGTCCGTAGATTAGGCATAGACATGTTCATCACGTTCGAAGGAGTTGACTGGTCAGGCAAGAGCACCCAGGCCGCGCTACTGGCGGAATGGCTCGCCGCGGCGGGCCGGAAGGTGCTGCTGACCCGCGAGCCGGGAGGCACCCCGGTCGCCGAGGCGGTGCGCGACGTCGTGCTGCACGGGCACGACATGACGCCGTGGGCGGAGGCTGCGCTCTACGCGGCCGCCCGCGCCGACCACGTCGAGCACGCGATCCGGCCGGCGCTCGAGCGGGGCGAGGACGTCGTCTGCGACCGCTACATCGACTCCTCGGTCGCCTACCAGGGCGGCGGGCGCGGCCTCGGCGAGGAGCGGGTGCGCGAGCTGAACCTGATGGTGACGCGGGACCTCCTCCCCGACCTGACCTTCCTCGTGCTGCTCGACCCGGAGGAGGCTCGCCGCCGCGGCGCCGGGCAGCCCGACCGCATCGAGCGCGAGGGCGACGAGTTCTGGGGCCGGGTCGACCGGGGCTTCCGCTCGCTGGCCGCCGCGTTCCCGGAGCGGATCGTCCCGCTGGACGGCGCGCGCACGCCGGACGAGATCGCCGAGGAGGTACGTGACCACGTCCGTCGCATTCTCTGAGCGTCCCAATTTCGAGCACCCCGAGGCCGGCCGGCTGCTCGACGCGGCGCTGCGCGAAGGGCCGGCGCACGCCTATCTCTTCCACGGGCCGCCGGGAGTCGGCAAGCGCGAGGTGGCGCGTACGTTCGCGCGGTCGCTGATCGGCACGACCCGGGTCGTGCACCCCGATCTGTACGAGCTGGACGCGCTCGGCGAGATGATCCGCATCGACGCGATCCGCGAGTTGCGCCGCGACTTGCACATGCGGCCGTTCGAGGCGGACCGGCGCGTCTACCTCGTGCACCGTGCCCACCTGTTGAACGAGGACGCGGCCGACGCACTCCTGAAGGATCTCGAGGAACCGCCGAGCTACGCCGTGATCGTGCTGATCGCCGACGACCTCGGCCCGCTTCCGGAGACGATCCTCTCCCGCTGCCAGCTCGTGCCGTTCCGGCGGCTCTCCGAGAGGGCGATCCGCGAGCTCGTCGATGCGCGCGCGCCGCAACTCGACGAGGAGAGCCGCGCAACGCTCGCACGCGTCGCGGCCGGACGGCTCGACCGGTTGGAGCGCCTCCTCGATCCCGCCTCGGTCGCGCGGCGCGAGGCGCTGATCGAGCAGGCGCGCGCGGTGTATCGCGATCCGATGTTCGACGCCTCGGACGCGGCGGCCGTCGTGCTCGGAAACGCGCAGCAGCGGGCCGACGAAGCGCGGGGTTTGGAGGAGGCGCGAATCGTCGACCTCGATCTGACGGCGCGCGAGGCCGAGCAGCGCGTGAAGCGCGCTGCGCGCGGCGCGGAGCGCGAGGAGCTGCTCGCGCAGCTCGAGGAGCTCGGCGCGTGGTACCGCGACCTGGTGGCCGTCGCGGTTGGCGCGGAGCGCGCGGCGATCCATCTCGACAAGCTGCCGGAGCTCCGGGAGGACGGGACGCGTGAGCGGCTGGCCGGCGCCGAGCACGCAGCCGAGGCCGTCCGCGAGACGTGGCGCGCGCTCGAGGAGCTCAACCTCGCTCCGCAGCTCGCCTTCGAAGCCCTCTTCATTCGTATAAGTCGCGAACTATAAGAGTAAGAGTTTCAAACTCTTCCGTTTTCGCCCGCAAGCGATAACAGTACGTGCGGGCGTCATGGGCGGATGACGCTCTCACCGAGAGGGAGAGAGCAGTTGGTCGCAGTCCCGTCCATAGGTCGTGCATCAGAGGTCACCCCGCGTAGAGCCGCGCCCGAAGCGGACGCGACGCGCGACCTCTACGAGCGCTACGCGCGTCAGATCTTCTCGTACTGCCTGCACCAGCTGGGTAACCGCGAGGAGGCAGAGGATGCGACCCAGTCGACGTTCCTGAACGCGTTCCGTGGGTTCAAGCGCGGCGTCGATCCGGAGTTCGAGTCGGCGTGGCTCTACAAGATCGCCCAGAACGTCTGCCTGACGCGCCAGCGCTCGTCCTCGCGCCGGCGCAAGGTCGAGAGCCCGGGCGACCTCGAGGCGATGCAGGACTACGTTCCTGCGCATCAGGCGGACTCCGACGAGCTGATCCGGCTGCCGGAGGCGCTGGACGCGATGCCGGAGCAGCAGCGGCGGGCGCTCCTGCTGCGCGAATGGCAGGGCCTCTCCTACAAGGAGATCGGCGCGGAGCTCGACCTCTCGCAGGCCGCTGTCGAAACATTGCTCTTCCGGGCACGTCGTTCGCTCGCGGCGGGGCTGAGCGAGGAGCCGGTGAAGAAGGCGGCGGGGCTGACGAAGAAGCTGGGCAGCGCGGGCGGCGACCTCGGGTCGCTCCTCTCGATTCTCAAGTCGCTTCTCCTCACCGGCGGGATCAAGGCCGTGACCGCGGTCGCAACGGTCGCGGCGACCTCGGTCGTCGCGGCGACGCCTGTCACGCGGAACGCGGTCGTGGATGTCATCGCGCCCCCTCACGACAAGGCGCCGGTGCACCAGGTGGCCGGCAAGCCAGTCAAGGGCTCGGTGCCCGCGCCGGTCAGTGCCCCGTTCTCACTCGTGCCGAAGCGGTCGTTCTCGACATCGCCGGCGTCGCCGCAGAGCGCACCGCTCACCGCTGTGGCGACGAAGACCCGTCAGCGGACGCTCGCTCTGCGCGCCCACAACGCGATTGGTGGGCTCGCCGTCGCGCACTCCCCGAGCACCACCGAGCCTTCAGCAGCGATCTCCGCGCCGAGTGTTCCGACGCCGACCACGGAGGCACCCGCCATTCCGGCCGCGCCGACGGTCACGGAAACGCCGGCGCCCTCGCACACCGACGCGCCCGTCGCGCCTCCGGCCGCCCCGCAACCGACGGCGGCGCAGCCGCCGGTTCAGCCTGTGGTGACGGAGAAGCCGAAGGAGGCCGACAAGCCGAAGTCCGACCTCGCGCCCCCGGCGGCCGCGAGCGCACCCAAGAAGGACGACTCGGGCAACAGCGGCAGCGGGACCAAGGACAAGGGCGAGAGCAGGAGCACGAGCAGCACGACGACCAAGAGCGACAACAAGAAGGATGAGGAGAAGACCACCAAGACCGTCGCCGCCCAGTCGCCCGCCAAGCCCTCGATTGCGGTGCCGACCGTCACGACCCCGGGAGACACCCCGACGACTCCCACCACGACAACGCCGGCGACGACCACGACAACGCCGGCGACGGCGACGCCCGCGGCAACCACGTTCTCGGCGACGCCGCCTCCGCCTGCGCCGGCACCGGCGGTCGCGAACTCCGCACCGCCGCAGCAGCAGGGCGATCGGGGCGACAAGGGCGAGCGCCCGGCGGAGGGCCACAAGGGCGACGGCAAGGGCGACAGCCGCGAGAACAAGGACGGGAACGGCAAGAAGAAGT
>JBKJQL010000296.1:0-6955 GCA_046594035.1 Gaiellaceae bacterium
CGTGCGCGAACTTCCGAGCCAGACCACTAAGCAAGGCGCCGAGCGGACTCGAACCGCTGTACGAGGCTTTGCAGGCCTCTGCCTAACCACTCGGCCAAGGCGCCGCGCTAGGGCGGCATCGTATCGGCGGGCGCCTGCAGCTCGCCGCTCGACACGGGATCCGGGCATCCGTAGGCTCGCAGGCATGAGCAGCCCCACCGAGTTCACGGGCTCCGTTCCCGAGTGCTACGACCAATACCTCGGCCCCTGGCTGTTCGAGCCGTACGCGGCGGATCTCGCCGCCCGCCTACCCAAGCGTGAAGGCCTGCGCGTGCTGGAACTCGCCGCCGGGACCGGCATCGTCACGCGCCGACTCCGCGAAGCCCTGCCGGCCTCGGCGACGCTGGTCGCGACCGATCTCAACGAGGCGATGGTCGACTACGCGCGGTCGGTCGTAGGGGATGCGGGCATCGAGTGGCGACAGGCCGACGCGCAGGCACTCCCGTTCGCCGACGGCTCCTTTGACGTCGTCGTCTGCCAGTTCGGGTTCATGTTCCTGCCCGACAAGGTGCAAGGCTTCCGCGAGGCACGTCGTGTCCTCGCCCCCGGGGGCCTGCTACTCGCGAACGTCTGGAACGCGCGGGACGAGAATCTCTATGCGCAGTGCGCCCAGGACCTGCTCGAGGAGCTGTTCCCGGACAACCCGCCGCGCTTTCTCGACACGCCCTACGGCTACGGCGATCACGACCGGCTGCATTCCGACCTGGCGGAAGCCGGCTGGGAGGACGTCAAGTTGGAGGCGGTACGCCGGGAGAGCCTCGCGGCGTCCGCCGAGCACGTTGCGCTCGGCTTCACCACCGGCTCCCCGCTCTCCTTCCAGCTCGCCGAGCGGGGCGCGAACGTGGAGGTGATCAGCGCCGAATTCGCTCGGCGCCTCGTTTCGGTCGGCGGAGAACGACCCTTCAAGGCCGAGCTCGCAGCGACAGTCATTACCGGCACTCGCTCGACTTTCCCCGCCTGAATACGGCGTATACAGTCGCATCACCGTGTCGTTGCAACAGCGCACCGCCACCGAACGCGTCCAGGAAGCGCGCGAGCGCTACGTCGCGCGCGGAATCTCCACCCCGCCGCTCGTCGTCGCGAAGGCCGAAGGCGCGCGGATCTGGGACGCCGACGGCCGCGAGTACATCGACTTCGCCGGCGGGCTCGGCTGCGCGAACCTCGGGCACAACCTTCCCGCCGTCGTGGACGCGCTGCACGCGCAGGTCGATCAGTACCTGCACCAGTGCTTCATGGTCGGCATGTACGAGCCGTACGTCGAGGTCTGCCGCCGACTCGCCGAGCTTTCGCCGAACCGCGGGGAGAATCAGAAGTCGGTGCTGCTGAGCTCGGGCGCCGAGGCGGTCGAGAACGCGGTCAAGATCGCGCGCGTCGCGACAGGGCGCCAGGCGGTGGTCGTCTTCGACAACGCCTTCCACGGCCGCACGCTGCTCTCGATGACGATGACCTCGAAGGTCGTGCCGTATAAAGCGGGCTTCGGGCCGTTCGCTCCCGAGGTCTACCGCACGCCTGCGCCGTATCCGTTCCGCGGCGTCAGCGAGGACGACGCGATCGCGGGGCTGAGAAAACTCTTCAAGGGCGACGTCGACCCGCACTCCGTCGCGTGCGCAGTGCTCGAGCCGGTCCAGGGCGAGGGCGGGTTCATCCCGATGACGCCGGACTTCCCGAAGCGGCTCCAGGAGCTGCTCGACGAGTACGGGATCCTCTACGTGAACGACGAGGTGCAGAGCGGCTGCGGACGCACCGGGCCGGTGTGGGCGATCGAGAACTACGGCGTTCAACCCGACCTCACGGTGAGCGGGAAGACGCTCGGAGGCGGTCTGCCACTCGCCGGTGTCACCGGTCGCGCCGAGGTGATGGACGCGGTTCCGCCCGGCGGTCTCGGCGGCACGTTCGGCGGCAACCCGCTCTCCTGTGCAGCAGCGATCGCGATCCTCGACGCGGTGGAGGGCATGCGCCCACGCGCAGAGCAGATCGGCGCGCGGCTGCGCGAACGGCTGACGGCCATGGCGCCTGCAGGCTCCGAGGTGCGCGGGCTCGGGCCGATGCTCGCGATCGAGCTGCCCGCGCAGAACGGCGAGGAGACGACGCGTATCACGACTGCGGCACGTGAGCAGGGGCTGATGCTCCTCTCGTGCGGGATCTACGGCAACGTGATCCGCATCCTCGTCCCGTTCACGATCGCGGACGACGAGCTCGGGCGCGGCCTCGACATCCTCGAGGGTTTGCTTGTCGGCTGACGTCGCCTGCGAAGGGATTCGAAAGACCTACGGCGACGTCGTCGCCGTTGCAGACGTCGACCTGAAAGTCGGCGACGGCGAGTTTTTCACGCTGCTCGGTCCTTCGGGCTCCGGCAAGACGACGACGCTACGGATCATCGCCGGCTTCGAGCGGCCCGACGCGGGCCGGGTCACGCTCGGCGGCGCGGACATCACGCAGCAACCGCCCTACCAGCGCGACGTCAACACCGTCTTCCAAGATTACGCGCTCTTCCCGCACATGACGGTCGCCGACAACGTCGGCTACGGGCTGAAGGTGAAAGGAGTCCCACGCCGCGAGCGGACGCACCAGGTGGCCGAAGTGCTGAAGATGGTGCGGCTCGACGGCTACGGTGACCGCAAGCCGGTACAACTCTCCGGCGGTCAGCGCCAGCGCGTCGCCCTCGCGCGCTCGATCGTCAACCAGCCGAAGGTGCTGTTGCTCGACGAGCCACTCGGCGCTCTCGACCTGAAGCTGCGTCAGGAGATGCAGGTGTTCCTGAAGGCACTCCAGCGTGACCTCGGCATGACGTTCCTCTACGTCACGCACGACCAGGAAGAGGCGCTGACGATGAGCGACCAGGTCGCCGTCTTCAACGAGGGCCGCATCGAGCAGGTGGGATCGCCCGAGGAGATCTACGCGCGCCCGTCGACCGAGTTCGTGGCCGGCTTCGTCGGCACGTCGAACATCCTGGAGCGGAATGGCCGCCGCGTGTCGGTCAGGCCCGAGCGCATCGAGCTGAACGGCCACGGCGAGCCGGCGACGGTGGCCGATGTCGTGTTCGTCGGTGCGTTCACGCGCATCCTCGTCGACACCGACGGCGGCGAGCGCCTCACGCTCGTCAGGCACAACGACGGCGCGGGGCTTCAGCCCGGCGCGCGCGTCCACGTCAGCTGGAACGACGCGGACGCGTATGAGATTCAACCCCCCGAACAACTGAAGCAGGAGGTCAAATGACGAAGCGCATGTGGGCGCTTGTTGCCACCCTCGTGGTGTGCCTTGCGTTCCCGGCTGCCGGCGTCACGCGGCAGCAGGCACGCACGCTGAACGTGATCGCGTGGGAGGGCTACACGCAGCCGCAATGGGTCAAGCCGTTCACGAAAAGCACCGGGTGCACCGTGAAGGCGAAGTACGCGGGATCCTCCGACGAGATGGTGACGCTGATGCGCTCCGGCGGCGGCGGCCAGTACGACCTGGTCTCTGCATCCGGCGACGCATCGCTCCGCCTGATCTACGGCAAGGACGTGCAGACCGTCAACCCGGCGAAGATCCCGGACTTCAAGAACTTCGGGAAGGCGTTCCAGTCCCCGCCCAACAACACGATCGGCGGCAAGCACTACGGCATCTCGCTGCAGTGGGGACCGAACACGCTGCTCTACAACACGAAGAAGGTCCGCCCTGCACCGACGTCGTGGGCCTCGATCTACGACGCGAAGTACAAGGGCAAGGTCACCGTCCCGGACAACCCGATCCAGATCGCCGACGCGGCGCTGTACCTGATGAAGACGAAGTCGTCGCTCGGGATCAAGGATCCGTACGAGCTGAACCCGACCCAGTTCAACGCGGCGATCGGCCTGCTGAAGAAGCAGAAGCCGCTGATCAAGAAGTACTGGGCGCTCGCGTCGGACGAGATCGATCTCTTCAAGAACGGCGATGCCGTGATCGGCGCGTCGTGGCCGTACCAGACGAACACGCTGATCGCCGCGAAGGCGCCGGTCAAGGACCTCGTTCCGAAGGAAGGCGCGACGGGCTGGCTCGACACGTGGATGGTCTCGGCGAAGTCGAGGAACCTGGATTGCGCCTACAAGTGGCTGGCGTGGGTCTCCACGCCGAAGGTCCAGGCTCAGCAGGCCGTCTACTTCGGTGAGACGCCCGTCAACAAGAAGGCGTGCGCGATCATGGACACGCTGTCCAAAGGCTCGTGCGCGCAGTACCACGCGAACGCGCCGCTCAAGTACTTCAAGCAGATCCACTTCTGGAAGACGCCGATCGCAAACTGCGGCAACGGCCAGAAGAACTGCATGGACTACACGAAGTGGCAGCAAGCGTGGACCAAGCTGAAGGGTTAGAAGGAGTCGGAGCGCGCCGCTCGTTGAGCGGCGCGCTCTGGCGCCGTCCATGGTTGAAGGCGCTCTCGCTCCTCGGGCCGCCGAGCGCCGCGTTCGGCGCGGTCTATATCGCCGCTCTGATCGCGCTCTTCGTCTCGGCGTTCTGGACCGTCGACCCGTTCACGGGCCTGACGATCCACAACTGGTCGCTCGACAACTTCCGCCAGCTCTGGGACAGCGCCTATCGCGCGGTCGCGCTGCGCACGATCGGCATCGCGGCAGCGGTGACGGTGACCGACGCGATCATCGCGTTCCCGTTCGCCTACTTCATGGCGCGCGTTGCGACTCCGCGCCTGCGGGCCGCGTTGTTCATCCTCATCCTGCTCCCGCTCTGGGCGTCCTATCTCGCGCGCGTCTACTCGTGGCGCTTGATCCTCAACTCGAACGGCCTCCTGAACTGGACGCTCCACCAATTCGGACTGCCTTCTGCGCACCTCGCGTACACGAACACCGCGGTCTGGATCGTCTTCTCCTACATCTGGCTGCCGTTCATGATCCTCCCGGTCTACGCAGCCCTCGAGCGCATCCCCCACTCCTACATCGAAGCCTCGCGCGATCTCGGGGCCAAGGGATCACGCACGCTCCGGTCGGTGATCCTGCCGCTCGCCCTACCCGGTGTCGTCGCCGGGTCGATCTTCACGTTCTCGTTGACGCTCGGTGACTACATCACTCCGACCCTCGTCGGCGGCGCCTCATCCCAGTTCATCGGCAACGTCGTATACGACTCGCTGAAGGACCTGCCGTTCGCGGCGGCCTACGCGACCGTGCCGCTCGCGGTGATGGCGGTCTACCTCCTGATCGCGCGCCGTCTCGGCGCCTTCGAGGCGCTGTGATTTGGGTGAGTCACTAGGTGGAAAGCCGCGGCACCCGCATCATCCTCCGCGTCTGGGTCGGGCTCGTGCTCGCGTTCCTCTACATCCCGATCGGCGTGATCTGCCTCTACGCCTTCAACTCCTCCAACGTGCAGAGCTGGCCGATCGCAGGGCTGACGACGAGGTGGTTCTCACCGGCGATCCACAACCAGGAGATGCGGGACGCCTTGTGGCTCTCCGTCCAGGCCGCGGTGATCGCGACAGCGATCGCGCTCGTGCTCGGGTCACTCGCGTCCTTCGGCGTTCACCGGTTCAGCTTCTTCGGCAGGGAACTGATCTCGTTCGTGCTCGTGCTGCCGATCGCGCTGCCCGGGATCATCACCGGCATGGCGCTGAACTCGTACTTCTCTGCCTTCGCGTTCTGGCGCGACCGGTTCGGCCTCGCGACAATCGTCGTCGGGCACGCCACATTCTGCGTGGTCGTCGTCTACAACAACGTGATCGCGCGGCTCCGGCGCACGCCCGGGTCGCTGACCGAGGCGTCGATGGATCTGGGAGCGAACGGCTGGCAGACCTTCCGCTACGTCACCTTCCCGACGATCTCCACCGCACTGATCTCCGGCGGCCTGCTTGCGTTCGCACTGTCGTTCGACGAGGTGATCGTCACGACCTTCACCGCGGGATCGTCGAACACCCTCCCGATCTGGATCTTCGGCCAGATCCGCCTCGGCCAGCAACTGCCCCAGGTCAACGTGGTCGTGTTCCTTATCCTGGCTGTCACCATCATCCCCGTCGCCCTTGCTCAGCGCCTGACCCGCGAAAGCGGGATCCTGCGCACCGAATAGCCGAACAGGAGATCCCATGGCAACCATCGACGTGATCAACCCCGCAACGGCCGAGACGATCGGCGCCGTGCCGAACATGACGGCCGACGAGGTCGACGAGGTCGTCGAGCGTGCGAAGCGGGCGCTCCCGGAGTGGCTCGACGCGACTCCCAGGGAGCGCTCCGAGCTGCTGTTGAAGCTCGCGCAGATCCTCGAGGACAACGCCGAGGAGCTCGCGCAGATCGAGTCGCGCAACGTCGGCAAGCCGTTGATGGTCTCCCGCGACGAGATGCCGTTCTCCGCAGACAACCTCCGCTTCTTCGCGGGCGCGGCACGCGTGCTCGAAGGCAAGTCAGCCGGTGAGTACGTGAAGGGCTACACGTCGATGATCCGCCGCGAGCCGATCGGCATCGTCGCGGGCATCTGCCCGTGGAACTACCCGCTGATGATGGCGGTCTGGAAGCTGGGGCCCGGCCTCGCGGCCGGGAACGTCCAGATCCTCAAGCCCGCCGAGCAGACGCCGCTCTCGCTCCTCCGCTTCGTCGAGCTCGCGAAAGACGTGCTTCCCGAGGGCGTGCTGCAGGTCGTGACGGGGGACGGCGTACCAGCCGGCCAACGGCTCGTGGAGCATCCCGACATCGGGCTTGTCTCGCTGACCGGCGACATCGCGACGGGCAAGCTGATCGCAAAGAATGCGGCCGACACGCTCAAGCGCGTGCACCTCGAGCTCGGCGGCAAGGCTCCGATGGTCGTCTTCGACGACGCGGATCCCGAGCAGGTCGCGGAAGGCATCAAGATCGCCGGGTTCTGGAACTCCGGCCAGGACTGCACCGCGGGCACGCGCATCATCGCCGGCCCGAAGATCTACGACTCGCTGCTCGAAGCGCTCGTGCCCGCGATCGAGTCGCTGAAG
>JBKJQL010000048.1:0-3855 GCA_046594035.1 Gaiellaceae bacterium
CATCGCGACGGGTGGCTACGCGAGCGGGCTCGCCCAGGCGCTCGTGCAGGGCCTCGTCGCGGCGGAGGACGTGGCCGGCTGACGGACCAGCGGTCTTGTGGTCGACCTCCCGAGAGACTCGTGAACCTGGTTGGAAAAGCGAACCAGGTTCAGTTTTTCCCGACGGAGAAGACGCAGGCGCGGGTGTCGCCGGGGAGCGGCGACACGCCGATCTTGTTCACGACCTGCAGGTGGTCGCCCTCTTCGAACTCATGGCCGACCTCCGGCGGGTCGCCCTCCATCTCGCGAAGGCTGTAGCCGGTCGGCGACCAGAGGAAGAGGAGGTAGCTGGAGCCCTCGGCCATCGCGGGAAATCTACCGGCGCGTGGCGTAGGGCGGCAGCGTCACGACGACACGGGTGCCGTCGTCGTCCACGTGCACCTCGATCGTGCCGTGCAGCTGCTTGACCCGCTCCTCGATCGCCTCGAACGATCGCAGGCGGCGCTCCGGCTCCGCGTTGTCCGCGACGCACGTCTCGAGCCCGCCGTCCTCGGTCGCCTTCATCGTCACCGTCACGGTGGTGGGCGGCCCGCGGCGGATCGCCTGGTCGAGCAGCTCGCGGATGATCGTGTACGTCGCGACCTGCGCGGCCTCGCCGATCTCCTCGGCGGCTGCGATGTCGAGGTCGATGCGGATCTGGTTCGCGGTCCCGACCTGCTCCGCGAGCTCCTGCAAGGCAGGGGCGAAGCCCTGGTCACGCAGAACGACCGGCTCGATCGCGAACGAGAGGTCGCGGAGCTCACGGATCGTCGAGCGTTGACGGTCCAGGGCCGAGGAGAGCACGCTCTGCGCGTCGTCGAGCTTCCCGACAGTGATCGAATGCAGGGCTGCGTCCAGCATCAGGGCGATCCCGGCGAGGTTCTGCACCGGCCCGTCGTGCAGGAACAGTGCGATGCGCCGGCGCTCGTCCTGCTCGGCGGCAATCAGCCGGTCGAGCCCGTCCGAATCGCTCATGCGAGCACCCTGTTAATCGATGATCGCTTCGCGCAGCGCGATCGCGACGGCGTGGGTGCGCGTGTCGGCTTCGAGCTTGGTGAGGATGTGCCGGACGTGGCTCTTGACCGTCTCTTGCGAGATGAAAAGCCGTCCCGCGACGTCGGCGTTCGACATGCCGTCGGCGAGCAGCTGGAGGATCTCCCGCTCGCGCGTGGTCAGCATGTCGGTCTGGTCCTTGCCGGCGAGGAAGGCGGGCATCAGCGCAGGGTCGACGTAGCCGTCGCCCTGGGCGACCTTCTCGATCGCGCGCACGAGTGTCTGGTGCGGCGCCTCTTTGAGGATGTAGCCCTTCGCGCCCGATTCCAGCCCGCGGCCGAGCAGCGAGCGCTCGGAGTACGCGGTGAAGATCAGCACCTTCGATTCCGGAACTTTCTCGGTCAGGATCTTCGTCGCCTCGAGCCCGTCCATGCCGGGCATGCGGACGTCCATGATGATCACGTCGGGCTTGCGGCGCTCCGCCATCTCGACCGCGGAGGCGCCGTCTGCGGCCTCTCCGACGACGCGAATATGCGGCGCGCGGGAGAGGGAAAGACGCAGGCCTTCGCGGACGACTTCGTGGTCGTCGACGATCATCGCAGTGATTTCGTCAGCCATCTGACTTGCAATCCTACGCTGAAAGGAGAGAAAGCTGTTCGTCTCGAGGCTTCGGCCGCAGCGGCTCGGGCCTGCGATCGCGAATTCCGTGCTCTTTTGCGAACCTCCGCACATCGTTCCGGGCAGGCTCAGCCACGGATCTCGGCACGTAGGCCCCTCGTTCGTAGAGCCGCTCGTAATCCGGGAGCAGCTCCGGCCAATCGCGCGAGAGGCACTCCAGAAAGTGCTCGCGCGTGCCCGGTCGGAGGTAGAGGAGGTTCGCCCAGATGCCGCAAGCGCCCGCGTCGCGCGCGGCGGCGACCACGCGGGCGATCGAACTCGGGTGATCGGAGAGGCCGGGGAGGAGGGGCGCCATTCCGACCGAGGCGCGCACGCCGGCGTCCACGAGGACCTTCAGCGCCCGCAGCCGCTGCCGCGGCGGGGCCGTCCCCGGCTCGGTCGTGCGCCAGACGTCGTCGTCGATCGTGGGCACCGAGAACGTCACCGAGACCGGCGCGCGCTGTGACGCCTCGGCGAGCACGTCGACGTCCCGGACAATCAGCGGGCCGCGCGTGATGATCGAGAACGGGTTCGAGGCGCGGCACAGGACTTCGAGGCACGCGCGTGTGAGCCTGTAGCGGCCCTCCGCGGGCTGGTACGGGTCGGTGGCTGCGCCGATCGCGATTCCCTCGCCCTGCCAGCTCTTGCGCGCAAGTTGGGCGCGCAGGAGCTCCGCGATGTTGACCTTGACGCGGATCGACCGCCCGTACCGGTCATCCGACGGGCGGTCGGCGCGTTGCTCGAACCCGCGGACATAACAGAACGTGCAGCGGTGCACACAACCCATGTACGGATTGAGCGACCACTCGAACGGCATCCCTTTGACGCGGTTCAGCGCGACCTTGCACGGCTCCTCGCGGTATTCGACCCGCATCCCGCAATCATAGAACATACGTTCGTGTTGTCCACTACCCGGCTATACTCCGCGCACTGATTCGCGTGGACGACGACCTGCCGCCCAGTACGCACGCGCCCTCGGGGCGCAGATGACCTTCCTCCTCGAGATGCTGGCCCTTCTGGGCCTGCTGCTCGTGAACGCCTTCTTCGTGGCGGCCGAGTACGGCCTCGTCACCTCGCGGCGAACGCGGATCATGGAGCTCGAGCACGACGGCAACAAGCGCGCCCGGCTCGTCCTGAAGATCACCGGCGATCCGCCGCGGTTCATCTCCGCGATGCAGCTCGGCGTGACGATGACAAGCCTTGGGATCGGCGCCCTCGGCGAGCAGGTGCTCTCGCGCGAGTTCGACGGCGTGATGGCCTCGATCCTTGCCGTGATCCTCGCGCTGCTGATCGTCACCTACCTGCATGTCGTGATCGGCGAGCTTGTGCCGAAAGGCATCGCCCTCGGCCACCCGGAGCGAACCGCGCTCGCGGTGTCGACGCCTGTGCGCTGGTTCTTCGTCATCGCGCGTCCGCTTGTCTGGGCGCTGCAGGTGTCGACGGCGCTGATCCTGCGCGCGCTCGGGCTCGAACCGCCCGGCGCTGAGCACGATGCTCACTCCGAAGCGGAGCTCCGCATGCTGCTCTCCTCCTCGGCCGAGCAAGGCGAGATCGAGCACGACGAGCAGGAGATGCTCTACAAGGTCTTCGACTTCGCCGACAAGGAAGTCTCCGACGTCATGGTCCCGCGCCCGGAAGTCGTCGCGATCTCGATCGCGCTCCCGGCGGAGGAAGCGCTCAAGGCGGTGCTCGACTCGCCCTACACGCGCTATCCGGTCTACCGGGAGTCGCTCGACGACATCGTCGGGGTGCTCCACATCCGCGACCTGATCGTCGCGATGCACGACCGCGGGATCGTCGACGTCGACCTCAGCTCGCTCGTGCGCCCGGCCTACATGGTTCCCGAGACGAAGGACCTGGGGGCGCTCCTGACCGAGTTCCGCCGCACGAACCAGCACATGGCCGTCGTGATCGACGAGTACGGCTCGATGGAGGGCATCGTGACGCTCGAGGACTTGCTCGAGGAGATCGTGGGCGAGATCGAGGACGAGTTCGACCTGCCGGACGAGACCGTGGAACGTCTCGACGACGAGACCATCCGGATCGACGGCACGTTCCCGATCGACGACTTCAACGCGCGCTTCGACTGTGACCTGCCCCAGGACGACTACCACACGATCGCGGGCTTCGTCTTCGGCCAGCTCGGCCGTGCCGCCGGGCCGGGCGTCGAGGTGAAGCACGACGGCC
>JBKJQL010000072.1:0-2814 GCA_046594035.1 Gaiellaceae bacterium
CGCTGCGGATGAGGATGTCCTCCGCGAGCTCCGACACGTCCTCTTCCGGCAGGAGACCGCCGCCGGGGTTCTTCCGGAAGGTGGCGACCTCGATGACCTTGCCACCTCCGAAGAGGACGTGCGCGAGGCGGAAGCGACGGCCGATGATGCGGCAGTTGCGGAACAGGGAGCGAACGTCGTCCGGGCGAGCGCTCGTGGCGACGTCGAAGTCCTTCGGGCGGCCGTTCAGGAGGAGGTCGCGAACGCAGCCGCCGACGAGATAGGCCTGGAAGCCAGCACGCTCGAGCCTTCGGACGACCTTTGCCGCGTCCGGGTCGATGCCGTCCTCGTCGAGGGGCGCGTCATGGCGTTGGAGGCCGGTCGCCTCATGACGAAGGGTCGCAGCCTCGTTTCCGCCTCTGCGGTCGCCGCGCCCTCGGGAATCACCGCGAGAATCGTCGGAAGAGCCCGCATGCGAGCCCTCGGGAGACCCCGCCGTGTCCACGTGGGGCTCGCGTTCAGCCTCGACGGTGAACGAGGGTAGCTCGGGAGGAGGAGGTAGGTCGGTGTTGGTCCGACGGCGCATGCGCGACGATGCCGATCGTAAAAGCTTGAAATAACGAAGGAAATTTGGCGCACAAAACAGGGTGCGAACCGCGGAGACTCTACCAGCACGGCCGATCGCCCGCAACGTGAGGGTGATAGGCTTTGTGAGATGCCTCCAACGGGCTTCTCAGGCTCGCGCGGACCGCCCGCCAGGGGGGGAGCACTGCCGCCACTGCAGCCCGCCAAGCTCGCGGACTTCAAGCTGGCCGGGGCCTTGGGGTCAGGAACGACCGCAAAGGTCTACGAGGCCGTCCACATCTCGACCGGTCGCTCCGTCGCGATCAAGATCCTCGAGCCGTCGCAGTCCGGGAGCGAGATGCGCGAGCGTTTCGCGCGCGAGGCCGTCCTCCTCGCCGGCGTCGCGAGCAAGCACGTCGGCAACATCGTCGGGTTCGGCTTCGAGCGCGGCCAGCCGTTCCTCGTCCTCGAGAGGCTGAACGGCGAGACGCTCGATGCGAAGCCCCGGCGCGACGGCGCCGTGCCACCTCTGGTCGCCGTCCGCTGGATCGAGCAGCTGCTCGTGGGCGTCCGTGACTGCCACGACCAGCAGATCATCCATCGCGACATCAAGCCGTCGAACATCTTCATCCATCTCGAGGGCTTCGAGGAGGCGGTGAAGCTGATCGACTTCGGCGTGGCCCGCCTCCGGGAAATCACGGGCGATACGGGCGGTCTGACGTCGACCAACCACCTCATCGGAAGCATGGGATACATGGCGCCGGAGCAGTTCCGCAACGCCAAGACCGTCGGCTTCACCGCCGATCTCTACGCGATCGGCGTCGTCATCTTCCGGACGCTCACGGGGCGACTGCCCTTCGTCAGCCGCTCGCTCGAGGCCGTCATCCGGATGAAGGCCGAGCAGGTCGCTCCGCCGATCTCGAGCATGCCGGGAATGCCGAAGAACGTGCTGCTCGACTGGTTCGTCACGAAGACGATGGCGAGAGATCCCGCCGAACGCTTCCAGACCGCCCGGGAGATGCTCGAGCACTGGTGGAACGTGATGGCCAGTCTCGACGAGGAGGACACGACCGACGTCATGCGCGGGATCGGCCGCGTCGACGAGTCCTACGCGGGTCCGCTACGGCGGAGCATGCGCGACGCCGAGATCATCGAGCCGCCGATCCAGACCTTCGAGATGGAGGAGGACCGCACGCTCCGCCGGGTGGTCTCCCCGCAAGTCGCGGTGCGGCGTTCCACGGCCACGCTCGTCGCCGTCTCCGTTCCGTCGCCGTCGACCTCGCCTTCACCCGGCGTCGAGATCACGACCCACGACTCCTCGCCGCCCAACACCGAGCCCTCCCCGCCCCTCGGCAAGCACGACCACGACCTCTGGGACCTTCCGACGAAGAGCGACCCCAACCTTCGCAAGCTGGTCGAGCAAGAGCTGGCGCTTCAAAAGAAGAAGCGCGAACCACCCCGCTGAGCGAGCCGCTCGAGGGCATTCCGCGTCATTCATCGGCCTTCCGCAGCGTCATGATGACGCTTCGAAAAAACAAGTGGAAAGTGGTCGAGCGTGCGCTTCCGCCCTTGACTGACAAGTTCCGTGCCGCAGCCCGTTGACGCCCTGTCTCGTGTGATTAGCTTGGCCGCAATCAACTCGGAGCACTCGCTGGCGGCGCGGCAACTCGCGCTTCCGAACACGCGAGTGACTCGAATGCGTGTGAGTGCTGCGGAGGCAAGACGGCCATGGGCAAGATCATCGGTATCGACCTCGGAACGACGAACAGCTGCGTTGCGATCATGGAAGGGCGAGAGTCCAAGGTGATCGTCAACGAAGAGGGCTCGCGCATCACGCCCAGCGTGGTGGCGTACGACGACAAGGGCGAGGTCCTCGTCGGACAGATCGCGAAGCGCCAGGCCGTCACGAATCCGGAGAACACGATCTACAGCGCGAAGCGCTTCATCGGTCGCCGCCACGACGAGGTCGGCGAAGAGACGAAGCGGATGCCCTATCACATCGTCGCCGCAGAGAACGGCGACACCGCGTTCGACATCCGCGGCAAGAAGGTGAGCCCGCAGGAGGTGAGCGCGAAGATCCTCCAGAAGCTGAAGAAGGCCGCAGAGGACTTCCTCGGCGAGAAGATCACCGAGGCGGTCATCACCGTCCCCGCGTACTTCAACGACGCGCAGCGCCAGGCCACCAAGGACGCCGGCAAGATCGCCGGTCTCGAGGTGAAGCGGATCGTCAACGAGCCCACCGCGGCTGCGCTCGCGTACGGCCTCGACAAG
>JBKJQL010000079.1:0-8101 GCA_046594035.1 Gaiellaceae bacterium
CTCGAGGCAGAGCACGGCAGCGGCGATGATCTGCGCGAAGCGGTAGACCTTGCCGGCGCCCGCGCAATCGATCGACGAGAGCCAGTCGCGTGCGGACGGCAGCGTGGTGCCGCCGCCGACGGTTCCGACCTCGAGGCCCCCGAAGCGGATCGACGCCTGCAGCCCGCCTTCGACGCGCCGTGCGGTGCCATGCGCCATCGAGCTTGTGCCGACCATGCCGAGGTCCTGGCCCGTCGCGGCGAAGATCGCGGCCACCGCAGAGGCGGGCGTGAACGCGACCGACTGCATGCCGCTGGCGACCGAGCCGTGCGTACCGGCCCACGAGAGGGCTTCCAGATCGTCGGCGGTCGTGCGTAGGACGCGTCTGATCTGCTCGTCGGACAGGAACGCCTCGGCGAGGACGGTCTTACCGTGGCCGGACTGAAAGAACTCGGCAGATGGCTTCTTGTCGCCGCCCATGTTCGCCTCGAGGATCGCGCGCTCGGGCTTGATGGGGGCGTTCTGCATCACGTACCCCATATTCAGCGCGTAGGAGTTGCGCGTCATCATGTTCGGGCCGACGGCATCGCCGGTCGTCCACTGCCAGAGCACGTGGCACATCGGCCCGACCACATGCGTCTTGACGCCGCGCAGCTTCGAGCGCTTCGAGAGCGACGCATCATCAGACGACTCGAGCCATTCGCGGAACTTCGGCAGCTCGGCCTCCACCCAGAGAGAGAGCGCGACGGCGTCTCCGGCGTCCTTGCAGACGAAGCACGACGCGCGGGTGATGCGGTCGTGCAAGACGTAGGTGCGAATCGGACCGGCGGCAAGGGCCCCGCGCGTCATCGACGCCGTGAGCCCCCCTTCGGTGTGCGCGAGCGGTACGTGGACCGTCTCGGTGTCGCGGCCGGTCTCGACGACGCTGCCTTCGTCATTCAGCTCGTAAACGCCGAGCGCGATCTCGACCGGCACCGCAGAGACGGGGATGACGGCCACGCCGACGAGGGACTCGGCGGCGCTCGCGAACGGCTCGAGATCGACGGAGGTGACGAGCCCGCTGTTCACGCCCATCGCCTCGCGGCGCTGTTCGATCGAGCTCGCATCGTTCTTCCGGGGCCAGCGCATGCGGAGACTCTAGAGTCAGCTGCATGTCAGCGACACTGATGAAGGGCAAGCCGCTCGCGGAGCGCATCCGCGCCGCGGTCGCTGAGGAGGTCAAGAAGCTCGGGCACGTCGGCCTCGTCACTGTGCTCGTCGGCGACGACCCCGCGTCCGATGTCTACATCCGGCTCAAGCACAAGGCTGCCACGGAGGCCGGCTTCGATGCGACCGACCTCCGCCTTCCGGCCGACACGACCGAGGATGCACTGCTCGGGAAGCTCGACGAGCTGAACGCCTCCGACGACGTCGACGCGATCCTCGTGCAGCTCCCGCTGCCGAAGCACATCGACGAAGCGCGGATCATTCGCGCCGTCACGCCGTCGAAAGACGTCGATGGCTTCCACCCGCTGAACGCGGGGGAGCTCTACCTCGGCCGTCCTGCGATCGTCTCGGCGACGCCGCTCGGCGTGATGGCGCTCCTCGCCGAGCACAACATCGAACTGGACGGCGCGCGCGCCGTGGTGATCGGACGCAGCGCGATCGTCGGCAAGCCTGTGATGCACCTGCTGCAGCAGGCGAACGCCACGGTGACGCTGTGCCATTCGCACACCAAGGACCTCGCGCAGCACACGCTCGAGGCGGACATCCTCGTCGCCGCCGTCGGCGTCCCCGCCCTCGTCGCGGCCGATATGGTGAAGGAGCGCTCGGTGGTGGTTGACGTCGGCATGAACCGGACGGACGCCGGCCTCGTCGGCGACGTCGACCCGGGCGCGCTCGACCGGGCCGCCTACATGACCCCGGTGCCGGGAGGAGTGGGGCCGATGACCATCGCCTGCTTGCTCCAGAACGCCGTTCGTTGTGCCCGTTACCGCCGCGGGGAGCTTGCGTATCCTGGTTGAAAGGGTGCTAATGTTGCGCGCGCTCCGTCGGTAACGGCGGACTTGTAGTCGTCTAGCAAGGAGTAGTCGCAAGTGGCTGAAGGTACGGTCAAGTGGTTCTCGAATGAAAAGGGCTACGGCTTCATCGAGCGCGGGAACGGCGAGGCGGACGTGTTCGTCCACTTCTCCGCAATCGCCGGTGACGGCTACAAGTCGCTGACCGAAGGTCAGAAGGTGTCGTTCGAAGTCGTGCAGGGCGACAAGGGCCTGCAGGCGGCGAACGTTTCGGCGCTCTAGACCTTTTTCGGAACCGAATTGTGTGAGGGGCTCCGAAAGGAGCCTCTCGCGTATTGAGGCTTGATGTGGAATTGCGTGCTTGCGGGGATGGCTCCATCCGCGAGTGCGCTAATTTCGGATCACGTCTCAAAGGAAAGGGAAACACGTGGCGGGAATTTCGAGAGACGAGGTGCTGCACGTCGCGCGACTCGCGCGGCTCGAGTTGACCGACGAGGAGGTCGGGCGCTTCCAGGAGCAGCTCTCCGCGATCATCGAGGCGATCTCGAAAGTGTCCGAGCTCGACCTCAGCGACGTCGAGCCGACTGCGCACCCGCTCGAGATCGCGAATACCTGGGCGGAGGATGAGCCGCGGCCGTCCCTCTCGCTCGACGACGTCTTCGCGAATGCACCGGACCGGTACGACGACCATTTCCGGGTGCCGCCCGCATGATCGACACACTCCGCCTGACTGCCGAAGAAGCGCAGAAGCTTCTCGACGCGAAGGAAGTCTCGAGCGACGAGCTCTTCGCCGCGTATCTCGCCGCGATCGGCGAGCGCGATCTCGAGCTGCACGCATACCTCCACGTCTGCGACGACAGCCCGGGTGACGGTATTCCGATTGCGCTCAAGGACGTGATCGGCACGAAGGGCGTGCCGACGACCGCCGGCTCGAAGATCCTGGAGAGCTACGTCCCGGTGTTCGACTCGACGGTTGCGGCGCGCTGCAAGGACCGCGGCCTGCGCCTGCTCGGTAAGACGAACACCGACGAGTTCGCAATGGGCTCGTCGACGGAGAACTCCGCGTTCGGCCCGTCGCACAACCCGTGGGATCCCACTCGGGTGCCCGGCGGCTCCGGTGGCGGCTCGGCCGCTGCGGTCTCGGGCGGCCTTGCCCCGTGGGCGCTCGGCTCCGACACCGGCGGCTCGATCAAGCAGCCGGCGGCGCTCTGCGGTCACGTGGGGCTGCGCCCGACGTACGGCACCGTCTCGCGTTACGGCGTCGTCGCGTTCGCGTCGTCACTCGATCAGGTCGGTCCGGTCGCGAAGAACGTGCGCGACTGCGCCTACCTGTACTCGATCATCGCGGGCCGCGACGTCAACGACTCGACGACGGTCGAGCTCCCGGAGACCGAGTTGCCCACTGCCGAAGACCTCAAGGGGCTGCGGATCGGCGTGCCGAAGGAGATGAACGAGGCGGAGGGGATCGAGCCCGGCGTCACCGCTGCCGTGCGCTCGGCCATCGAGCTCGCCGAGTCGCTCGGTGCGGAGGTGGGGGAGTGCTCGCTGCCGCGCTCGGTCGAGTACGGGGTTGCCTGCTATTACCTCGTCGCCCCGGCGGAGGCCTCGTCGAACCTCGGGCGCTACGACGGCGTGCGCTACGGCTTGCGCGCGGGCGGCGCCGACTTCCGCGAGATGCTGATGAACACGCGGCACGACGGGTTCGGCGACGAGCCGAAGCGCCGCATCATGATCGGTACGTATGCGCTCTCGTCCGGGTACTACGACGCGTACTACGGTAAGGCGCAGCGGGTGCGCACGATGATCCGCCAGGAGCACGCGACGGTGTTCGAGAAATTCGACGTGATCGTTTCGCCGACGAGTCCGACCGTCGCGTTCAAGCTCGGCGAGAAGGCCGGTGATCCGCTTGCGATGTACCTCAACGACCTGCTGACGATTCCGTCGTGCATGGCGGGGCTGCCCGGGATGAGCATTCCCGCCGGCCTGTCGGACGGCTTGCCGGTCGGGTTGCAGCTGATCGGGCCGCAGTTTTCCGAGAACACGCTCTTCCGTGCCGGCCATGCGCTCGAGCAGGCAATCGGCTTCGACGGCGTCCCGGAGCGGCTGAGATGAACTGGGAGCCGGTGATCGGGCTGGAGATCCATGTGCAGTTGAAGACGCGCACGAAGATGTTCTGCCGGTGCGCGAACGGCTTCGGCGGTGGGCCGAACACCCAGACCTGCCCGGTGTGCCTCGCGTTTCCCGGCGCGCTCCCGGTCGCGAACAAGCGCGCCGTCGAGGAGTGCATCAAGCTCGGTCTTGCGCTCGAGTGCGAGATCGCGGACCGCGCGGTCTTCCATCGCAAGAACTACTTCTATCCCGACCTGCCGAAGGCGTACCAGATCAGTCAGTACGACGAACCTCTTTGCTCGAACGGCAAGCTCGCGGTTCCGACCGCGAACGGTGAGGTGATGATCGGGATCACGCGCGCGCACCTCGAAGAGGACGCTGCGAAGAACGTGCACGTCGCCGCCTCGGGGCGTCTGCACGGTGCCACCGCCACGCTCGTCGATTTCAACCGCGGTGGTACGCCGCTCGTCGAGATCGTCACCGAGCCGGACTTGCACGACGCGGACACGGCGAAGCGCTTCCTGCAGTTGCTGCGCCAGACGGTCGTCGAGCTTGACCTCTCCGACGCCGAGCTCGAGAAGGGCTCGATGCGGTTCGACGTCAACGTCTCCGTGCGTCCTGCGGGCTCCGACGAGCTGCGGACTCGTACCGAGCTGAAGAACATGAACTCATTCAACTTTGCGGCGAAGGGGATCGAGCGCGAGATCGCGCGGCAGATCCGGATCTACGAGGAAGGCGGCACGATCGAGCAGGAGACGCTGCACTTCGATCCGACGCAGGAAGACTCGCCGCCGATGCGCTCGAAGGAAGAGGCACAGGACTACCGCTACTTCCCGGATCCCGACCTGGTGCCGGTGCATCCGCCTGCGGAGCTCGTCGAGAAGCTGCGAGGCGAGATCGGCGAGCTTCCCGGCGCGCGGATCAAGCGCATCGCGGACACGCTTTCGTTCTACGACGCCGACGTGCTCGTCACAGGCGGTCTCGACCGACTGTGGTCGGACGTGGTCGCTGCGGGCGCGGATGCGAAGGAAGCCGCGAACGTGCTCTCGAACCAGTTCGTCGCAGCGGGTCTCTCACCCGAGGCGGTGAACGCGGATGAGCTCGCGAAGCTCGTCGCCGCGCGTTCCGAGATCCCGCGTGCCGCGTTCGACGAAGCGCTGGCGAAGGCGGGCGACGCGGACTTCACTGCCGCGCCGTACCTCGAGCAAAGGGTCGTCGTCGACGCGGGCGAGCTCGATCCGATCATCGATCGTGTGATCGAAGCGAACCCCGGACAGGCGGAGCAGTTCAGAAGCGGCAAGGAAGGCCTGCTCGGCTTCTTCGTCGGTCAGGTGATGAAGGAAACCGGCGGCCAAGCCGACCCGCGCGTCGTGAACGAACGCGTGCGCGCAAAGCTGAGTTAGCTCCGAAACCCTCGAACCTGGTTGAAAGGCGAACCAGGTTCGTCCCTCGGGTTCAACCTGGTTCGCTCTCTAACCAGGTTGAGGGGTTTCAGCCCGTCGCGACGCTGAGGATCGCCAGGCACATCTCGTCTGTGGAGCCTTCGCCCCACAGGACGTAGCGCGGGGTCAGCTGCTTCGCGCCGATCACCGGCTGGCCGGCTTTCGAGTTGTCGAACGTGCACCGCACGCGGACCGTGTCGCCCGGGCCGATCGTGACCGGCTTCTCCAGGTAGTAGACGTCCTGCCAGTGGAAGACCCACGCGGGGATGTGGAGGAGCGTTCGCTCGTTCGCGGTCCCGGGGTTCAGCACGACGGAGATGTCCTGGCCGCGCAGGTGCATGTGGCCGCCGACACCGTAGATCGTCTCGTTCTGCTTGATCGTGCGATCGCATGAGGTCGGGATCGAAGTGCCGGTCCCAACCGACTGCGGGTAGTCGGCAAGCGTCTTGTTGCAGAGATTCAACAGGCCGGTCGGTACGAACGCTGCGGCGGCGCCGTACTTGTTCACCTCGTCCTGCAGCGTCTTGTCCCGGCCGCACTGCGGCCCTGTCACGCCGCTCGGGCACGGGAGCTCGACGGGCGCCGCGTAGAGCTGCGTTTCGAGGCGGGTCAGCGGTGTCGTCGCCGGTCGCAACTTCAGCTTCGCGGATGAGCGGTCCGGCCCGGCCGCCTCGATCAGGTTGTAGTGCACCTGCATCACGATCTTCGCGCCCTTGTGCAAGAGCACGCCGGTTCCATTCGGTAGCGCGTTGGTCGTGTGCCCCGGGACCCACGCCGCGATCCATGGCGGTTGGCCGAGACGCGAGAGCGACGACGCGCCGGAGAAATCGAACGGCAGCCCAGGCCCGCCGAAGCACGTCCAGCCCTTGCCGCCACTTGCGGCATTCATCCGCGTGGCGTCGAGGGCCTGCGCGCCTGCGGCCTCGTACAGGATCACGTGGTGAACGATCCCGGTCCGCTCGGGAGCGATCAGCGCGGCGGTCACGAATGCGTCCGAAGTGAGCTTCGGGTCGAGCACGAAGCAGTGGTAGTCGTCGATCGCGCCGCCGGGGGCGTGCGGCGTATAGGCCTTCTTCGGCGCGAGCGTGACGGTGCGCCCCGGCCCCGAGAGCCCCGCGGAGAGGGAGGGCTTCGAGTGCCGTTCGGTTGCGCTGCCGGCCGGCGCACCTGCGGCGGCCCACGCGGCAAGTGTCGAGAGCTCGCTCGCCGTCAGGCGTCGTATCTCGCGGCCGACGAAGGACGCCGAATCGGCGCCCGGCATCCACGGCGGCATCGCGCCCGCTTTCGTCATGCGGACGATCCCGGCAGCGTGCGCCTTGGCCTGAGCTGCTGTCGTCAGCGGGAACGGCGCGATCCCGCCGAGCCGGTGACATGAAGCACATTTCGCATCAAGGATCGGCGCGACGTCTCGGTTGTACGTCGGCCCGGATGCGGCAGAGCCGAGAACCGCCAGGGCAAGCGCCCCGAAGACGGTGAGGATCAGCGCAGATCTCATTCCTTTCACTGTACGGCCAATATCTCCGGACGGGTCCAAATCATCCGCGGGGATGACGCCGAAGCGGGGGCAGGCTGTCTACCTTGGATTGATGCGGTTGCACCTGCAGCGAGCCGACCTGATTGCGGCCACGATCCTCGGTGTGCTCGCCTGCAGCGTCGGCGCCGCACTCGGGCTCGCGGCGGCCGACGTCCGCGCCAAGAACGGCCCGCAGTCAGGGCCGCTGCGGATGATCCTGCGCGGCAGCAACGAGGTCCCGTCGATCCAGCGCGACCGCATCCGGCTCCAGCGCCCACGCTAGGCATTCCGGGGCTCCCGACCTAGACTCGGCCGGTGGTCCCGCGTTGGGTGCTGGGGGTCGTCGTTGCAGCTCTGACAGTTGCGGCGATCGACGTCGGAATCTTCGTCGTCGCGCACGACGGGACGCCGGTCGCCAGTGCGCTGACCGGAGCCGACCTCGTCGCGGTGATCGACCCGAAGACGAGCCGCGTCGTCGACCGCGTGCACGTCGGGCGGTCGCCGACGATCGTTGCGGCCGGGTACGGCGGAGCGTGGGTGCTGAACAAGGGCGAGGGGACACTCAGTCACCTCGACGCACGTACCCATCGGGTCGTGCAGACCGTGGATCTGGACGTGACCGCGTCGGATCTCGCGGTCGGCGAGGGCGGCGTCTGGGTCGCGGGCCGTCCGAAAGGTGACATCGAGGATCCGGCGGAGTTCGCGAAGCTCGAACGCATCGACCCGAAGACCGGTGGCATCGATCGCGAGTTCGACACCCGGACCGGAGCCTTCGTGCTCGCCGCAGGTGGCCACGCGCTCTGGTCGACCGGTCTGATGGCCGGGCACGTTCGTGGTGCCGCGCGGTCCGACGCGAACACCGGCGCGATGCGCAAGGTGGCGATCGAGATCTACGGCGATCTGATCGCGGCTGACGAGACCGCTGCCTACTGGGTCGGGAGTCTCGCGAGCCGCGTCGCCCGCGTCTCGGCGCGAACGGGCCGGCTGACGAACTCGCTTCCGCTCGCTACCGATGCGAGTCTCGCGGCGGGCAACGTCCCGCCGAACCCGACGGACGTCGC
>JBKJQL010000084.1:0-16832 GCA_046594035.1 Gaiellaceae bacterium
GGGGCGTCGGCCTCCACCCGAGCATCGTCACTGCGTCGTTGCGCGCGGTCGTGAACGCGGTCAATCGTGCGCTGGCCCAGCGCAAGGCACTCGAGGAGGCGTTGCTCTTCGGGTAGCTACCCGGATCCTGCGGTAAGCGGCTGAAGGTCTGTTGGCGTTGCGGTTTCTGTCGCGTCGGTGGTCGGGATCGCGGCGAGTGGGGCGATACGGCGGCGTCAGCGAGGCGCCGACGGCTCGTCGTGCGGTTTGAGCGATGGCTGCGCCCGTGTGGCGGTGGTCGTGTCGATGTGTCGGGCCGAGCGGTGCGCTCAGGCGGGGGCGCGGGCGAGGCCACGGATGCGTTGCAGCGTTTCGACGAACTCGTTGAGCAGCGGGTAGCCGGCGGAGAGGCGGAGGACGAGTTGCCGGCCGGAGCGGCCGACGCTGCCGGCGACCGCGATGAAGCGGAAGCGCAGTCGCTTGGCGTAGCTGGTGCGCTCGTGTTCGGGCAGGGCGAGCAGCTTCAGCCAGGCGAGCAGGTTGAAGGCGAGCAGCGTGACGAGCAGATAGGCCCAGTTGGCCTCGAAGCTCTTGCAGGGGAGGTTGTCGAGCCCGAGCCCGAGCTTTGCCTCCTTGATCTGGTTTTCGAGGTTCGCCTTCGCGCGGTGCCAGCGCTCGAGCTCGTCGGCGCTGCGCTCCTGGTCATTGGTCACGAGCGCCCAGTAGTGCCACTCGCGGCCTTCGAGGGTGAGCTGCTCGCCGGCTTCGACCGGGTCGCGCCGGACGATGAAGCGCCGCTCCTTCTTCCAGCTCTTCGGCCGCCAGCGGAAGCTCACGACCTCGCTGTCTTCGCGGTAGCAGGACGGCTGCCAGTCGCCCTCGGCGGTCTCGCCGATCCGGCTGCGCACCGAGGCGATCAGCGGCGCGCCGACGGCGTAGGTGATCTGCCTGCGTTCGCAGTCGGCGAAGAAGTCTTGGCCCCAGAAGCCCTCGTCGGCACGCAGAAACAGCCGCGCCCCCACGGGCAGCCGGCGCAGGCACTCGTCCAGGAAGCGGGTCGCGCCGGTCGAGGCGCCGGCGTGGCCGTTACGCAGTTTCGCGTGCAGCCACTCGCCCGTCTCGCCGACAAAGCAGAGCAACGGATGCCAGCAAACCTTGCCCTTGTAGGTGCCGCGTGTCCCCTGCCGCGAACCGACCGGCCCGTGGTGCTCGATATAGGTCGCGTCCAGGTCGAGCGTCGCCGTCTCCCGATCGAGCAGCGGATGCACCCGGGCGAACACCTCGTCGAGCGCCCTGTTCAGCTGGCCGATGTGCCCCAGGCTGAAGCGGCGCAGAAAGCGGCCGAGCGTCGTTGCCTCCGGCAGCCCGTGACCGCGCAGAAGCTCCTGCGCCGAATCGCCGCGCATCAACGCGACGTCGTCGAGGCACTCGCCGCCCGCGATCAACGTCTCGCACAGACCGAGGATCGCCTGCGCCGGCGAGTAGCCGCGGCTGCGCTTCTTCACCGTGACACGGTTGAGCAACTCGCCAACACCAAGCCGGCCAGCCAGTTCGCGCACCAAGACGAGCCCGGCATGAGACGTCAACTGCTGCGTCGACACGGCGATCCGGACCATCGCCGACCGCTCTGTTAGCTTCACCTTCAAGAGTGCCTCCCTGTCGCTCGCTGGATGTCTCGCAACACCCATCGTGAGCGGCAGGGAGGACGTACCCTCGCAGCCTCCTACAGCACTACCGCAGGATCCCGGTAGCTAAGAGGGCGCTTCCTGGCAACGCCGGTCCGCCGCGGGAACCCTTCCGGGGTCGGCCCCACCTTGCGGATCACGATCAGCCCAGCGGGTGATTCCTCGACCTGACCCGCGATTCGCTCCGCAACGCGCGCGACGTGCTCGACATCGACCGAAGGCCCCACCCAGAGGACGACCGCGCCGCCCTCACGCACGAGTGGCAGGCACCACTCCGCGGCGGTCGGCGGGTGCGCGAGCGCCTTTGCCACCGCCACACCGGCCCAGTCGGTCTCCTGTTCCTCCGCGCGCCCCCAGATCACGCGCGCGTTCGGCGGCGCCCACTCCTCCAGGAACGCGCACTTGCGCCGCGCTGCTTCGAGCAGTACGACCTCGCGCTCCGGGAAGGCGTGCGCGAGTGGGATCCCCGGCGCGCCACCGCCCGATCCGACGTCGACGATCGGGCCGCCGAACCGCGCAACGACTTCGGAGCCGCGCAGTGAGTCGTCGAGCAGGACGCGACGTGCTTCGTCCGCGTCGCGGATCGCCGTCAGGCCCGGCGTCGCGACGACTGCCGCAAGCCAACCCTCAAGCGAGCGAGACGACGACGTAGCGATTCGGTTCCGTCCCCTCGCTCGAGGTCTCCACGCCGGCGACATCCTTGAGCCGTTCGTGCACGACCTTGCGCTCGGCCGCCGTCATCGGCTCCAGCAGCACGCGCTCGCCGGCGGCAGCCTGTTCGGCCGCGCGCAGCGCGATCCCTTCGAGGGTCACGCGGCGCCGCTCGCGGTAGCCGGCAGCGTCGACCGTCACCGGTTTGCCGGCGCCGGAACGAAAGGACGCCGCGCTCGCGACGTACTGCAGCGCGTCGATCGTCTGGCCGTGCTTGCCGATCAACAAACCGAGGTCGCCGCCGGTACACGTGACGAGCACACCCTCGTCGGTTTCGCGGGCATCCACGCGCGCGGTGATCCCCATGGCACCGACAACGGTTGAGACGAGCTCGCGCATGCGCGTCTCGAGTTCGCTCTCGTCGTCGCGCGCGGTCGGCGGCGCGGCCGCGATGTCGGCGACGGAGACGCTCGCGATCACCCTCGCCGGCGTGTACCCGACGCCGAGCAGTCCGCGCTCGCCTTCGGAGACGACCTGGAAGCGAACACTCGCCTTGTCGATCCCGGGCGCAGCACGCTCGAGGTCGCGCAGCGCCTTCCACTTCGCCTCACCGACAGTCTCCCCCGTGACCTCGACGGAGACTTCTTCGCTCAACGGCGAGCGCCGCCCTTCTTCTTCTTGACGCGCCGGGTCTGTGGCGGTGCGACCGGCTGCTTCGGAGTCTCGGCCACTGCGCCGTTCTCTTCCTTCGCCGGTGTCCGCGACGAGCGCTTCGGGCCCGAAGGTGCGGGCGCCGACGGGTTCGGCTTCGGCACGAGCTTGCGCGTGATCAGGCCCTGGCCGACCGTCCAGAGGTTGGTCGTCATCCAGTAGAGAACGAGGCCTGTCGGGAACTGCGCGACGAACGTGATGAACACGATCGGCAGGAACATCATGATCCTGCGTTGCGTCTTGTCCATCGTCGCGCCCATGAAGTACGTCGACGCGATCTGCGAGCCGCCGTAGATCACGAGCAGCAGGTAGCCCGACCAGTGTGAGAGTGCGTGCTTGTCGAGATGGACGATCGAGAGCCACGTGCCGGTGATCGAATCCGTGTTGTTCTTCAGCGTGAAGTACAGCGCGATGAAGACGGGGAACTGCGCCAGCAGCGGCAGGCACGACGCCGCCGGGTTGATGTGGTTCTCCTTGTAGAACTTCATCAGCTCTTCGTTGAGCTTCTGGCGGTCGCCCTTGTACTTCCGCTGGATCTCCTTCATCTCCGGCGCATGCGCCTGGAGAGACTGCATCGAGTGGATCTGCTTCACCGTCAGCGGCACCAGCACGATTCGGACGAGGATCGTCAGCGCGACGATCGACCACGCCCACGGGAGGCCGACGCTCGAGTGCAGGAAGTCGAGGATCGACTTCATCACGTTCTCGAGCGGCGAGAGGATCCCGAAAATCGGCAGCGTTGCCTGGAGCAGCGTCGAGCCTACGCTCATGGGTAATCGACTCCCCCGTGCGACCACGGGTTGCACCTGAGCAGACGCCAGCCGGCCAGCCACAGCCCGCGCAGTACGCCGTGCTTGCGGATCGCGAGCGCCGCGTACTCGGAGCAGCTCGGGTGGTACTTGCAGGTGTTGGCCGGAACGAGCGGGGAGATCAGCAGCTGGTAGAGCCGGATCGGTGCGATCGCGATGCTTCTCACGCCGCCACCTTCCCGAGGACCTCGTCCACACACTCCTCGAGCCACGCGTGGCCGTTCGCGTCCGCTGCCTCCGGGAGCCCCTGGCGGACGACGAGCACGTAGTCGTTCGTCGGCGGCTGGCCTTCGAGCTTGATGCGAACGATCTCTCGGAGCTGCCGCTTGATTCGGTTCCGAATCACGGCGTTTCCGACCGACTTCGGCACAGCGAACCCGAGCCGCGGGTCGCCGACTGCCTCTTCACGCTGGAACCAGTAGAGCGTCAGGAAACGCGTCGAGACGGAGCGTCCGTGGCGGTACACGGCGTCGAAGTCGCGGGAGCGGGAAAGGCGGTGCTTGCGCTGCACGCGGGGAGAAGACCGCGCCTACGCCGAGAGGCGCTTGCGGCCTTTTGACCTGCGGCGCTTGAGGATCTGCTGGCCGGCACGCGTCGCCATCCGGGCGCGAAACCCGTGCTTGCGCTTCCGCTTGCGTACGTTCGGCTGGTAGGTCCGTTTCATCAGAAGGAGCCGGCGTCGAAGCCGGCCGCGGGCGAGTATAGCCGGACCAATTTGAGCGGCGGTTGTCCACAGGGGGTGTGGAGGACAAAAGCCGTGGAAAGGGGGGTCGCGAGTCCCGCCCGAACGAGACTTTCCACAGCTGTGGATAACAGTGGGCAGAGCGGCGAAATCCCTGCAAACGACACCAATCGTCCGGTGCGGACGAGGCGAGAAATCCTCATTGAATACCGCTCCGACACGCTGCTATGCTCGCCAACTCCCAGGGGTCGATCAGAAGGAGCAGGCTGAGCGTGGAGCGGCAAACCGAGCTGACGGCGGAGACTGTCTGGAACGACGTTTCCGCCCGGCTCCGCGAAGCGCTGAACGACACCACCTATTCGACCTGGTTCGGTGAGGTGGATGGCGTGGCCCTCGACGACGACACCTTTGCGGTCGCCGTACCGAACGACTTCACGCGGGAATGGATCGAGGGGCACTTCCTCGACCTGATCCGGGCGGCGGTCAAGGACACGACCGGCAAGGAGCTTCGCGTCCAGTTGCGCGTCGAGGAATCCGCCGTCCCGCCGCCGCAGCCCTCGAGCGCGGCCCCGAGCGCGGTGACGCCCTTGCCGGCCGAGGTGATCGCGCCGCACGGTGAGAAGACGCGGAGCGACGTCGCGGGGATCAACCCCAAGTACACGTTCGACTCCTTCGTGATCGGCTCGTCCAACCGCTTTGCCCATGCCGCTGCTCTCGCGGTCGCCGAAGCGCCGGCGCAGGCGTACAACCCGCTCTTCATCTACGGCCACACCGGCCTCGGGAAGACGCACCTGCTGCACGCGGTCGCGAACTTCGTCACCGACCACGGCGGTGGGCTCACCTGCCGCTACGTGACGTCCGAGACGTTCATGAACGACTTCATCAACAGCCTCCGCGACAAGCGCATCGAGGGCTTCAAGCAGCGCTACCGCACCTATGACGTGCTCCTGATCGACGACGTGCAGTTCTTCGAGCACAAGGAGCGCATCCAGGAGGAGTTCTTCCACACCTTCAACTCGCTCTACGAGGCGGGCCGGCAGATCATCATGTCGAGCGACCGGCCGCCCCGCGACATCTCGACCCTGGAAGAGCGGCTCCGCTCCCGGTTCGAATGGGGCCTGATCACGGACATCCAACCGCCCGACCTCGAGACCCGAATCGCAATCCTCCGGAAGAAGGTCAAGAACGACCAGATCGAGATCCGCGAGCCGGAGCTCCTGACGTTCATTGCGTCCCGCGTGTCCACGAACATCCGCGAGCTCGAGGGCGCGCTGACGCGTGTCGTCGCGTTCTCGTCGCTGACCGGGCGGCCGCTCTCCGTCGATCTCGCCCAGGACGTGCTCAAGGACGTCTTCCCACAAGGCGAGAGCGCCCAGATCTCGATCGAGAAGATCCAGGACCTCGTCTGCGAGCGCTTCGGCGTGACGATGGCGGAGTTGACGGGCGACCGGCGCTCACAGAACATCGTCTATCCGCGGCAGGTCGCGATGTACCTCTCGCGCGAGCTGACAGACTCCTCGCTACCCAAGATCGGCAAGGAATTCGGGGGCCGCGATCACACCACCGTGATCCACGCCACGTCCAAGATCGCGCGCCTGATTCGTGAGGACAGGTCTGTGTACAACCTCGTCCAGGAACTCACAGCTCGAGTGCGTCAGGCACGCTGATCGTGAGGCCTGTGCAAAGCGTTGAGTTGTCCCCCGTCCGGCCTCACAGCAAAAATGGGTCGTGCGAAGGGATTGAGGTACTTCTCCCCGGACCCACAGGGCTTATCACTACAACGAGGTCTTATTTAAATGATTGACTCAGAAACCGTAGTGGGCACCGGGCTGCGGATAACCGTTTCGAAGGACGAGCTTGCCGGCAAGCTGGCCGTCGTTGCGCGTGGTGTTTCGACGCGCACCACCGTGCTCGTGCTCGGCGGGATTCAACTTCGCGCCGAAGCGGGGCAGCTCCACCTCGCAGCCACCGACATGGAGGTCTCGCTGCGCGCCACCGTCGAGGCTCAGGTCGCCGACGAGGGCACGGTCGTCGTTCCCGGGAAACTGCTGCTCGACATCGCCCGGTCGCTGCCCGACAGCGACGTCACGATCGAACACAAGCCCGAGGAAGCCGTGGTCGTCGTCACCGCCGGCACTGCGAACTACCGGCTGCACACGTACTCGTCCGAGGACTTTCCGCGGTTGCCTGAGATCGACGATGCGGGCTTGCACGGCATCGATCGCGAAGCGCTCGTCGAGACGGTCGCGCGCGTCGGTCGCAGCGCGTCGCGTGACGAGAGCCGTCCGGTGCTCACGGGCATCCTCGTGCGCTTCGAGCCGGGCAAGATCGTGATGGCCGCCACCGACTCGTACCGTCTCGCCGTGAAGGAGACGCCGGTCGAAGGGACGCTGCCGGAGCTCGAAGCGATCATCCCGGCGCGCGCGCTGCAGGAGCTCGCGCGCATCGCGGGCAGCGCCGACGAGATCCAACTCGGCCTGCAGGAGAACCACGTCGTGTTCGGCGCGGAAGGCACGTGGTTGACGACCCGCCGGATCGACGGCCAGTTCCCGAACTATCGCCAGTTGCTTCCGGAGCAGTTCGAGTACGAGCTCGCGTTGCCGCGTGAGGAGCTACTCGAGGTCGTGCGCCGCGTTTCGCTGATGGCGCAGCGCAACTCGCCGCTACGTCTTCGCTTCGCGGACGGCGACCTCACCGTCTCCGCGGTCACCCAGGACGTCGGCGAAGCGCGCGAGTCGCTGCCGGCGCCGTACACCGGCGACGCGATGGAGATCGGTTTCAACGCCGAGTTCCTTCGCGACGGGCTCGACTCGGTCGATTCCGAGACGATCAAGTTCAAGCTGATCAGCCCGCTGCGCCCTGCCGTGCTGGAGGGCGAGGCCGACGACTACGTGTACCTGATCATGCCGATCAGGCTCGCAGGCAGATCGACAGCAGCGGCCCGCGTCGTAGCTTCCGGTCGTACGCGGCACTCGACCTCGCGCTGACGCCGGGTGTCGTGCTCGTGGTCGGACGAAACGGTGTCGGCAAGACGAACCTGCTCGAGTCGCTGCACGTCGCGACGCAAGGGTTCTCCCCGCGCACGCGGCAGGACTCGCAGTTGATCCGCTTCGGTGACGACGCGGCACGCGTCGTGGTCGGCGGCCACCGTGGCGAGTCGCCAGTCGAGATCTCCTTGACCCTGCGGCAGGGTCAGGCGAAGGAGGCGAAGCTGAACGGCGCGAAGCTGCCGTCCGCGGAGTCGTTGCGCCGCGAGGTGTCGACGCTCGTGTTCACACCCGACCGGCTCGCGGTCGTGAAGGGCGGGCCTGCGGCGCGGCGCGCGTACTTCGACCGCGTCCTCGCCCGGCTCCACCCCGCCCGCGCCGGCGTGCCGCAGGACTATCTCGCGGCACTCGCGCAACGCAACGCTGCGCTACGCCGCGTGCAGTTCGGGCTCTCGGGCCGCGACGCGCTCGAGCCCTGGACAGAGCGCATCGCCGCCCTCGGCGCGGCCCTGGTCGAACAGCGCCGCGTGGCCCTGGCGCAGCTTGCGCCGGGGTTCACCGAGCGCGCCGACGAGCTCGGGTTGCCCGAAGCGCGGCTCGAGTACGACGCGGAGCCGCCGACGGTCGAGTTGTTGGAGGCGCGACTGTCCCGCGACCTCGAGCGCGGGACCACGGGTGTCGGTCCGCACCTGGACGACGTGCTCGTCGCAAGCGGCGACCGCGACCTGCGCCAGTTCGGCTCACAGGGCGAACAGCGGCTGGCCGTGCTCTCGCTGCTGCTCGCCGAGGCGGAGCTCCTGCCGACCCCGCCGTTGCTGCTGCTCGACGACGTGCTCTCGGAACTCGACCTGGGCCGCCGTGAAGTGCTCGCCCGCCGCCTCGCGGGCATGGGGCAGACGGTGATCACCGCAACACATCGCTCGGCGCTCCCGATCGAACCCGCGCAGGTCGTCGAGGTGGAGCCTGGAACCGCTCGGACCTGACATCCGTTCCGAGCTCGCGCGCTACGGCCCGCAGGCCGGGATGGCCGAGCTCGTCGAGCAGTGGCCGCACGCGGTCGGGGACGCGATTGCGCGCAACGCGTGGCCGGCCCGCATCGCCCGCGACGGGACCGTGCACATCAACACCGCCGACTCCGTCTGGGCGTTCGAGCTCGGGCAAAAGGCCGCTGAGATCGCCGGCAAGCTCGGCGTCGAGAAGGTTCGATTCGCCGCCGGACCCCTCCCCGAGGCGGACGAGGAAGCGCGCGTTTCGCCGCCGGTGCAGGCCTCCCCGGAGGACGAGGAGCGGGCGCGCGCCATCGCCTCTTCGATCGACGACGAAAGGCTGCGCGAAAGTGTGCAAAAAGCGGTCTCTTTGAGCCTCGCGATGGGGCGTGAAGACACCCCAATCTGATACACTCTCTGGGCCTAGCAAAACCCGCGTTTTGCAGGCATTTCTTTCGTATGGCAAAGACTCAGGCGAAGGCCGGCTACTCGGCCAAGGACATCACCGTGCTCGAGGGACTCGAGCCGGTCCGTCTGCGCCCCGGCATGTACATCGGCTCGACCGGCGCGCGGGGCCTCCACCACCTCGTCTACGAGGTCGTCGACAACGCCGTCGACGAGGCGCTCGCCGGCTACAACGACTCCGTCGATGTGACGATTCACCCGGACAACTCGGTGACCGTCATCGACCGCGGCCGCGGCATTCCCGTCGACGAAGTCGAGGGCACGGGAACCTCCGCGCCCGAGATCGTGCTGCCGAAGCTGCCCGCGGGCGGCAAGTTCGGCGGCGAGGGCTACAAGGTCTCCGGCGGCCTCCACGGCGTCGGTGTCTCCGTCGTGAACGCACTCTCGGACTGGCTGATCGCAACCGTCGAGGTGAACGGCAAGGTCTATCGCCAGGAGTTCGCGCGCGGGGCGCCGCAGGGTGCGATGCAAGAGATCGGAACGACCGACGAGACCGGCACGACGATCTCGTTCCTGCCCGACGCGTCGATCTTCGACGAGACCGAGTTCCACGCCGGCACGCTCGTCTCGCGCCTGCGCGAGATGGCGTTCCTCACGAAGGCGCTGCGCATCAAGTTCACCGACGAGCGCGTCGACGGAGAGGTCGTCGAGTTCCACTACGAGGGCGGCATCAAGGACTTCGTCTCCTACATCAACGAGTCGAAGGACATCGCCCACAAGCACGTCGTCTACTTCGAAAGCTCGACCGAGCAGGGCGAGGTCGAAGTCGCTATGCAGTGGAACAACAGCTACCAGGAGTCCGTCTTCTCGTTCGCCAACAACATCAACACGCACGAGGGCGGCTCGCATCTCTCCGGCTTCAAGGCTGCATTGACGCGCACGCTGAACGACTACGCGCGTTCGAAAGGCTTGCTCAAGGAGAAGGAAGACAACCTCGACGGGGAGGACGTGCGCGAAGGTCTCGCAGCGGTCATCTCCGTCAAGCTCGCCGAGCCGCAGTTCGAAGGACAGACGAAGACGAAGCTCGGGAACCCGTGGGTCAAAGGCCTCGTCGAGCAGTCCGTCAACCAGAAGCTGGCGGAGTTCTTCGAGGAGAACCCGACCGACGCGCGCGCCGTGATCAACAAGGCGATCTCCGCAGCGCGCGCACGGCAGGCCGCGCGCAAGGCGCGCGAGATGACGCGGCGCAAGTCCGCGCTCGAGTCGATGTCGCTTCCGGGGAAGCTCGCCGACTGCTCGATCAACGATCCGTCGGCGGCCGAGCTCTTCATTGTCGAGGGTGACAGCGCCGGCGGCTCCGCGAAGATGGGCCGCGACCGGACCTACCAGGCGATCCTTCCGCTGCGCGGCAAGATCATCAACAGTGAGAAGAACCGGATCAACAAGGTGCTCTCGAACAACGAGATCCAGTCGATGATCACGGCGATCGGATCGGGCTTCGGCGAGGAGTTCGACCTCGAGAAGCTGCGCTACCACCGGGTGATCGTGATGACGGACGCCGACGTCGACGGCTCCCACATTCGCACGCTGATTCTCACGTTCCTCTACCGGCAGATGCCGCAGTTGATCGAGCAGGGCCACGTGTACATCGCGGTGCCGCCGCTCTACAAGGTGAAGATCAGCAGCCAGGAGTATTACTTCGAGAAGGACGCGCAGCTCGAGGAGCTCCTGGCTCGCGAGCGCATTCCGAACGTCGAGATCACCTCGCGTGACGGAGACGCCCTGAAGCTCACGGAGGCGAAGTGGGGCCGGATCTCCTCGGCGCTCCAGCAGTACGAGGGCTACTACGCGCGGTTGCGCTCGGACTTCAGCGCGGCGGCCGCGGAGCTCATGGTCGTGCACCGTCTCGTCGAGCACGAGATCGAAACGCCGAACGACATCCAGGCCGCGATCGACGCGATCGCCGACAACGGCTATTCCCTGTCGATCGTCGACAAGGACGAGGATGTGCTGCGGGTGCGCGTGGTCGAGACCGAGACCTCGGCGGCGCACAACGTCGCGGTTCCGATCGAGCTGCTCGGGTCCCCGATCTACACGAAGCTGCGCCAGGCGTACAACCGCCTGGTCGAGATTGCCGGCCGACCGCCGTTCACGGTGCGCGTCGGCAAGGAAGACGAGATCGCGGAGTCGTTCGACGCGCTGCGCGCGCTGGCGCTCGATGCAGCGAAGCAGGGCATCCACGTGTCGCGGTTCAAGGGCCTCGGCGAGATGAATGCCGAGCAGCTCTGGGAGACGACGATGGATCCCGCGAAGCGCTTGCTGATGCGCGTCGAGGTCGAGGACGCGTCTGCCGCCGACCGCATGTTCTCGATGCTGATGGGCGATGCCGTCGAGCCGCGTCGCGAGTTCATCGAGCAGAACGCAAAGGACGTCAAGTTCCTTGATGTGTAAGGCACGGATCGCTCGATGAGTGAGTTGGAGACAGGCGCGCTCGGCCCGGGACGTATCGAGCCTCGGGAACTCGAGCAGGAGATGCGCACGAGCTTCCTCGGCTACGCGATGCACGTCATCGTCTCGCGCGCGCTGCCGGATGTGCGCGACGGCCTGAAGCCCGTTCACCGGCGCGTGCTCTATTCGATGTGGTCGAACGGCAACCGGCCGGGCCGCCCCTACGTGAAGTCCGCGAACATCGTCGGCTACGTGATGGGCAACCATCACCCGCACGGCGACGCGTCGATCTACGACACGCTCGTGCGCCTCGCGCAGCCGTTCTCGCTCCGCTATCCGCTCGTCGACGGCCAGGGCAACTTCGGCTCGATCGACGACGATCCGGCTGCCGCTATGAGGTACACCGAGGCGCGGCTCGCGAAGCTCGCCGAGGAGATGCTGCGCGAGCTCGACTCCGACACCGTCGACTTCGGCCCGAACTACGACGAGTCGAAGCGCGAGCCGCTCGTCCTGCCGGCGCGCTTCCCGAACCTGCTCGTCAACGGCAGCGCCGGCATCGCGGTCGGCATGGCGACGAACATTCCGCCGCACAACCTTGGCGAGGTCGTGAACGCGATCGTCGAGCTGATCGACAATCCGCAGGCGAACGTCGAGGATCTGATGAAGCACGTCAAGGGCCCCGACTTCCCGACCGGCGCGTACATCGTCGGCCGCTCCGGGATCCGCGACGCGTACCGGACGGGACGCGGGCGCGTGGTCATGCGGGCGCGTGCTCACATCGAAGAGCTGCGCGGCGGCAAGAGCGCGATCATCGTCACCGAGCTGCCGTACGGGGTGAAGAAGGGCGGCGACGCCGGCGTGATCAAGAAGATCGCCGATCTCGTCAACGAGAAGGTGTTGACCGAGATCTCCGATCTTGCGGATCATTCCGACCGCTCGGGGATGCGCATCCAGATCGAGCTGAAGCGCGACGCGATTCCACAGGTTGCGCTGAACAAGCTCTTCAAGCACACGCCGCTCCAGTCCACATTCGGCGTCAACGCCGTCGCGCTCGTCAACGGCATCCCGCGCACCCTTTCCCTGCTCGAGCTCGTCACGCACTTCCTGGACTTCCAGCGCGAGATCGTCTCGCGCCGCTCGAAGGACGAGTTGCGCAAGAAAGAGCGCCGCGCGCACATCCTTGCCGGCTACCTGATCGCGCTCGACAACCTCGATGCAGTGATCAAGTTGATCCGCGCGGCCTCCGACACCGACGCTGCGAAGAACGGCCTGATGGAGAAGTTCGAGCTCTCCGAGCAACAGGCCGTTGCGATCCTGGAGTTGCGCCTCCGCGCGCTGACCGCACTCGAGCGGCAGGGTGTGGAGAACGAGTACAAGGACATCCAGGAGCGCATCGCCGAGCTGCGCGCCCTGCTTTCCGACGAGACGAAGATCGACTCGTTGATCAAGGACGAGTTGCTCGAGCTGAACGCGATCTACGGCCGCAACGACGACCGCCGCTCGGAGATCATCGCCGCCGAGGAAGAGCTCGAGCTCGAGGACATGATCGCGGAAGAGGACATGGTGATCGCGATCACGCAGTCCGGCTACATCAAGCGGCTACCGGTCACCGCCTACCGCGAGCAGCGGCGCGGCGGGATCGGGGTGATGGGCATGGACTTGAAGGACGAGGACTACATCGAGCATCTCTTCGTCGCCTCCACGCACGACTTCATCCTGTTCTTCACGAGCGTCGGCAAGGTCTATCGCCTGAAGGTGCACGAGTTGCCGCTCGGGTCGCGCCAGTCGAAGGGCCGCGCGATCGTCAACCTGCTGCCGTTCCGTCAGGGCGAGACCGTCCGCGCGGTGATCCAGACGCGCGCTTTCGAGGAGGCCAAGTACCTCCTCTTCGCGACGAAGAACGGTGTCGTCAAGAAGACCGAGCTCAAGGCCTACAACACGAACCTGAAGGCGGACGGGATCATCGCGATCAAGATGCGCGAGGGCGACGAGCTCGTCGGCGTCCGCCACAGCACGGGCGCGGACGACGTGCTGATGGTGTCGCGCCTCGGGCAGGCGATCCGCTTCTCCGAGCAGGACGTGCGCGCGATGGGCCGCGACGCCTCCGGCGTTCAGGGCATGAAGATGCGCGGAGACGACGAGGTGATCTCGGTCGCGATCGCCGCCGATGACGCCGACCTGCTCGTGATCACCGAGAACGGCTACGGCAAGCGCACGCGTGTCTCCGAGTACCCGAAGAAGGGTCGCGGCGGTATGGGCGTGAAGACCGTGCAGCTCACCGCAGCCCGCGGCCACCTCGCCGGCGCCCGCGTCGTGCGCGACGGCTACCAGGTGATGCTGATCTCGACCGGCGGCACCGTGATCAAGATGCCGGTCGAGGATGTGAAGCGGCTCGGCCGCTCCACCCAGGGTGTGATCGTGATGCGGCTCCGCGAGGGCGAGCAGGTCTCGTCGCTTGCACCGGTGGTCGAGTCCGGCGACGACACCGACGAGAACGGCGCCGGGCCGGAGCTTCTTGGGGCACAGGATCCGACGCCCGAACTGTCGCCCGAACCCCTCTCGGAGAGCTAAAACCTCACCGCTGGCGCCACAATTCATCACCCCTTCTGCGGGATTTTCTCTCCCAGACTCTTCCCTTTTTCAAAAGGTAGTGGTAAAAGTGTCAATGGGGGTCGGGAGACACTTAATCAAGAAGGGATGCCCTCGATGGCATACAGCAAGCAGGTTGATCTGCTCGAGCCGATCGACATGGCGGAGCACCTCGACAAGATCCAGCTCTACCTCGGGCAGGTCTGCGCGATCGCGGGCATTTCCAAGATGCAGCTCGACTACTGGACCAACAAGGCCCAGATTCCGACCAAGGGCAAGAAGCAGCGGATCTACGACATGGACGCCGTCGAGACCGTGATGCTGATCAAGCAGGCCAAGGACAAGGGCCTGAACCTCGGTGCGGCGATCGACGCAGCGCGGCGTTTCCGCGACCAGAAGCTTCCGACGCTCTAACCGGCTCGGAGCTCTCCGGCCGCAGTCTCGGGAGCGACCGGGTCGATGTAGACCCCTGCGCCCAGCTCGAGCCCCGCGAGCCGCGTCGTCCGCGGGAAGAGCTCCAGGTGCCAGTGGGGCCCGTCGTGCAGCCACGCGTTCAGCGGCACGAGCGGCTCCTCGCGGACGCGCTGCAGCCGGCGAACGATCTCCGCGAGCAGGCGCAACGCCGGCGCGAGCAGGTCACTGCGGAGCCCGTCCGGCTCTGACCCAGAGGGCGCGATCAGGACCTCGTAGGGAACGCGACTCACGACCGGACAGCCCGCGGTGACGCCGTCGACCTCGAGCACCTCGATCACCTCCGGAAGCCCTCGCTCCAAGATCACGTTCGGCGCCGGCGCGGGCAGCCACGCGAGCTGCGAATGCGAATGGGGCAGCGAGGCCCCCGCTTCGCGCCCCTCGTTGAGGAACGGGAAGCAGATGCCGCCGACGTCGCGCGCACGCCGCTGCCACGCCTCTGCGACCAGGTCCAGCGTCGCAGCGCCGAGCTCGCCGATCGACTGGACGTGCTCGGGCCCGTGGATCACCACCTCCTGCCGCTCCAGCGCCGGATAGAGGTTGGGCACGACGCGCACGCCCCAGCCGGTCGGCCCGGCGCCGAGCCGTAGCGTCTCGGGCGGCGTTTTGTCCTCATGGCCCGCGCAGAACGGGCAGGCTGCCGGATCGTCGAGCGTCGGCGCCTGGGCCCCCGGTCGCTGCGACCGGCCCGGCGCGATCGCCGACCAGCGTCCGGTCATGGGGTCCTGACGAACGTCGGTCATCGGGCGCAGCGTCTCAGAACGCGGTTGCGAACGTCAGGACCCAGCAGAGGGTGTACCCGACGACCCAGGCAAGGGTCAGCGTTTTCGCGCGCCCGCCTCGCTGCACCAGGGCCGACGCGGCCGCGATCGCGAAGACCGCACAGACCGGGACGAGGAAGAGCAGGTAGTGCGCCTTGATCGGGTCACCCCCTCGCTGCGGAAACCGCACGAGCGTTGCGACGAACGCCGCCCACGACAAGAGGAAGAGCGTCGTCAGCACCGCGAATGCCGCGTCCGACACGTCGGACGCGCGGTGCCTCGCTACGCGGATCAGCGCCGGAACGCCGATCAAGGCGACGCCACCCAGGACGAGCGCGTCGCCGCCGAAGCCGAGCACGCTCTGGATCGATGCGAGTGTCGTCGCGTAGTGCTTCGTCTCGCCCCAGTGATGGTAGCCGCCGCCCCAGTCGCTCCAGAGATACGCGTGGAAGCGTGGCAACAGCGCGTTCGAAAACGACGGGACGTACGGGTGCGTGACGAGTTGCGTCGGTAACGAGACGAAGAACGACAGCGGCTGGTGGTCGAGCATGTAGCTGGGCCGGTTGAGGTTCGCCTGGACCGGGTTGCCGTAGCGCTCGATCTGCTGGTACCACCAGGGCGCGACGACGACGAACATGCCGCCACCGAGCGCGGCCAGGTAGCGAAGGGCGGAGCGCCGCCCGATCAGCGCGACTGCAACCCCCAGCGAGACGGCGATCACCGGCGCGGACTGGCGCGCCAGCGCCGCGGCTCCGAGCGCGACGCCCGCGGCGAGCCCGGCCTTGACCGACAGCCCGGTGCGCACCGCGCGCACGACCAGCGTCGTCGCGACCGCGCACAGAAGCGCGAACGGCGGGTCCGGGTGGAAGTACAGGGTCGATGCGAAGACGACCGGCATCAGCGTGGCAGCGAGCGCGCCCAGGGTCGGCGCCCAGCGGCGGAGCGGCCAGACTTCGTGCGCGAGAGCCGCGGTCGCCGGGACTAGCGCGACTCCTGCCGCGAAGGAAACGAGTACCAGCGGCAGCCAATCCTCGTTGTTCGCCGCTGTGTCGACGTACGACGCCGCCCAGGCTGCAGCGGCGAGCCAGGCGCCGATCCCGAGCAGCCAGCGAGGCTGCGGCGGCCGGGACCCCATCAGGGCGAGCGCGCCGGCGGCCACCAGCGCCAGCCAGAGCAGCCGACGGAGGAACTTCGGCAGCGCTTGGAACGGCGGCGAGGGCGTCGCGTCGCGCTTTGCCTGGCCGAAGGCGCGTTGTACCGCCAATCCGAGCAGCGGCACGCCGATGGGAATCGCGTACTCGTAGTTCTGGTCGCGCCTGGGAATCCGGTGCTGGACGTCGAGCCAGGTGACGTAGTCCCGGTAGGAGTAGGCGTCGTCTCCGCCTGCGTTGCCCCATTGCTGCAGCCCCGACCAAGAGGCGACAGCGAAGGTGGCCGTGACCATGGCCACTGGGACCCAGGCCGGCATCGCCGCCACGTGAGACTGCGCCCACCTCCAGTGCAATGGCTCAGCTCTTCGAGGAGCCTTCGCCGTACGCGGCGAAGGCCTTCAGCATCTCGATCGGCACGGGGAAGGCGATTGTCGTCGACTGGGACGAGCCCAGCTCCAGCAGCGTCTGGAGGTAGCGCAGCTGCAGCGCGATCGGGTGCTTCTCGATCACGACGGCT
>JBKJQL010000174.1:0-11285 GCA_046594035.1 Gaiellaceae bacterium
CCCTCCGCGGTGCACCTCGCCGCGCTCGACGAGACCGTCAACGACCTGCTGCCTGCACTGGACGGGCTGGCCGCCACGCTGCAGGCGAAGGCCGAGGAGTTCGCCGACGTCGTCAAGTCGGGGCGCACCCACTGGATGGACGCGGTCCCGGTGACGCTCGGCCAGGAGTTCGGCGGCTACGCAGCCCAGGTGCGCGAGGGCAAGGCGCGGATCTCCTCGACGCTGAAGCGCCTCGGCCAGATCCCGCTCGGCGGCACCGCGGTCGGCACCGGAATGAACACGCATCCCGAGTTCGCGGAGCGTGTTCGCGCGCGGCTCGTTGCCGACACCGGCCTCGAGATCTCTCCGCCGGCGGATCCCTTCGAGTCGCAGGCGGCGCGCGATGGCCTCGTCGAGGCCTCGGGCGCGCTCAAGACGCTCGCGGTCAGCCTGACAAAAATCGCGAACGACCTGCGCTTCATGGGCTCCGGTCCGCGCGCGGGCCTCGCCGAGATCTTCTTGCCCGAGCTCCAGAAGGGCTCGTCGATCATGCCGGGCAAGGTGAACCCGGTGATCCCGGAGGTCGTGACGCAGGTCGCCGCACAGGTGATCGGCAACGACTCCGCGATCGTGGTCGGCGGCATGCAGGGCCACTTCGAGCTGAACGTGTTCGTGCCGCTGATGGCGCGCAACCTGCTCCAGTCGATCAAGCTGCTCGCCTCGGCATCGCGGCTGCTCGACCAGAAGTGCGTCGCGGGCATCGAAGCGAACCGCGAGCAGTGCGAGAGCTACGCCGAGCTGACGCTGTCGGCGGCGACAGCGCTCAACCCGTTCATCGGGTACGACAAGGCGAGCGAGATCGTGAAAGTGGCCGCCTCCTCCGGGAAATCGCTCCGGGAGGCTGCGCGGGAGGCTGGTGTCTCGGATGAGGTGCTCGACGAGGCGCTCGACTACCGCAAGATGGCCAATCCGCACGGCTGAGCCTTTCCGGCCACGAGCGATATCGCCCATTGCGGATTCGATATTTCCGCTCTACGATGCGACGGCTTGACCGGGGAGGGCATCTATCGCTTTCTCCTCCGCATGCCGGAGGACCTTCGCGCGCGCCTGAATGACGCCGCGGTCCGCTCCGGTCGAAGTCTCAACAGAGAAATTGTCAGCCGACTCGAGGACAGCCTCGAGCGGCCTGTTTCCGCGCCTGGGGAGGCTCGGATGAGAGGGGAGAACATGAGGTATCGGAACCGGCGGGCGGCGCTCGTCGCCACCGCAGTGCTCGTGATCCTCGCGACTGCGGTCGCGGCGATTCGGATCACGTCGCGGACACACACCGACAAGATCGCGGTGAAGCAACTGCAGTACGAGTCGCAGGGAGCCGAGACCGGCCCCGGCGGCGAGTCGAACGACTATTTGACCCTCCAGCAGCAGTTCGCCGAGGCGCGCACCGCGCCGGAGGGCATCGTCAATCCGGGCGCCTATTCAACCGCGCTCGGCCAGTTGAACGGGCTCACGCCCGTCGGCGGGACCTGGTCCGACATCACACGCGTCAAGTACGACGCCGACCATCCCGCGTACCGCGATTACTTCTCGAACTCGAGCGGCGGCTCGGGTCTCGTCAGCGGCCGCATCACGGGGCTCGCTGCCGACGCGTCTGGCAACATCTGGGCGGCAGGCGCTGCCGGTGGCGTCTGGCGTCACGTGGCCGGCCAGAACGCGCCGTACTGGACGCCGATCAGCGACGGCCTGCTCTCGCTCTCCTCCGGCGACCTCGAGTACTCGGGCGGCAAGCTCTGGTACGCGACCGGCGAGGCGAACACCGGCGGCACGAGCTATGTCGGAGCCGGCGTCTACGTCCTCTCGAACCCGACGACGAGCACGAGCTGGACGCGCGTCGGTCAGGATGAGCTCGAGTCGACGACAATCGGCAAGCTTCGTTTCGGCGGCGGGAAGGTGTGGGCAGCCACCCTGCGCGGCGTCTGGTTCCACACGCTCGCCGACACGACGAGCAGGTGGGCACTGGCGTATGCGCCGCATCCCGAGAACTTGCCTCTCGTTCTCAAGAACTACACCGTGGCCGGCTCGCAGATGGCCGGGGCGTCCTTCGGTTCTTCGACGTCGTCTTTGACGAACGCGCCGTACAAGAACATCACGAACGACGTGGCCGTCGATCCGGCCAACCCGAGCCACGTGGTCGCCGCGATCGGCTGGCGCAGCGGCGATTCGTACAACGGTTTCTATGAGACGACCGACGGTGGGGCGAACTGGGTCAAGATCAACCCGACCGGCGCGATCCCGGCGACCGACATCGGATTCGTCACATTCGCCTTCTCGAAGGCTGGCGAGAAGCTCTATGCGATCAACCAGTCTCCCGCCCTGCTCCAGAAGGCGACGGGCAACGTCAACAGCTACCTCGACGGCATCTACGTGTCCAACAACGGCTCGATCGCCGGGCCGTGGTCGAAGATCGCCGACTCGCAGAAGCTCGCGAACAGCGGTTCGGCGCTCAAGCAGTCGCTCGGCGGCAAGGGTTACGGGCCGGGAATCCAGGCCTGGTACAACCAGTCGCTCGCCGTCGACCCGAACGATGCGAACCACGTCTACGCCGGCCTCGAGGAGGTCTACGAGACGAAGAACGGCGGTTCGAACTGGAACACGGTCGGGCCGTACTGGAACTTCTACTTCTCGTGCTGGAACCAGAACGTGCTGTATCCGCCGAACGGCGCGAGCGGCGCGAACGGCTGCCCGCTCACCACGCACCCCGACCAGCATTCGGTCACGTTCGGCGGCTCCGGCTCCAGCGCGTTCGTGGTCGTCGGGAACGACGGCGGTGTCTATCAGCGGCCCGTCAACGGCTCCGTCAACGGGAATGGCAACGCGACCGACTGGACGAGCCTGAATGACGGTTCGCTCGACGCGCTGCAGTACTACGCCGTCGGCGTTGGCCTGATCAACCACACCGTCCACTCCACCCCGGAGCAGACGGTCAACGAGAACACCCTCCCGGCCGTGGGCTCCGCGACTCCGGGCGATGTGCTCGTCAGCGGTGGTCTGCAGGACAACGGCGGCTCGCTCGTGCGGGCGGGCGGCGACACGATGGTGTCGAACTTCGGTGGCGACGGCGGCGACGTCCTCGTCGACCCGAATGACGGCTGCAACATCGTCCAGGAGTACGTCGTCCTGTCGATGAGCGTCACGCAGACGTGTGCGCATCCGGACCCGGTCACACGGCCGAATGCGTTCCTCGACCTGGCGCAGAGCACAACGTTCAAGATCGCTCCGCGCGACTTCAACGCGCGCTTCATCGCGCCGTTCGTTGCGAACAAGCAGAACATCAACGAGTGGCTTGCAGGCGGGAACAGCCTGTGGGTTCAGACCGCAGGCTTTGCGATCCGCAGCCGTGACGCATGGACGAAGGCGTACACGCTGCCGGCCGGAAGCCAGGTGTACACGGCCCTGGCGATGAACGGCACCAAGGCGATCGGCGCCTGGTGCGGTCCGTGCAACAACAGCGGGTTCGCCCGCGGGCTCACGGTCGGTACGAAGGCGGTGAACGGGACCTGGACCTTCACCCCGGTGTCGCTCTCGTCCATCGACGGGGCATCGAACTACATCCCCCGTCGCTTCCTCGCCGGGGTGGCCGCCGGAGACGACGGCACGCTCTACGTTGCCGTCAACGGCTTCTCCCGCCGCTTCACCGAGGGCGAGGGCGCCGGGATCGGGCACGTCTTCCGTTCGACCGACAGCGGTGTCAGCTGGACGGACATCTCGGCGAACTTCCCGGATGTCCCGGCCAACTCGGTCCAGGCGCTCTCCGACGGTTCGCTCGTCGTGGGCACCGATCTCGGCGTCGTCTACCGCTCGCCCGGAGCGACGACCTGGAACCGTCTCGGCACGAACCTGCCGCTGACGGTCACCATGGACGTCGAGCTCGGCCCGGACAACAAGATCTACGCAGCCACGCACGGCCGCGGGATCTGGAGCATCGCCAAGCCCTAAGGCGTGAACGGCAAGGTTCTCGCAAGGAGCGGGCCGCCTTCGGGCGGCCCGCTCTTGTTCATAGACGACTTGATATCGCCGATTCAATCGGGGATAGTCGTCTTCTCACGAGAGGCGATATCGCCTCTCCACCAAGTCAAGGGGAGAGACAACATGGGGAAGAACTTTTCGCCGCGCGTCCGCTTTGCGGTCGTCGTGGCGCTCGTCGCGCTCGCTGCGGCGATGGTTGGGATGCTCGTCTCATCGGGCGGGCCTCGTGCTTCGGCTCCCGCGTTCAAGAAGGGAGACCCGGACAGTTCCGTCAAGGATCTGGCCGGAATCGCGAACGAAGGGCCGGACGCGACGCTCGCTGCGCAGGAAGAGGCCCAGCGGGCCTATCCGGCTGATTCCGTGCCGTTCGAGGCGACGTTGAACTCGCAGTCCACCTTCGCGTCGCTGTCGAAGCACGGCCACGGGCCGGGCGCGTGGCAGTCGATTGGACCGAGCCAGGCCAAGTACCCGGCCGTGCTCGACCAGTTCCTCGCAGGCGGCAAGCCGTACACGGCCTCGGGCCGCGTCACCGCGCTCGCGATCGGCGGTTGCAAGAAGGAGAGCAAGTGCTCGCTCTACCTCGGCGCGGCCGGCGGCGGCGTCTGGGTGGCCGACAAGGCGACCGACGGCAACGGCAATGTCCACTGGCAGTTCAAGGGCGCTTCGCTGCCGTCGAACGCCATCGGCTCGCTCTTTGTCGATCCGAGAGATCCGACCGGCAACACCGTGTATGCCGGCACCGGCGAGGGGAACGCCTCCGGTGACTCGGAAGCGGGACTCGGCATCTACAAGTCCACCGACGGCGGCGACAACTGGTCGCTCGTCCCGGGAAGCATGATCTTCCGTGATCGGGCGGTCTCGAGCATGGCGCTCGACGGCGCCGGCAATTTGCTCGTCGGTCTGACCAGCGCGATTCGCGGTGTCAGTTCCGTCACCGGCGGCGCGGTGGGCTGTGTCACGCCCACGTCGCCTCCCGGGTGCTCGACGCGTGGCGTTTACCGGCAGACGGGAACGACGTTCACCCGGATCTTCACGGCCGGCAGTCGCGGCTCCAACGAGGTCGCGGTTGATCCGAACAATCCGAGTGTCCTCTACACCGCAGCCTTCCAGCAAGGCGTGTACCGCTCGCTGGACAACGGCGTAACGTGGACGCAGATCAAGCCGGCGTTGAACCCCGGACTCAGCACCGACCGCGCGCAGTTCGCGGTCAACAAGCTGCCGGGCGGGAAAACGCGGATGTACGTTGGAATCGGCAACCAGGGCGCTCCGGCGGCTCGCTTCTACCGCACCGACGATGCAGCGGGCGCAGCGGTGTTCACGGACCTGACGACGCCGCAAAACATCAACTACTGCACCGGACAGTGCTGGTATGACAACTACGTCGTCTCGCCGGTCGAGAACCCCGACGTCGTGTACCTCGGCGGCTCATTCTCGTACGGTCAACAGCAGGGCGTCTCCAACGGGCGCGCCGTCCTCCTCTCGACGGACGGTGGCACGACGTGGAGCGATCTGACGCTCGACAAGGGCAACGACGGCTGGCTCCACCCGGACCAGCATGCGCTCGTCACCGTTCCCGGCGAGCCCCTCCAGTTCATCGCAGGCAACGACGGCGGCGTCGTTCGCTCGAACGGCAAGTACGTCAACGCCTCGAGCGACTGCGATAACCGCGGCCTGACTCCGGCCGATGTCGCGTACTGCAAGTCCCTGTTGAATCGGATCCCGGAGCAGATGACGGTCCTGAACAAGGGCCTCACGACCCTGCAGTTCCAGAGCCTGTCCTTCGATCCGCAGCACCCGCAGAACAGTCTCATGGGTGGTACGCAGGACAACGGCACCTTCGAGTACAAGGGTTCGAGCGAGGTGTGGCCGCAGATCATCTACGGCGACGGCGGCCAGTCCGGCTGGAACGCCGCCGACAGCAAGCTGCGGTTCAACTCGTTCTTCGGGCAGAACCATGACGCGAACTTCCGGAACGGTGAGGAGACGAAGTGGGTGATCATCTCGGGCAAGATCGCAAGCAGCCCGGAAGGCTCCAACTTCTACGCGCCGATCATCTCCGACCCGAATCCGGCAATGGCGGGCTCGATCTTCGAAGGCTCGCAGAGCGTCTGGCGGACCCAGGACTGGGGCGGCGACCGTGATTACCTCGAGGCGAACTGCCCCGAGTTCACGACCAGTGGTGACGACCCGGCCTGCGGCGACTTCGTCCGGATCGGGCCGCCTGGGGCGACTGACCTCACCTCGGCCGCGTACGGCGACCGCGGTGGCAGCGTCCTTGCCGCCGTCGAGCGGGCACCGAGCAACATCGGAACGATGTGGGTCGGAAGCAACAGGGGACGTGTGTTCATTACCGACAATGCGGACGCCCCGGCGGCAACGGTTGCCTGGACACGGCTCGACTCGTCGGCCACCAACGACCCGGGACGGTTCGTCAGTTCGATCTACGTCGACCCGGCCAATCCGAACCACGCGTGGATCTCCTACTCGGGCTACAGCATCAACACGCCGGTCGAGCCGGGTCACGTGTTCGAGGTCACCCGGACGGGAGCGACCGCGACGTGGACAGATCGGACCTACGACCTGCAGGACTTGCCGGTCACAGACCTCGTGCGTGACGACGTCACGGGCGATCTCTATGCGGCAACGGACTTCGGTGTCATGAAGCTCGCCAGCGGTGCCACTTCTTGGACACCTGCTGCGGTGGGAATGCCGACAGCCGAGGTCGCGGGCCTGACGATCATCCCGTCCGAGCGGATCCTTTACGCCGCTTCGCACGGTCTCGGGGCTTGGAAGCTCGACCTGGGGAAGGTGAAGGGCTAAAGCCCGCCATTCTCAGCGAACGTCGGGAAGGGCCGCCTCCGGGCGGCCCTTCCCGTTTTCAATTTCCGAGATCGGGGGCACAATGAGAGGAGTGAGACGCTTTCTCGCCCTGGCCGTCCTGCTCGCCACCCTGGCGCCATCCCTCGCGCTCGCTGGTTCGCTACGGGCGCGCGTCTGGGTCGCCGACCGCAGTCCACTCGTGGTCCGTGGTTCGGGCTTCGGTGCCGCCGAGCGTGTCACCATCACCATCACCGGCGCCGGACGCTACGTCAGGAAGGTGACCGCGACGCGGTCGGGGGCAATCGTTGCTCACTGGTCCACCGGGACGAACGCGAAGGCGGTTTGCTCCCCCCTCTTCGTCAGGGCCGTTGGGGCGCGTGGGACGACAGCCACCGTCAAGGTGGCCGCCATCGAGTGCCCGCAGCCACCCGCGGACGCCGGCCCGTAGCGCGCGGACCGTGCCCGGATGATGCTGCCTAGTACGAGACGGCGCCGCGGCCGGTCTCAGCCGCGTGGCGCTGTTCGTCTGCGCGATAGCTCGAGCGGACGAGCGGCCCGGAGAAGACGGAGCCGAAGCCGAGCGCCTCGCCCTGCTCGCGGAACCACTTGAATTCGTCGGGGTGCACCCAGCGGTCGATCGTCGCGTGCTTTGCGCTTGGCTGGAGGTACTGGCCGATCGTCACGACGTCCACGCCGTTCGCGCGCAGGTCGCGTAGCGTCTCGACGACCTCGTCGTTTCGCTCGCCGAGGCCGACGATGATCCCGCTCTTCGTCAGCACCTTGTAGTCCGCGATCTCTTTCGCGCGCCGGAGCAGCTCGAGCGCGCCGTCGTAGCTCGCCTTGCCGCCGCGCATCTTGCGGTGCAGGCGGCGAACGGTCTCGATGTTGTGGTTGAAGACGTCGGGGCGCGCGCCGATCACGGTCTGCAGCGCCTGCTCCTCGACTCCGAGGAAGTCCGGGGTCAGTACCTCGATCGACGCGCCGGGCACCTTCGCCTTGAGGGCGCGGATCGTCGCCGCGTAGTGACCGGCGCCCTTGTCCTCGACGTCGTCGCGATCGACCGACGTGACGACCACGTGCTTGAGGCCCATCTGCTTGGCGGTCTGGGCGAGGCGCAGCGGCTCGAGTGGATCGACAGGGTCGCTTGGCTTGCCACTGTTCACGTAGCAATAGCGGCAGGCGCGGGTGCAAGTCTCGCCCAGGATCTGGAAGGTCGCGGTGCCGCGTCCCCAGCACTCCGCGATGTTCGGGCACCGGGCCTCCTCGCAGATCGTGTGGAGCTGCGCGCCGTGAATCAGTTTCTTCACGTCGAAGTAGCTGCCGTTCTGGGACGGCGCCCGCACCTTCATCCATTCGGGGCGCCTTGGGCGCTCTGCCACGGGAAGCGATTCCTGCACACCCCAAGTCTAGAGAGGGGCGCTACTGTCCGGTCGTGGCTGCTCTCGCGATCCTCGCCACCCTGCTCAGCGGCCTCTATGGCGTCGTCAGCCGCGGCCCCACAAAGCCCGTCTGCATGGTCAACCAGCCTTGCACGGCCCCGTACGCACACGCCACGCTCGTCTTTTCGCGCTCGGGAATGACCGCGCGCAAAGCGGTCACGGACGCCGGCGGGAAGTACCGCCTCGCGCTCCCGCCGGGCAAGTGGACGCTGCGCGTGCAGAGCTCCCACTTCGGCTGGACTCCGACGGCCGTCACCGTTCCGGCAGGCCGGTACCGCCACGTGAACGTGGCCGTCGACACCGGGATTCGCTGATCATCTAGACGCCCACAGCAGGCGCGCGCCCGACAAGCTCGGCATAGCGGCCGCCGAGCTCGAGGAGCTCGTCGTGCGTGCCGCGCTCGACGATCTGCCCGGCGTCCAGGACGATGATCTGGTCGGCATCCTGAACGGTGGAGAGGCGATGGGCGATTGCGATCGTGGTGCGCCCTTCTGCGAGCCGGTCCAGCGCTTCCTGCACCTGGCGCTCGGTCTCCGTGTCCAGCGAGCTCGTCGCTTCGTCCAGCACGAGGATCGGGGGGTTGCGCAGGACCGTGCGCGCGATTGCGATGCGTTGCTTCTCTCCGCCGGAGAAGCGGTAGCCACGCTCGCCGACGACAGTGTCGTAGCCCTCCGGCAGCGACGCGATCAGGTCGTGGATCCGCGCGGCCTCGGCGGCGGCCTCGACCTCTTCGTCGGTCGCATCCGGCTTGGCGAAGCGAAGGTTCTCGCGCACCGTCGAATGAAACAGGTACGTCTCCTGCGAGACGACGCCGATCGTGTCGGCGAGCGACGCGAACGAGAGGTCGCGAACGTCGACGCCCGCAATCGACACCGATCCGCGGTTCGCGTCGTACAGCCGGGCCGCGAGGTACCCGAGCGTCGTCTTGCCCGATCCGGTCTCGCCGACGAGGGCCGTCTTCGTCCCCGCCGGAACCCGGAAACCGATGTCCCGCAGCGTCCAGGCGTCCCCGCCGTAGCGGAACCACACCCCGTCGTAGACGACGTCACCTGCCGAGTCGAGCTCGCGTGGCTTCGCGCGCTCCTCGATGTCCACGGGCTGGTCGAGGTAGTCGAAGATCCGGTCGAACAGCGCGAGCGACGTCTGCACGTCGAGGCTGACGCCGAGCAGTGACCCGACGGGAAAGAAGAGCCGTGTCTGGAGCGTCGTGAAGGCGACGAGTGTCGGCACCGTGACGGCGTGCGAGCCGTGAGCGAGCGCGAAGCCACCGAACCAGTACACAGCGGCGGGCAGGACCGCGAACGTCGTCTGGATCATCGCCATCATCCAGCGTCCGGCCATCCGTTGGCGGATCTCGAGGTCAGAGAGCAGGCGCGACTCGCCCTCGAACCGGTCTGCGAGCTCCGTCGTTCGTCCCATCGTCTTTCCGAGCAAGACGCCGGAGACGGAGAGCGATTCCTGCACGAGGCTCGACATGTCGGCGAGCGTCTCCTGCGTGGAGGTCGCGATCTTGCGCCGCTCGTTCCCGACACGGCGTGTCAGCAACACGAACACGGGGATCAGCGCGAACGCGAACAGGGAGAGCTGCCAACTCAGCGCGATCATCCCGATCATCGTCGCGATCACCGTCGTCACGTTGGAGACGATCGACGTGGCCGTGCTGGTGACGACGCTCTGCACCCCACCGATGTCGTTCGAGATGCGCGACTGCACTTCGCCCGTGCGCGTACGTGTGAAGAACGCCAGCGACAACCGCTGCAGGTGGCGGAACACCGCCGTGCGCAGGTCGTGCATCACCCGCTGCCCCACCTGGTTCGAGAGCAGGGTCTGCCAGACACCCAGCACCCCGGTGAAGACGGCGATCGCGATCATCCCCCCGGCATCCAGAGACAACTGTCGCGTGTCGTTCGACTGGATCGCCTGCAGCACGCCGCGCAAGAGGAACGCGGGAACGACACCGAGCCCGGCGGAGATGAGGATCAACACCAGCACGCCGCCGAGACGCATTCGGTACGCGCGGAACAGCCCGGCGATCCGCTTCAGGTTCGCCCGGCGCACCGCAGGATCCTCCGGACGCACCGGAGGCTCTCCGCCCAGGTGAAAGCCGCGTGGCATTTCTGCACGGTAGAGCAGCCGGGTACGCTCGCGCCGTGCGGCGGATCTGTGTCTTCTGCGGTGCCTCGAGCGGGCGGTCGCCCGCGTACGCGGGCGCAGCGCGGGAACTGGGCGCAGCGCTCGGAGGGCGCGGCCTCGGGCTCGTCTACGGAGGGGGGCGCGTCGGACTGATGGGTGCGGTTGCCGATTCGGCGCTCGCCGCCGGCGGGGAGGTGATCGGCGTGATCCCGCAGGAGCTCGTCGACCGCGAGCTCGCGCACCCCGGCCTGACGGAGCTTCGCGTCGTCGGCTCGCTCCACGAACGTAAGGCGCAGATGGCGGAGCTCTCCGACGCGTTCATCGCTCTCCCGGGCGGCTTCGGAACGCTCGACGAGCTACTGGAGCAACTGACGTGGTCGCAGCTCGGCCTGCACGAGAAGCCGATCGGGCTCTTCGACGTCGAGGAGTACTGGCGGCCGCTGATCGCGCTCGCGCGGCATGCGACCGACGAGGGTTTCGTGCGCGAGTCGGATCTCGGTGCGATCGCCGTCGGCATGGATGCCGAGGGCCTGCTGGACCGCCTGGAGCGGATGACGCGCGAAGCGCGCCCGCGGCCCAAGTGGTCGCGCCCTCCCGCGCCCTAAGCTTCTAGGTGCCGAAGAGCAAGGCGACGACGAGCGCCGAGGCGACCGAGGCGGCGACGACGGCGCCGACCCAGGCGAGCAACTGAAGGGTTGCCTCCATCAGCGAAGCCTGGACCCTCAGTCGGACGGAGCCGGGTGTCACAAATCCCTGCATACCTCCCGAAACCACCTAGATGGTTGATGCCACGGGGGCGTGGGTGTGGGGGCGGATCCAGACCAAGCAGGACGTTCGACTCGCCCGCTGGACAGCCGGGATGGCTGTTCAAGGGCGAGGCGGGCGTCCTGC
>JBKJQL010000146.1:0-11430 GCA_046594035.1 Gaiellaceae bacterium
CAACTGCGTGCCCTCCGTCTGCCTCGCGTGCGAACCGAGCACGACGCCGCCGACGGCTGCGACGAGCAGCACGATCGAGGTGACCTCGAAGGCGAGCAGGTGATCGGTGAGGAACAGCCGTCCCAGGGCCGCCGGCGACCCGAAGGAGCGCGTGATGTTCTGCGGCGTCGAGAGGAAGTCGCCCGCCTTCAGGCCGACGACGACGCACACCTCGGCGAGGATCGCTCCGCCTGCGAGGACGGCTCCGACGACCTGCCAGGACGGGCCGCCCGACCACGGCGAAAGTTCGCTCTTGTCGCCGAGGTAGGCGATCACGAAGAGGAACATCACCATTACGGCGCCGCCGTAGACGAGCACCTGTCCCGCCGCGACGAACTCACCGGAGAGGAGCAGAAAGAGGACGGCGAGTGACGCGAGGTTCCCGATCAGCGCCAGCGCGGAGTAGAACGGATTGCGAAAGCTGACGACCGCGAGCGCGCTCACGAGGCACGCGAAAGCGGCGCCGATCCAGACCACCCACACGAGGAAGTTCGCCACTACGAATGGTCCTCGTAGTAGGGGATCGGCGTGTCGTAGAGGTCGCGGTCTGCGACCGGGACCTGCTTGATCGGCTTCTGGAGCAGGATGTCCTTCGTGTAGATCAGGTCGTCTCGGTTGTACTCGGAGATCTCGAAGTCGTTGCCGAGCACGATCGCGTCGAACGGGCACGCGAGCTCGCAGTAGCCGCAGAAGATGCAGCGCGACATGTTGATCTCGTAGATGCGCGCGTAGCGCTCGCCGGCCGAGACGCGGTTGTCGGCGGTGTTCTCGGCCGGCACGACACGGATGCAGTCGGCCGGGCACGCAGCGGCGCACAATGAGCAGCCGACGCACTTTTCGAGGCCGTTCTCGTGTCGCTTCAGCTGATGGCGACCGCGGTAGCGCGGATACACCGGCCGCTTGTACTCCGGGTACTGCTGCGTGATTGGCTTCTTGAAGACCTGTTTCAAGGTGACGCCGAAGCCCTTCAACGTGTTGGGGACGATGAAGCTCACTTGATCAGCACCACCAGGAACGCGGTCACGAGCGCATTGACGGTCGCGACCGGCAGCAGCACCTTCCAGCCGAAGCGCATCAGCTGGTCGTAGCGGAGGCGCGGCTGGGTCGCGCGCAGCCAGATGAAGAGCGCCACGAACGTGAAGAGCTTCAACACGAACCAGATCGGGCCGAACTGGTCGAGTGAGTGCACCCACGGGAAGTGGTAGCCGCCGAAGAAGAGCGTCACCATCAGGCCGGAGAGCGTGATCATGTTCACGTACTCCGCTGCCTGGAAGAGGCCCCAGCGCATGCCGGAGTACTCGGTGTGGTAGCCGGCGACGAGCTCGGTGTCGGCTTCGGGCAGGTCGAACGGTGGTCGCGACGTCTCCGCGATCGCGCCGAACATGAAGACGAGCAAGCCGACGAACTGCGGGATGAAGAACCACACCGTGTGCTGCTGCTTGTCGACGATCTCCTGCAGGTTCAGCGACTGCCCCATCAAGACGACGCCGAGCACGCTCAGTGCGAGCGACACCTCATAGGAGACGAGCTGAGCGCAGGTGCGCATGGAGCCGAGCAGCGAGAACTTCGAGTTCGAGGCCCAGCCGCCGACGATGAAGCCGTAGATCCCGAGCGAGCCGAGCGCAAAGATCAGGATCAGCGAGATCGGCACGTTGACCACGCTGCCCGTGATGTGGTGGCCCCAGAGGTCCCAGCCGTCGCCGAACGGGAGCACGCTGAACGCGAGCAGCGCTGTGGCCATCGAGACGACGGGGGCGATGATGTAGAGCGGCTGCTTGGCGCCGCTCGGCGCGAACGCCTCCTTGCGGATCAGCTTCAAGAGGTCGGCGATCGGCACGAGCAGGCCCTTGGGGCCTGCACGGTTGGGGCCGAAGCGCAGCTGCATGCGCCCGAGCAGCTTCCGCTCGAGCCAGGTCGTGAGGGCGAAGAACACCATCACGACGTTGATCACGAGGAACGCCTTGGGGATCGTGATCCACCAGGCCTCCCTCACGGCTTCACCTCGACGATCGCGTGCAGCTCGCCGACGTCGGGCGCGGCGACGCGAACTGTTCCGCCGGCGAGGTCGCGTGCGATCTGCGCGCGCAGTTCCACCGAAGTGCCGTTCGACGAAACGGTGACGGTCTGGCCTTGGCGGATGCCGCGTGCCTTCGCGTCCTCGCGGGAGATCTGCACCTCGCCGTGCTCGCGCTGGAACTGCAGCTCGGGCGTGCGGTCGACGGCGACGCCGGAAAAGAGCGGCCGGTAGGCGACGAGCCGCAGGCCCGGCTCGCTCGGTGAGCGCGAGACCGAAATTTCGGCCCGTTCGGCGCGCTCTGCGCGCGGCGGCAGCTCGGCCCTTTCGCCGATCTCCGCGTAGGAGATGCCGCCGAAGCATTGCTCCGAGATCTCGTCGAAGACGACGGAAGCGTGCGGCGAGAGTGCGACGTCGAAGCGCGCTGCGAGCTTGGAGAGGAAGGCGAGCACGTCCGGCGCAGGAGCGAGGACGGCGCGGCGCTGGCGTTGCAGCCTGCCTTCGAGGTTGATCGTCGTGCCGTCGCGCTCCAGGTAGCTCGTGCCCGGGAGGACGAGGTCGGCAATGCCGCGGAAGCTCTCCTCGAACATCCCGATCCCGATCACCGTCTGGGCGTCGGCGGCGAGCGCGCGTACAGCGGGATCGTTCGCTGCTTCGTCACCCGAGATCACGAGCACGCGGTGCTTGGCGTCTTCGGGCTCTCCGTCGCCGGCTGCGCTCCACGCGTCTGTGACACCGCGGCCGTTCGGCGTGCGCGGCAGGTAGTAGACATCGCGCGCACCCAAGGTGAGGCCAGGCTGGTCGGTGACGAGCGCGTCGATCGGTCCTTCGGGCGCGCCGTAGGTGATCGTCGCGCCCTTGCGGCGTGCGGCCTTCAGCCAGAGCTCGACGATCGGAGCGCGCTCGACCACGGGGTCGTCGCAGAAAACGGCGATCGTCTTCGCGTCGCGCAGCGCCGACAGGGGCGCGCGGTAGCCGTCGAGGCCGTCCGGTACTTCCTCCGGCAGCACTGCGTTGTTCGCCGACAGCCCTCGTCTCATCACTTTGGCCAGTGCGTAGGCCTCTTCGACCGATTCGCTGCCCGAAAGCGCAGTGACGGTCGTCGTGCCGCCGTCGCGCAGCAGCTGCTCCGCCGTGTCGATCGCGTCGTCCCAGCTCAGCTCCTCGAAGCGGCGTGGGCCGGCCTTGCGCAACGGCGTCGTGATGCGGTCGGGCGCGCCGAGGTGGTCGAACGCAAAGCGTCCCTTGTCGCACAGCCAACCTTCGTCGACCTCGGGATGGTTGCGCGAGAGAATGCGCTTGACCTCTCCCTCGCGCGTCGTCGCGGCGGTGTTGCAGCCGACGGGGCACAGACCGCAGACGGTGGGCACATTCTGGATCTCCCACGGACGCGCTTGGAAGCGGTACTGCGTCGAGGTCAACGCACCGACCGGGCAGAGCTCGGTCACGTTGCCGGAGAAATGGCCCTTGTACGGCTCGTCCTCGAACGTCGCAATCACCGATTGCGCGCCGCGGTTGATCGCGACGAGCTGACCGTCCTCGGCCACCGACTCGCTGAAACGCGTGCAGCGGTAACAGAGGATGCAGCGCTCGCGGTCGAGGGCGATCAACGGCGAGATCGGAATCGGCTTCTCGAACGTTCGCTTCGGGAACGTCATGCGCGTGTTGCCCGGCCCGTAACGGAAGGTCAGGTCCTGCAGCGGGCATTCGCCGCCCTTGTCACAGACGGGGCAGTCGAGTGGGTGGTTGACGAGGATGAACTCGAGCGTCGAGTTCTGCCCTTCGGCCGCGACCTCCGAGCTGCGCGCCGTCTTGACGATCATCCCGTCCTGCGCGCTCAGCGTGCAACCGGCCTGCAGCTTCGGCATCCCTTCCACCTCGACGAGGCACATGCGGCAGGCGCCAACGGGCGCGCCGAGCCGCGGCTCGTAACAGAAGACGGGAATCTCGATCCCGGCAGCCGCGGCCGTCTCGACCATCCCCGTGCCCTTCGGCACCCGCACCTCGCGCTCGTCGATCTTGACCGTGACGAGTTCTTGCGCGGTCTGGGTCACGCGATCCCCCATGACGACACGACCGTCGTTTGGCGACAGACGAAGCGCCGGGAACCCAGAAGATCAAAGGCTCTGTGGAACATGTGGGACACTTTCGTCACGTCGTTTGGCGTCGGGTCATGGCTCGCGGAGACACGGCTCATGCCGGCACCTCGGCGACGGGCGAGTGGGAGTGCATCTGGATCGGCGCCATGACGTGGTCGAGCGACGATTCCCCGCCGAACGGGCAACCGCCCTGCTCGATGTGCGCGACGAACTCCTCGCGGAACTTCGCGACGTAGCTCGCGATGATGATCGCGTCAGAGTCGCCGAGCGGGCAGAGGCATTTGCCGTTGATCCGGTCGCACACGTCGAGCAGCAGGTCGAGATCGCCCTGCGTCGCGCGACCGTCCTCGAGCTTGCGGAGGATCGCGGTCAGCCAGCGGGTGCCTTCGCGGCACGGCGTGCACTTGCCGCATGACTCGTGCTCGTAGAACTCCGAGAAGCGGATGCCGAGCTGGACGATGCAGCACCGGTCGTCGAGGACCACGAGGCCGGTCGATCCCATCGCGGTCTTCAGCTGCGCGAGTGAGTCGAAGTCGTAGCCGACGTCGATCTCGTCCTTCGTCAGGATCACCGTCGACGAGCCACCCGGCACGACAGCCTTCAACTCGCGCCCGTCAGCGATCCCGCCGCCGAGCTCGTCGATGATCGCGCGCACGGTCATGCCCGGGACGATCTCGTAGTTGCCGCCGTTCACGACGTTGCCGGAGACCGAGACGATCCGGGTGCCGCGCGAGTTCGGCACGCCGAGCTTCGCGTACTCCGCGCCGCCCATCTCGATGATCGGCGCGACGGTCGTGACCGTCTCGACGTTGTTCACGACTGTCGGCGAGGCGTAGAGCCCGGAGATCGCGGGGAAGGGCGGCTTCGAGCGCGGCTGGCCGCGCTTTCCCTCGAGCGACTCGAGCAGCGCCGTCTCTTCACCGCAGATGTAGGCGCCGGCCCCGCGATGCACGACGATCGTCACGTCGCCGCGGACCTCGGGACGATCCTTCAATTCTTCGAGTGCGTTGACGAGGATCTCGTACGGACCGGAGTACTCGCCGCGGATGTAGACGAAGACATGCTTCGAGTCGATCGCGTGCGCGGTGATCAGACACCCCTCGATGAAGCGGTGCGGCACGCGCGACAGGATCTCGTTGTCCTTGAAGCTGCCCGGCTCGGACTCGTCCGCGTTCACCACGAGGTAGTGCGGCTTCGGGATCTGCTCCTGCGAGGGAACGAACGACCACTTGCGACCGGTCGGGAAGAAGGCGCCGCCGCGACCGCGCAGCTCTGACGTCAGGAGCTCCTCTGTCACGTCCTGCGGCGTCATCGCGCGCGCCTTGACGAGCGCCTTGTAGCCGCCGAGCGCCTCGTACTCCGCAAGCTTCGTCAGGTCGTGATCGTCGGTGCCCGCGAGCACGATCTTCTTCACGTCAGTCGCCATGCGTCAGCTCCTCGACGATCGCGGGGACGTCTTCCGGCTTCACGTGCGTGCGGTAGTGGTGGTCGATCGCGACGATCGTCGCCCAGCCGCAGCCACCGAGGCACTCGACGGCGCGCAGTGTCACCTTGCCGTCCGCGCTCGTCTCGCCGGCGTGGCAGCCGAGCCCGCTCTCGAAGTTCTCGAGCACCTGTTGCGCGCCGACGACCGCGCACGAAACGTTCGTGCAGACCTCCACGAGGTGCTCGCCGATCGGTGCGAGGTGAAACTGGTCATAAAAGGATGCGATGGACTTGCAGTACGCAGGCGTCGTCTCGAGCGCGTCAGCGACCTCGCGCAGCGCATCGGGTGAAAGCCAGCCGTATTCCTGCTGCGCGAGCCGCAGCGCCGGCAACACCGCGCTCTCCGAGTCCTCCGGATAGATCGCACGCACGTCCTGGATCGCCTCGTACAGGTTCACCGGTCGACCTCGCCCATCACGGTGTCGAGCGAGCCGACGATCGCAATCATGTCTGCGATCAGCGCCTCGTGCATGCACGTCGCCGTCGCCTGCAGCGCGACGAACGACGGGGCGCGGAACTTGACGCGCCACGGCTTGGGACCGCCATCGGAGGCGATGTAGCACCCGAGCTCACCGCGCGGCGACTCGATCGCGAAGTAGACCTCGCCCTCCGGCACACGGAAGCCTTCGGTGACGATCTTGAAGTGATGGATCAGCGACTCCATCGAGGTGTGCAGCTCTTCGCGCGGCGGGAGCACGACCTTGCGGTCGTCCGCGATCCACGGCTCGCCTTCCATGCGCTCGAGGCGGTCGAGGCACTGTTCGACGATGCGGACGGACTCGCGCATCTCCGCCATGTGCACGAGGTACCGCGCGTACACGTCGCCGGTCTGGAAGACGGGAACGCGGAAGTCCACCTGGTGGTAGGCGAGGTACGGCTCGGCCTTGCGCAGGTCCCAGTCGACGCCGGAGGCGCGGAGCACCGGTCCGGACTGCCCGAGCGCGATCGCGTCGTCGCGCGAGAGCAGGCCAAGCCCCTCGGTGCGCTCGAGCCAGATCTTGTTGCGCGTCAGCAGCGTTTCGTAGTCGTCGATCGCCTTGGGCATCCACTCGCAGAACTTGCGCGCCTCGGGGTAGAAGCCGCGTGGGATGTCCTCGGCCAGTCCGCCGACCTGGAAGTACCGCGTGTGCATCCGGTAGCCCGCGACGAGCTCGAACAGGTCGAGAATCTGCTCGCGCTCGCGGAACGCGTACCAGAACATCGAGATCGCACCCAGCTCGAGCGCGGACGTCCCGAGCCAGACGAGGTGCGAGTGGATGCGGTTCAGCTCGGCGAGCGCGGTGCGCATCCAGATCGCCTTCGGCGGCACCTCGATGTCGAGCAGCTTCTCGACCGCGCCGACAAAGACGTACTCGTTGTTCTGGAAGGAGACGTAGTCGATGCGCGGCGCGTAGGGGATCGCCTTCCACCACGTCTTCTGCTCCATGTTCTTCTCGAACCCGGTGTGGAGGTAGCCGATGACCGCCGCGAGCCCGGTGACGTCTTCGCCGTAGAGATCGACGACGAGCCGGAGCACGCCGTGCGTCGACGGATGGTTCGGGCCGAAGTTGATCGTCAGGATGTCGCCGGTCGCTTCCATCTCCGGCGTCGTCTTCAGGACGGTCGGGATCGGGCTCGGGATGCGCGACCCCTCGTAGATCGGCGCGCCGGTGCTTCTGGGTGCCGTCGCGGTCATTTCTCTCCCGAGAACCGAACGGGCTCGCCGCCGATCGGATAGTCCTTGCGGAGCGGGTGCCCGGCCCAGTCGTCGTCGAGCAGGATGCGTTGCAGGTTCGGGTGCTCCTCGAACGTGATGCCCATCAGGTCGAAGGCCTCGCGCTCATGCCAGTCGGCGGTCGGCCAGACCGGGATCACCGTTTGAACGGGCTGGTCGTCCGCGAGCCACACCTGGAGCCGCACGCGGCGCGGGCGCTCGGAGATCGAGAGCAGGTGGTAGTTGATCGCGAAGCGCTGCGGCTTCGCGAGTGGCACGACCTGGTAGCCCTGCGTCGTCGGCTCGTTGATGTTGCGGCCGTCCGGCGTGCCGATGTAGCCCGAGACACCTTTCTCGCCCCAGCCGAGGTAGTCGACGGCGGTGATGTCGGAAAGGAAGTTGAAGCCGGCCTCGTCGCGCAGCCACGTCGCCGCGTCGATCAGGCTCTCCGGCCGGGCGACGACGGTCGTCTCGCGGTGCTTCTCGATGATCTCGACCAGTCCGGGGACCGAATCGAATTCGTTCATGAAGCGACGCTCCGAACCTCGTACGCCGGCGGCACGCCTGCCTTGACCGCTTCATGCAGGCGGATGATTCCCTCGATCAGCTGCTCCGGCCGCGGCGGGCAACCGGGCACGTAGATGTCGACGGGGACGATCTTGTCGACGGACTGCACGATCGCGTAGTTGTTGAACATTCCGCCGGAGGATGCGCAGGCGCCCATCGCGATCACCCACTTCGGCTCCAGCATCTGGTCGTAGATCTGGCGCAGGGGCGCCGCCATCTTGTGCGAGACGCGCCCGGAGACGATCAGCAGGTCGGCCTGGCGCGGGGAACCGCGGAACGGCTCCATTCCGAAGCGCGCGATGTCGTAGCGGCTCGAGACGATCGACATCATCTCGATCGCGCAGCACGCGAGCCCGAACGTGTCGGGCCACATCGAATTCGTCTGCGCCCAGGCGACGGCTTTGGCCATCGTGGTCAGCCCGACCTTCTGCTCGAGGTCGTTGACCTCGTCCTCGAACTTCGACGCCTTGTTCGGCCAGAGCAGGCGTTCCGACTTGAGCCCGTAATCCTTGAGGGGCTTGTCTAGTGCCACTCGAGCGCGCCCTTCCGCCAGATGTAGACGTAGGCGACAAGCAGGATCAGCAGGAAGACCAGGAACTCGAAGAATCCGAACCACGCCAGCTCGTGGAGGATCACGGCCAGCGGGTAGAGAAAGACGATTTCGATGTCGAAGAGGATGAAGAGCATTGCCGTCAGGTAGAAGCTGACGGTGAAGCGCTGGCGCCTCGGCGCACCCTGCGAGACGCCGGACTCGAAGGGGATCGTGCGTTCACGGACACGGCGGTGCGGCCGTGTCGCGAACACGAAGCTTCCCACCATCATCGTTGCCGGGATCATCAGTGCGAACAGCCCATAGATCGCGAACGGCAACCAGTCGTTGAACACCCTGCCTCCTCCGCTGTTACGGGGCCGGACGCTAGCAGCACGAACGAAGGCGCGACGCCTTTACCCATCGGCGTTGCAGGTGTCACGAAGTTTCCTCGTAGACCCCGTTCGGTACACTTCGAACATGGCAACCGTCGAGCAGTCCGAGACCACCGTCGTCACCTTGACCGCGGGTGCCGCGACGAAGGTCAGCAAGCTGATGGCAGAGGAGCCGGCCGGCGAGGCCGAGGTGCTCCGGATCGCGATCCAGGGCGGCGGCTGCAGCGGCTTCGAGTACGCGCTCGGTTTCGACCGCGGCGCCCAGTCGGGCGATCACGAGCTCGAGTTCCACGGCGTCAAGGTCGTCGTCGATCCGTTCAGCGCCCCGTACCTCCAGGGCTCGACGATCGACTTCCTCGAAGGGCTCCAGGAGTCCGGCTTCAAGATCGAGAACCCGAACGTCACCACCGCCTGCGGTTGCGGGCACAGCTTCCAGGTCGAAGAGGGCGAAGCGCCCGATCCGGCCGCCACGGCCTGCGGCTCCGGCTGCGGTCACTAAGTGTCTGACACCCTCTCGGCGTAGGGACTCCCACGGCAAGCGAACGGGTGTCTGACACCGGTTCCCCCTCGGAGCTAGGCTCGCGCCGGTGAGCGAGCAGCCATTGCGCGTCGCAGTCGTCGGTTCCGGCCCGGCGGGCTTCTACGCTGCCGACGCGCTGCTGAAGAGCGAGGACCCGGCAGTCGAGGTCGACGTGATCGACCGCCTGCCGACGCCGTGGGGCCTCGTCCGGCTTGGCGTCGCGCCGGACCACGAGAACATCAAGGCGGTCTCGCGCGCGTTCGAGAAGATCGCCGCGAAGCCGGGCTTCCGCTTCTTCGGGAACGTGGAGGTCGGGTCGACCGTCTCGCACGAGGAGCTGCTCCAGGCCTACGACGCGGTCGTCTACACCGTCGGCGCCCAAACGGATCGCCGCCTCGGGATCCCCGGCGAAGACCTCCCTGGATCGTGGGCCGCCACCGAATTCGTCGCCTGGTACAACGGCCACCCGGACTTCCAGGATCGCATGTTCGACCTCTCGCACGAACGAGTCGTGGTGATCGGGAACGGCAACGTTGCGATCGACTGCGCCCGCATGCTCGCGCTGACGCCCGACGAGCTCGGCTCGACGGACACGACGCAGGAGGCGATCGACGCGATCAACGCCGCCGGCGTCCAGGAGATCCTGATGCTCGGCCGTCGCGGCCCGGTGCAGGCGGCCTTCACGCCGCCCGAGCTGAAGGAGCTCGGAGACCTGGCGGGTGCAGAGCCGGTGGTCGACCCGCACGATCTCGAGCTCGACCCTGCGAGCCAGCGCGATCTGGAAGCCGATCGAGATCGCGCGAGAAGGAACTACGAGCTGCTGGAGGAGTACGCGGCCCGCGAGCCGGCGGGGAAACCGCGCCGGATCGTCCTCCGCTTCCTCGTCTCGCCGCTCGCGATCCTCGGTGAGAACAAGGTCGAAGGGGTCGAGATCGTGCGCAACGAGCTCGTCGAGGAGGATGGGCGGATCGTCGCGCGCCCGACGGGCGAGACCGAGGTGATCCCGGCCGGGTTGGTGCTGCGTAGCGTCGGTTACAAGGGCGTCGCGCTCGCGGGCGTCCCCTTCGACGAGCGGAGCGGCACGATTCCGAACGACCGCGGCCGCGTCGAGGGCAGCGAGCGCACCTACGCCGCCGGCTGGATCAAGCGTGGCCCAAGCGGCGTGATCGGCACCAACAAGAAGGACGCGACGGAGACGGTGGAGCTGCTGCTCGAAGATGCGCGCGCGGGGAAGCTCACCCGAGCAAGTGTTGACTCAACACAAAGTCTGGAAGCGCTGCTGGACGAGCGAGGCGCGCACTACGTCTCCTACGAGGGCTGGCAGGGGATCGATGCCGCTGAACGGGGCGCGGGCGCGCCGCTCGGACGGCCGCGCGTGAAGCTCCACCGGTGGGAAAAACTCCTGGAAACCGGGCTGAAGAAGATCACTCGTTAGGGGGACGCCCAGGGGTGCGGCTGAGCGCAGGCTTGGCATCCGATGGTCGAATGCCTCAACTGCGGAAAGCGCCGTGAGCTCCCCGAGCACGAGTGCTCCCGTTGCGCCTACGTCGGCTGGGCGATGGTCGAGGAGCTGAACGAGACGCTGCGCAAGCAGCTGCGAGACCGTGTGCTGCCCGAACGCCGCATTCGCATCGCGAGCTAACCTCAATGCCGTGACTGACACGGCATCCACTCCAGAAGAACTCTGGGGCGGCGAGACGCGGAAAGCGGTCGCCAACTTCCCCGTCTCCGGCGAGCCCATCCCGATCCCCGTCGCGCGCTGGCTCGGCCGGATCAAGGCGGCTGCAGCGCGCGTCAACGGCGATCTCGGTCTGCTCGACGGCGACAAGGCACAGCGCATCGCGGCTGCGGGTGACCGCATCGCGAGCGGCGAGCTGGACGCGCAGTTCCCGATCGATGTCTTCCAGACGGGCTCCGGCACCTCGTCGAACATGAACGCGAACGAGGTGATCGCGAACGTCGCGGGCGATGGCATCCACGCGAACGACGACGTGAACATGGGCCAGCCCGTCCAGTGCAGGCAGCAGGTCGTTGACGGTCTCGTCGAGCGCGGCGAGGTGCACCGCGGAGGGGAAGACGTCGTTCGAGC
>JBKJQL010000015.1:0-4433 GCA_046594035.1 Gaiellaceae bacterium
GAAGGGATCGATCGCGACGCGGACGCCGTGCATTTCGATTTCGTTGTCCCCGTCCTGGGGGCCACGGTCGAAGCCGAGCTCGTACTGGAAGCCGGAGCAGCCGCCGCCCGTGACGGCGATGCGAAAGATGTTCGCCTCGCCCTCGGGCTCCTGGGCGACCAGCTCCTTGATCTTGCTTGCCGCGCTCTCCGTCAGGGTCACCATCGGTCGGTTCTCCCTTCCTCGCTCCCGGTTGCGTTTATCTGATATACATGGTAAAAATACTCCAGAGTTCGCACACTGTAACAGTTCGAACGCTGAGTTCAACAAGAGGAGGGCGACGCCGAACTTGCCACTGCTCGAACTGAAGAACCTGCACGTCGCGCTCGAGGACGGCACCGAGATCGTCAAGGGCGTCGACCTCGTCGTGAACAGGAACGAGGTGCACGCGGTCATGGGCCCGAACGGCTCGGGCAAGTCGACGCTCGCCTACGCGCTGATGGGCCACCCCGCCTACGAGATCACGGAGGGCCGGGTCCTCTTCGACGGCGAGGACCTCACCGAGGCAGGAGCCGACGAGCGGTCGCAGAAGGGCCTCTTTCTGGCCTTCCAGTACCCGCACGCGATTCCCGGGGTGACCGTGACGAACTTCCTGCGGACGGCGATCAACGCCGTGCGCAAGGCGAGAAACGGCGGTGTCGACGACCCGATCCCGGTCAAGGAGTTCCGGACCGCCGTCCTCGGCGCCATGGACGACCTGAAGGTCCCGCGCGAGCTCGCCGCCCGCTACCTGAACGAGGGCTTCTCCGGGGGCGAGAAGAAGCGCGTCGAGATCCTGCAGATGGCGATGTTGAAGCCGCGCATCGCCGTGCTCGACGAGACCGACTCGGGCCTCGACATCGACGCGCTGAGGATCGTCGCCGGCGGCGTCCAGAAGCTCGTCGGCCCGGAGATGGGCGCGCTCGTTATCACGCACTACCAGCGGATCCTCAACTACATCACGCCGGATCACGTGCACGTCTTCGTCGACGGCCGTATCGTCGAGAGCGGCGGCGCCGAGCTGGCACACCGCCTCGAGGCCGAGGGCTACGACGCATTCCTACCGCGAGAGGAGAAAGCAGCATGAGCATTGCCGAGACCACCGTTGTCAAGGACATCCGCAGCGACTACAAGTACGGCTTCTCCAACCCCGACGAGGCGAAGAACTACTTCTTCAAGTCGGGCCGCGGCATCAACCACGAGGTCGTCGAGGCGATCTCGGCGCACAAGAACGAGCCCGACTGGATGCGCAAGTTCCGCCACAAGTCGCTCGACTACTTCCTTGCCCGCCCGCTCCCCACCTGGGGCGGCAACGTCGCCGAGATCGACTTCGAGAACATCTTCTACTACATCAAGCCGACCGAGAAGCAGGTCGACAAGTGGGAAGACCTGCCGGCTGACATCCTGGACACCTGGGACAAGCTCGGGATCCCGGAGGCGGAGAAGAAGTACCTCGCCGGTGTCGGCGCGCAGTACGAGTCCGAGGTCGTCTACCACAAGCTCCAGGAGTCGCTCACGGCGCAGGGCGTGCTCTTCCTCGACATGGACTCGGCGCTGCGCGAGCACGAGGACATCGTCAAGCAGTACATGGGGACGATCATCCCGCAGAACGACAACAAGTTCGCCGCGCTCAACTCGGCCGTCTGGTCGGGCGGCTCGTTCATCTACGTACCGAAGGGCGTCCAGATCGAGCTGCCGCTCCAGGCCTACTTCCGGATCAACGCCGAGAACATGGGCCAGTTCGAGCGCACGCTGATCCTCGTCGACGAAGGCGCCTACGTGCACTACGTCGAGGGCTGCACGGCGCCGATCTACTCGAGCGACTCGCTCCATTCGGCCGTCGTCGAGATCGTCGTCAAGAAGGGCGGCCGCTGCCGCTACACGACGATCCAGAACTGGTCGAACAACGTCTACAACCTCGTCACCAAGCGGGCCGTGGCCTACGAGGACGCGACGATGGAGTGGGTCGACGGAAACCTCGGCTCGAAGCTGACGATGAAGTACCCGGCGATCTGGCTGATGGGCCCGCGCGCGCACGGCGAGGTCTTGTCGATCGCCTTCGCCGGCAAGGGCCAGCACCAGGACGCGGGCGGCAAGGTCGTCCACCTCGCGCCGAACACCACCTCGCTGATCACATCGAAGTCGATCTCCAAGGACGGCGGCCGCGCCGGCTACCGCGGGCTGCTTCAGGTCGCGAAGGGCGCAACGAACGCCAAGTCGAAGGTCGTCTGCGACGCGCTGATCCTCGACGAGGAGTCGCGCTCCGATACCTACCCGTACATCCAGATCGACGAGAACGAGGTCGACATCGGCCACGAGGCGACCGTCTCGAAGATCGGCGACGAGCAGCTCTTCTACCTGATGTCGCGCGGGCTCTCCGAGTCCGAAGCGTCGGCGATGATCGTGTCGGGCTTCGTCGAGCCGATCACGAAGGAGCTCCCGCTCGAGTACGCGGTCGAGATGAACCGCCTCATCCAGCTTCAGATGGAAGGGTCGGTTGGCTAACGCTGAAGCGGCTGTTCGCTTTGCGGAGCTGCCGCTGCCCAACACAACCGAGGAAGCCTGGCGATTCACTGATCTGAAGGGCTTCGACCCCGAGGCGTTCGGCGAGACGGCGGACACCGGGGAGCGATCCGAGCAGGCGATGCTCGATCTGGACGTCGCCGGCGTCGCGCAAGTCACCGAGGCGGGAATCGAGATCAGCGATGCGCCGGAGGGCGTGACCTTCGAGCTGCTCGACGAGAACAACCCGCGTCTTTACGAGCTGGTCGGCTGGAACGAGAAGTTCGCGGCGCACAACGCAGCCGTGTGGACGCACGGCCTCTTCGTCCGCGTCCCGAAGGACGTCGTGCTCGAGAAGCCGCTCTACGTCCGCATTACGAACACCGTGGACGGAGGCTCGCTCTTCTGGCGCCTGCTCGTGGTGGCGGAGGAGGGCTCCAAGTTCACCTTGATCGAGGAGTACGTCTCGGCCCGGCCTGATCTCCACGGGTACTCGAATGCGGTGGTCGAGCTCTACGTCGAGCAGGCCGCGAAGCTCGAGTACGTCTCGGTCCAGAATCTGTCGCAGGAGACCTGGCACTTCGCCAACCACCACGCGCGCGTCGAGCGCGACGCAGAGCTCGACTGGGTCGCAGGCGGCTTCGGTGCGAAGAAGGGCAAGATCCGGATCCAGAACGACCTGAGCGGCCCCGGGGCGACGAGCCGCGTCACGGGCGCGTACTTCGCCGACGGCGACCAGCACATGGACTACGACACCTTCCAGGAGCACATCGCTCCGTCCACCGAGTCGGACTTCGCCTTCAAGGGCGCGCTGCGCGAGTCGGCGCGGTCGGTCTGGCGCGGGATGATCCGCGTCGAGCCCGACGCGCAGAAGACGAACGCCTACCAGGAGAACCGCAACCTCTTGCTCTCGCCCGACGCGCACGCCGACTCGATCCCGGGCCTCGAGATCATGGCGAACGACGTCCGCTGCACGCACGGCGCGACGCTCGGCAAGGTCAACCGCGAGGAGCTCTTCTACGGGATGAGCCGTGGGCTTTCGCGGGCCGAGGCCGAACGGCTGATCGTGCGCGGCTTCTTCCAGGACGTGCTCGACCGGATCGAGCTCGAGCCGGTGCGCGAGGCGCTCGGCGCCGCCCTCGAGGCGCGCATCCCTACCGCCGCGTAGCACCCTCGCCCGAGGAGACGCAAGGACACTAAGTTTTTTACTGTGAGGCGCCGAGCCGCTCCATGGGGTCGCGCTTGACCGCCGCGCTCCGGGTTTCGGCCGCGTGCAGCTGCTCGTCCGCGCGGTAGCTCGAGCGCACGAGCGGGCCCGAGAAGACGGTGCCGAAGCCGAGCGCCTCGCCCTGCTCGCGCAGCCAGCGGAACAACTCGTCGGGGTGCACCCAGCGGTCGATCGGCGCGTGCTTTGCCGAGGGCTGGAGGTACTGGCCGATCGTGACTACGTCGATCCCGTGTGCGCGTAGCTCGCGCATCGTCTCGGCCGCTTCGTCGTTCGTCTCGCCGAGGCCGACGATGATCCCCGACTTCGTCAGCACGGGGTAGTCGGCCAGTTCCTTCGCGCCTTGTCGTAGGAGGCCTTGGCGCCGCGCATGTGGCGGTGGAGCCGGCGGACGGTCTCGATGTTGTGGTTGAAGACCTCCGGCAGCGCCGCGAGCACGATCTGCAGCGCCGCCTCCTCGACGCCGAGGAAGTCGGGCGTCAGCACCTCGATGCTCGCGTCCGGCAGGTAGCGCTTGAGCGCGCGGATCGTGGCCGCGAAGTGGCCGGCGCCCCTGTCGGGCAGGTCGTCGCGGTCGACCGAGGTGACGACGACGTGTTTGAGGCCCATCTGCTTCGCGGTCTTGGCGAGCCGCAGCGGCTCGAGCGGGTCGGGCGGGCCGTCGGGCCTGCCGGAGTGGACATAGCAG
>JBKJQL010000291.1:0-3570 GCA_046594035.1 Gaiellaceae bacterium
GGTCTGGATCCGCCCCCACACCCACGCCCCCGTGGCATCAACCATCTAGTCCCTCGTAGGAGGGATTCGGGGAGGAACCGAGCGAGGGGCGCGCAACCTCAAGGGCCCGGCCGTTTCTGCCGATACCTCGATTGAGGGATATGAGCGACGACTTCACCCTTCGGACTGCGCCAGGCGTAGGCAATGAGACACCTCCCGTCGAGGGTGGTGGGCTCCGTCGCGGCGAGGTCCCGGGAGTCAACGCGAGCGCGGAGCTCCTGGCCGACCTGCTTGCTGCCACCGGGCTGATCCCGGACGACAAGCTTGCGCTCGCACGCGGGCGCGCAGGCGCCGCCGGTTCGCTTGCCCAGGCGCTGATCGACGAGGGGATCGCGACCCAGCAGGGGATCGCGCGCACGCTCGCAGCCCGCTACCAGCTTCCGCTCGTCGACCTCGCCGAGGTCGGGGTTCAGCCCGAAGCGGCCAAGGAAGTCCCGTTGCACGTGCTCGAGCGCGTCGTCGCGATGCCGTTCCAGGTGGATGGCACGGTGCTGCGCGTGGCGGTCGCCGACCCGGCGAACGTGCACGCGATCGACGAGCTTCGCATCGCAACGCGCCTCACCGTCGAGCTGGCGGTCGCGACGCGTGACGACGTCGAGGCCGAGATCCGCCGGATCGCCCGCGCATCCGAGGCATCCGGCGCCCGCCAGGCGCTCGAAGACGAGCAGCAGATCCACGAGGAGAACGAGGACACCGACGATCTCGAGGTCGACGACGGCTTCTCTGACGCACCGCTCGTGCGGCTCGTCAACTCCGTGATCTTCCAGGCGGCCGAAGACGGCGCATCGGACATCCACTGGGAGCCGCAGGACGATTCGCTCGTCGTGCGGCTGCGCATCGACGGCGTGCTGCACGAGGTGCAGCGAATCCCGAAGCGGCTTGCCGCCGGCGTCACCACGCGTCTCAAGGTGCTCGCGAAGCTCGACATCGCCGAGCGGCGGAAGCCGCAGGACGGCCGCATCGCGCTGAACGCCCAGGCGGCCGCCCGCCTGATGGACATCCGCGTCGCGGTGCTGCCCACGGTCGAAGGCGAGTCGATCGTCATGCGTCTCGTCGATAAGTCGAAGAAAGTCCCGACACTCGTCGAACTCGGCCTGTCCGACGACATGCAGGCGAAGCTCACGGAGATCTTCATGCGCCCGACCGGCGCGTTGCTCGTCACGGGTCCGACCGGTTCCGGTAAGTCGACGACGCTCTACGCCGGCATCACGCAGGTGAACCGGCCCGAGATCAACATCATCACGGTCGAGGACCCGGTCGAGTTCAGGATCCCGGGCGTCAACCAGGTGCAGATCAACGTGCGCGCGGGACTCACGTTCGCCGCGTCGTTGCGCTCGATCCTGCGTTCCGACCCGGACGTCGTCATGGTCGGAGAAATCCGGGATGGCGAGACGGCCAAGATGGCGATCGAGGCCGCCCTCACCGGTCACCTCGTGCTCTCCACGCTGCACACGAACGATGCTCCGGGCGCGCTGACGCGGTTGAACGAGATGGGCGTCGAGCCGTTCCTCACGGGATCCGCCGTGACAGCCGTGCTCGCACAGCGCCTCGCGCGGAAGCTCTGCTCGCAATGCTGCGAGATGTACACGCCGTCGGTCGACGAGTTGATCAAGGCGAAGGTCTCACCGGACGTCGCCGCGATGACGGACGGGATGGCGCTCTATCGCAAGCGCGGCTGCCCCCGCTGTAACCAGTCGGGCTACCGCGGCCGGATCGGCATCTTCCAGCTGATGACGATGGACGAGGATCTCGAGTCGCTCGCTGCCCGCAAGGGCTCCCGCGAGGAGATCGAGCGGTGCGCGATGGGCAACGGCATGCGGACACTGTGGGATGACGGCCTCGCGAAGGTCGCGGCCGGGCTCACGTCCGTCGAAGAGCTCGCCCGCGTCACCGTCTGAGACGGTCGACCGCGCGCTTCAACCCGTCCGCGTCGAAGACGTAGGGGGTCGCGTTCGCCACGTCGTGCACCGGCGCGTCCAGATCGTCGCTGCCGGTCGCGGCGTTGACCGCGTAGCGGACGGGGATCTCATGGCAGACACAGAGGATCGTGTCGGCGTCGGCTTCGAGGAGGCGCTGGTACGCGCCGGCGTAGCGACGGGCGGCGTCGTCGAGGCTCTCGCCGCCGGGGAACGGGTCCTGGCGCGCGTGCGCCCGTTTTCCACGCGCGGTAGTCCTCGAGCGTGCGGCCTTCGAGCGCCCCGATTCTGATGTCGTTGAGGTCAGAGTCGGTGCGCCACGCCACCGCGTCTCGACCCTGGAGCGCAGCGCGGGCGGTCTGGTGCGCGCGGGGAAACTCCGACACCACGCACCGGTCGATCGCGAGCCCGGCGATCTGCGCCGCCAGCTTCTGCGCCTCCGCGACCCCGAGCGGAGAGAGCCCGAGGTCGAGCGCGGGATCGCCGTTGACGATTCCGTCGATGTTGAACAGCGACTGCCCGTGGCGTGCGAGAACCAGAAGCCGCATGTCCCGAACGTACATCTCACTCCCCGACGTGTCCTACCCCAGAGGTAGACCCTCCCGTTGAGACGTGGCCGGAGGGGCCGATGTGCCGGCCGAGGCCCGCGGTACATTCTCGGCTCCGCTCACCGCATCCAGTCGGACGAAGTCCTCTACCACGTGTGCTCCCGCGGCGGCGACAAGCAGCTGATGTTCGGCGTCGTTCCCGGTGACCGGGAGGTCTTCATCAAGCTGCTCGAGCGCCCGGTCGTCAGGTACGGCTGGCGGCTCCATGCGTACTGCCTGATGGGTTGCCGCCGCACGGCGCTATGCCTCGTTCGTCGTCGCCGCGCTGCCTGACCCAGCTAGTCCGTTTGGGACGTGACCTACCTCAGAGGCAGGACACGTCCAAAGTCGTCAGGCCGCCTGGATGTCACAGCCGAGGTACATCAGTGCCTCGACGGCTTCGGTGACGAACGCGGTTGCCATTCGCGTGTCCGAGAACGTGTACGGGCCCGCGCGGACGGCGGTGACGACGTTGGGCGGAAACACCTCCGTCTCGACGACGCACTCGGCGCCGTAGTCGACGGCACGCATGATCGCGATCGACTTGCCGTCGCGGCGCGCATGCCGCACGAAGAGCTCCCGTCCCGTGCTCACTTCCGCTTCCGTCGTCACGAGGCTGATGCCGTGCGCTGCGAGCCTGCGCTCGCGGCCGCCTGCTGCACCGCGGTGCGATCGTTGAAGCCGGGCAGCGTCATGGCGAGCGTCGAGGGGCGCGTGTAGACCAGCAGCGCCGGCGCAATCGGCAACTTGCCGAGCTGCGCGGTCAGGACTCCCGCAGGCCCGCCGTCGGTGTCGACATTGATCCCGACGAACCCGGCGCCTGCAAGCGCAGCGCCCATCTTTGCCTCTCCGGCGGAAAGCGATCCCACCGGGTCCGTGCGCGACCAGAGTTCGACGACCACCACGGAACGCTTGGCGAGGGCCTCTGCCAGCACGCGGGGCAACCCTGCCTTCAGTGCGGCGACGAGGTTCGCGTCCGGCCGCTTGACCGCCTTCTTCTTGACTGCCGCCTTCTTCGCGGCCACCTT
>JBKJQL010000018.1:0-3294 GCA_046594035.1 Gaiellaceae bacterium
TCCGCCGGAGTCGAGGTCTCGTTGACCGGTGCGTCCGCCATGAATAGAGCTCGGACTTCATCATCGCGTTGCGGTTCGCGGTGTTGAAGTCGCTCCACATGCCGGACGCACCGGTCAACGAGACCTCGACCCCGGCGGAGCCCGCCGCACGCAACTTCGACTTCAGCGCATCCGCCGCGGCGACCATCGCGGTCGGATCACCTTTGGCTCCCGCGGTCACGAGCGCTGTGTGCCCGTCGGCAGAGATCGTCGCTCCTGCATGCGGAGCGACAACGGATGCCACCGAACCGTTCGCCCGCAAGAGCTGCTCGACCCGCGACACGGTTGTCCGAAAGACGGGGTCAGAAACGGTCCTGCCCTGCGAGTGGACCACGACCATGAGCGCGGAGCTCGAGAGCCCCGCGAAGTTGCGCTGGATCAGCTGTCTGGCCCGCACGGACTCGGAGCCGTTCGCTTGCCAGCCCGCGCCGGAGAGTGCCGTCTCGACGGACGGCGCGAAAGCGCCGAGCGCGACCGCGAGGATCACCCACGAGAGAGCGACTGCCCGGACATGGTCGGCCATCCAACCACCAAGCCGCCCGATCGGACCGACTGCCTCGGGGTGCTCGAGCGTCGCGGCGATCGGCGAAACGCCATGTGCCTTGGCAACCGTGCTCATCGGCGGCAACCCCGCTCGATCCCGATGCCACGCTCGAGCACGAGCGAGGCGGGACACGAGCCGAGCCCGACGAACAGCCATTGATTCACGCCGACGAACGCAGCCAGCACGAGAAACCAGGGGCTGACCAGTACCGCAAGGAGAACGCTCAGGAGCGTCATCGAGCCGGCGAGCGCGAACAGAACGCGCTCGAGGGGCCAGGAACGGCGCATCAGCGTCCCACCCCTTCGACGAGCTCGTTCAGCGTCCGCAGCTGCTGCTGCACGGAGCCGCAGACCTGATCGCAAAGGGCGAAGACGCCCTCGTCGACGATGCGGTAATGGACGTGGTTGCCGGCTTTCCGCCGACCCACGATGCCGACGTCTGCCAGGACGGAGAGGTGCTTCGAGATGTTCTGCTGCGAGGCGTCGAGCGCCTCCGCAAGATCGGAGACGGTCGCTTCGCCCTCGCGGAGCCGGTCGAGCAAACGGATCCGCATGGGCTCGCCGATCACGCGGAAGCGCCGCGCGATCAGTTCGACGAGGTCGGCCGGCAGGGGGTGAGACAGTGACACATGTTCCTCCATCTATTCAACTAAACAGTTGAGTAGATGTATAGCAGCTCAGCCGTGCAAGCGATTACCGGTCGGCGGACACCAAGGTCTACGGAGCGTAGGCGCTGATGATTCCCGTCAGCGCAAAAACGGCGAAGCCGGTCATCCCAAGCGTGACAAGGCCAATTGCCAAGCGGCCTGGCTGCCGCTCGCGGTCGGGGGCAAACCGCTCGATCAGGATCGGCACCGGTGCAGCGGTGAGAGCCACCGAACCAACGACGAGCAGCAGGCTCAGGGTCACGGGCAGCACCACGAAGTCCTCGCGGTTGGAACGGACGATCTGGCCGAGCATGAAAGCGGTTGTGCCGAGCGTGAACACGACCGTCCGCACCAGAATGCTTGAAGGGAGCAGCGTTCGCCCGACCGCGTAGGAGAGGCCGAGCGCGACGCCGGCGATCCCACCGAAGACGTAGATCGCACCCGTCCCCCCGCCGGTGAATTCTCCCACGGTCGCGCCCATCGCCGTCTGGAACCCAAGCGCGTCCTGCTCGGCGAGAAAGACGAGACGCATGAAGACCCGACCAAGGCTGCCGCCCACGACGACACCTACGGTGAGACCGACCAGTAAGCAGATCACGAGACTTCGAAGCCACCGCAGCATGGTCCGTTTTCCCTTCGACGCTCTGGGGCCGCGAGTATCCCCGACTCGAACGGTTGGTGCAAGAAACGCATTCGCCGGGAGCGCCCCTGCGGATCCTTGCGTTTGCCGAGTTTGCGAGAAAGTCGTTGCTCTACTGTTCAACGTGAGCGACATCGCGGCGACGCTCGCAGAAATCCAACGACCGCTGGAAGAAGACGATGACGAAGAGGAAGCTGACTGAAGCTGAACGAGCCGAGCGGGAGGCGCAGCGGGCGCGGATGCTCGCGAACGCCAACCGGACACACGAGCTCGCCGAACGCGCACAGGCGAAGCTGGACGCTAGGGCGTCACAGCCGTAGCGCGAGAAGCATCCGGCACAACCATGCTCGCCTGCGCCAGCGTTCGCGAGTGCACCCTGAGGCGGTCTTAGGCGTGGCCGGGGATGGTGGTCGCGTAGATGTCGCTTCGCGCGGTTCTGGTGCATCCGACGAGGTCGAAGTACAGCGTGTGGGTGTTCTTTGCGAGGTAGGCGTACTGGAAGGCCGTGTGCGCGGGTAGGCGGAGGACGCGTGTGTCGTGGTGGCCGTCCCATTGCCTGATCTCTGCGTTCCCGCACGCGGCGAGCGCCCGACCGAAGTAGACGGTTCCGTGTAGGTCGACCGCTGGCCCGAACTGGCTGTGGGCGATGTAGTTCGGGTCGGGGACGCTTTCTGCGTGCCCCGTGAGCAGGTTCTCGCGCCACACGTTGCAGGTGTTGTCGGGACAGGAGACCCAGGTTGCCCAGTCTCCGCGCAGCTGGCCAGGAGCGGCGTAGTCGGCGTGCCCGTCCAGCTGCGCGAGAATCCGGACACTTCCGCTGTCGAGGTCAGCGAGACGGATCTCGTATCGCAGAATCGCCGAGCGTCCGGGGACAATCGCACCGTAGAGGATCCGGTGGCCGTCGATGTCGGGGCGCCACAACCAGGTCCCGTCGTTCACGAACCCGGGTAGGTAGCTCAGCCGATCTGTTCGTAGGTCGTAGCGCGCCAGCCGCGACTGCCCCCGGTGGGTGATCTGCAGCACGAGCCAGTGACCGTCGATCCCGCCCGTCAGCGCATGTGTACCCCGGGGATTGACGCGAGCAGTCCGTCCGCCCGAGCGGACGAAAACGTCGGTGGTGCTCCGCGGCGGCGCAGGATTGATCCCAGGGCTCTGCATCCACGCAAGCCAACCGCCTGACGCAGCCGGACCCTCCTCACTCGCCGCGCTAGTCAAGATCGGACGCGCATCTCTGACGGCCGGGTGGCCGATCATCCGTGCCGTGCTTCCACAACCCGCCGCCGCAGACGAGAACACGCAAGCAGCGATCAACCACGACAGACGCATGATCCAAGTATCCGCGGCAGAGCGCACTTGCGTGGGCGAGCGTCCACGCGCCCGACGAAGCCAGGCGAACGGTCCGATCGACAGCTAGTTCCCGCTGCG
>JBKJQL010000214.1:0-8534 GCA_046594035.1 Gaiellaceae bacterium
GGATCGACGAACCGCATTCAGTTAGAGCTTCTTAGAGCTTCTTAAGCGGGTGCGGGCGCCGGGTTCGGCACCGTCTCGACCGGGTCGCGCGGCCGAACGGGCAGCAACGCGACGACGAGGCTCGTGGTCGCGACTCCGACCCATTGCCAGCCGGTGAGGGTCTGGCCGAACTTGAAGTAGCCGACGAGGATCGCGCTGACGGGGAACGCGAGCTCGGCAAGCGTCGCTGCGACCGCTGGGGTCACACGAAGGCCGTAGTAGTAGAGACCAAGCGCAAGGAAGCCTGTGACGACTGCCAGCAGCCCGATGTACCACGAGTCGTGACGCGAAGCGAAGGCAGGCGCGCCGAGCACGAGCAGCGCGATCGCACTCGCAGGCAGCCCGAAGGCGAAGCGCAATGTGGCGACGTGCTCGAATCTCATGTCGCGCGCGAGGTAGCGGCCAAGCACCGTCCCGAGAGCCCAAAGCACGGCGGCGCCGAGCGCGTACAGCGACGGCCTCAGCCCGTGCACGGATGGGTGAAGCGGATGCGGCACGCCGATCAGCCACGCACCGACGAGCGCGGGCGCGAGGTAGAACGCGAACCGCGCGCGGGGACGCTCGCCGAGGATGATCCCCGCGGCAACGACGGCGACGAGCGGCTGGACCTTCTGCAGCACGACCGGCGTCACGAAGTCCGTGCCGATCTTGAACGCCTCGGTGAAGAGGATCGTCGCGACGGCAGAGGAACCTGCGCCGATCACAAAGGCGGCGATGATGTGCTTCCACCCGAGTCGGAGCAGCGCGGCGAACGCGCCGACAACGAACGGCAGAGTCAGCGCAACGAGCACCAGGTGCTCTCCGAAGACGATCGTCGCCGGCGTCGTCGTATGCGCGAGCGGCGAGCGGATCCAGGCATCCATGCCCCACATGGCGGCCGCAATCGCGACGAGGATGATGCCGGTCGACCTCCGCATGCTGATCAGGTTAGTCATGCCCGCGGCAGTCGCGAGACGCGATCGAGCCACGCGGCCACCCGGGGCCTTCCCTCGACCGACAGCGAGCGGCGCATGATCTCGTGGATGTCGTAGTCGTCCTCGGGGTTCGAATCGGTTGCGTACTTGAGGAACGGATATGCGGCGACGTCGGCGACTGAGAGCTCGCCGAAGAAGTAGTCGTCCTCGAGCAGCGCCTCGAACCGGTCGATCGAGCGGTCGAGTCGCTTCGCGGCGCGCGCCCTCCGATCCTCGTCCTGGTCACGCCAGAGGACGCCGAGCGGGTGCAGCCAGATCCGGTCGAACCACTCGAGGAACGTGTCCACCTGCGCGCGCGTCCGCGGGTCGGCGGGCCAGAGCTGCGGTGCGATGCGCCCGACGATCGCGAGCGAACCGACAACGATCTTGGCGTCGAGCTCTGCGATCGGAACGCCCTTCTGGCCGCTCAGCTCCTCGATCAGCGTCCGGTCGTCGAACGTGACGAGCGTCCAGTCGACCTCGACGCCGGCGAGCGCAGCCGCGATCGAAACCCGCTCGCAGTTCGTCGACCAGGGAATGCCCCAGGCGCGCACCTAAGCCGAAGGCACAGGCGCCGTGGGCTCCGGCGTGTCGCCCTCGATCTGCACGACCTCCCGCCGCACGCTGCCGCCGGCGAAGTAGCCGACGATGCCGAACACGAGGATCACTGCCAACGTCCCGAAGGTGTAGGCCTCGTAGCGCCCGCGTGTCACTCCCCAGTTCTCGCCGAAGTTGTAACTGACGCCGAAGAGCCTCTCGAGCACTCCGGGGAAGATCCCGGCGAACGAACCGAGGGCGACCCAGGCCGTGATCACGAGCGACGAGATCCACATGCCGTACTTGCCGGGGACGCGGTAGGGCCGCTCGACGTTCGGATGCGTGTACCGCAGCTTCAACGCCGCCGTGAAGATCCAGAGGTAGGAGATCAGCGTGGTCGAGATCGCGATCGTCAGCACGATTGCGAACGTGCTGTTCGCGCCGCTGTTGAAGAACGCGATCGCGCTGAAGCAGAAGATCGTCGAGACGATCCCCGACATCACGTTTACGCGGACCGGCGTGCCGAAGCGCCTGTTGAAGATGCCGAACCAAGGGAAGAAGGCACCGTCGAATGCAGCCACAGCCTGAATCCGGTCGGAGCCGATCATCCACACAGCACCGGAGGTGACGAGGGTGCCGACGAAGCAGATGGTCATGAAGATCAGCAGCGCGTGGGCTGCACCGCCGTACACGCTGAACACCGTCGTGACCGCGTCGATGAAGCCGCCGATGCCGGTGATCGCTTTCGCGGGCAGCACGAGGATGATCCCGAAGATCGGGACCACGTAGAGCAGCACACCGATGATCCCACTGCGCAGCACCGAGATCGGCACGTCGCGCTGTGGGTCGTTCATTTCCTCCGCAGCGGCGTTCTGCAGTTCGAATCCGACGTAGTTGAAGAGGAGCACCGGCACGAGGCCGAAAAAGACTGCGCGCGTCGGCGTCATGTCGCCGAGCGAGAAGCCGGCAACGCCGTGCTTGAACCCATACAGGACGACCGTGAACGAGAAGAAGCCGAGCACGATCACGCGCATGATCGCGCCGACGTTCGGGATCCACTTCCCGTGTTTCAGCGAGACGATCGCGACGCCGATCGAGATCCAGATGAAGATGAACTTGAAGACGTAGTCGCCGAAGTTGCCGTGGCCGATCCCGAAGACGTTCGCGCGCCAGGAGTCCGTCGCGATGAACGCCAGCGAACCGCCGACCCAGAGGGGGTTCGTGACCCAGTAGAGGATCGCCGCGATCCCGCCGTGGAGCCGTCCGAACGCAAGCTTGACCCATTCGTACGGGCCGCCTTCCATCGTGAACGCGCTTCCGACCTCCGCCATCACGAGCATGTAGGGCGCGACGAACAGGATTGCGAGCAGGAAGAGCCACAGGAAACCCTGCGGGCCGTTCTGCGCGACCAGGCCGAGCGTGTCGAGGCCGACGAAGGCACAGATGGTGAACCCGATCATGTCGAGCCGCCGCAGCGACTTGATCAGCTTGCTCTTCTCGGAGAGTGCGAGTGCGGTCGTCTGCTCGGCGACGGCGGACATGCGTGCCTCCTGCTCGTTAGTGAATGCGCTGCCAGGCCTCGGTGAGGACCTCACCGAGAATTCCCACGATCTGGTCGAACTCCTCCTGCCCTGCAACGAGCGGTGGCGAGATCTGCACAACAGGATCGCCGCGGTCGTCGGCACGGCAGATGAGGCCGTGCTCGAACAGCGCGCCCGAGAGGAAGCCGCGCAAGAGCGTCTCCGACTCCTCGTCGCTGAACGTCTCGCGCGTCGCCTTGTCCTTCACGAGCTCGATCGCCCAGAGGTAGCCGGTACCGCGCACGTCGCCGACGATGTCGAGGTCGAGCAGCGTCTCGAGTTGCGCCTGGAAACCGTGCTGGGTCTCCGCGACGTGCTCGACGATTTTCTCGCGCTCCATGATCTCGAGGTTCTTCAGCGCGATCGCGCAACCGACCGGGTGGCCGCCGAACGTGATGCCGTGCGAGAACATCGAGGTGCCGCCGTCGAACGCGTCGTAGACCTTGTCGGCGACGAGCACTGCGCCGATCGCGGCGTAGCTCGAGGAAAGCCCCTTGGCGCACGTGATGATGTCCGGCTCGATGCCGTACTTGATGCTGCCGAACCACTCGCCGGTGCGGCCGAAGCCGGTGATCACTTCGTCGGCGCAGAGCAGGATCCCGTAGCGGTCGCAGATCGCGCGCACGCCCTGGAAGTAGCCGGCCGGTGGCGTGAATGACCCGCCCGCGTTCTGCACGGGCTCGAAGATCACCATCGCGACCGTGTCGGGCCCCTCTTGCTCGAGCGTCTCCTCGAGGTCGTCGAGCAGGAACTGGGTGAACTGCTCCTCCGTCTCCTCAGGAGGGCGGTGGTAGCGGTTCGTGTTGCGCACGTGCGCGACGCCCGGGACGAGCGGCTCGAAGGCTGTGCGCAGCGCGGCGATCCCGTTGATCGAGAGCGCGCCCATCGTCGTCCCGTGGTACGCCGTCTGGTGGGAGATCGCTTTCCAGCGGCGCTCGCCCCGCGCCGAGTGGTACTGGCGCGCCAGCTTCCACGCGGACTCCACGGCTTCGGATCCACCGGAGACGAAGAACGCGCGGTTGATGTGCTCGGGCGCGAGCTCGGCCAACTTGGCGGCAAGCTCGATCGCGCGCGGATGGGCGTACGACCAATTGGTGTAGAACGGCAATTCGCGCATCTGCTCGAGCGCCGCCTGGCCGATCTCCTCGCCGTAGGAGTAGCCGATGTTCACCGAGAAGAGCCCGGCGAGCGCGTCGAGGTACTTCTTCCCGGTGTCGTCCCACAGGTAGCAGTGCTCGCCGCGCACGATCACCGGCGGCTTGTATCCGTGCATGCGCGTGAAGTGGAGCCAGAGATGGTCGTGCGCCAGCGCACGCAGGTCGGTGGTCGCCATAGGAGCGAGCATACGGGTCTAGTCGTTCACCCCGTGGTCGAGCACTCGCTCGGGCTTGATGCGCACGATCACCCGGTCGACGGGCGTGTGGAACGGCTTGCCTGCGTAGCGCTGAGAGAGCTCGTCGATGTGCTCTCCCGCACCCTCCTCGTCCAGCTCGACCGGGCCTTCGACCTCGAAGTACTTGTACGGGTCGTTGTTGTCCCAGACCGTGATGCTGACGCGCGGGTTGACGCGCAGGTTCCTGCCCTTTGCCCGCTTGTTCGTCGTGTTGAAGACAACGTTCTCGCCGTCGGTGTCGACCCAGACGACGCTCGTCTGCGGGCGCCCGTCCTCCCCGACCGTGCCGACCACTCCGAAGTGGTGCCCTTTCAGAATCGCCTTCTGCTGCTCGCTGAGCTGTGCCATCGACACGCCCTTTCATGAGTCGTGAGAACGGCCTCGGCGTCCCGCGCGCCGCGGGACCCCGAGGTCACCATCGCTCGCGCTACTTCACTGTCGTCGGGATGTTCTTGATCTTCCCGTCGACGATCTGCTGCTTGATTTCGTTGATCTTCGCCTCGACGCCCTTCGGAGTCTTGGTCGAGAACTTGCCGAGGCCGACGCCCTGCTGATCGAGACCGTAGACCGCGTCCTGGCCACCCTTGAACGCGCCGTCCTTCGCATTCTTGATCGACAGGAAGACCGCCTGATCGACGCCCTTCGTTGCTGACGTGAGGATGTGCGTTCCGAGGAAGCCCTGGTCGGCGTCCACGCCGATGCCCCAGACGTTCTTCTGCTTCGCGGCGTCGAGCGCGCCCAGCCCGCAGCCGCCCGCGACCTGGAACACGACGACCGAGCCATCCGCGATCTGGTTCAGCGCGATCTCCTTGCACTTCGCCTGATTGGCGAAGTCCTGGGAGTAGCTGTTGAGCGTCTGGATCCCGGGCACCGCGGCCTTCGCACCGGCCTGATAGCCGGCGATGAACCGGTCGACCGGAGGCTGCTTCTGCCCGCCGACGGACGAGACGGCTTTGCCGCCCTGCGCCTTCGCCGTCAGCGCGGCGGCGTAGCCCGCGAGGTAGCCGACCTGCTGCTCCCTGAAGAGCAGGCCCTCGACGTTCTTCAGCCCACCTTCATCCGCGTTCGAGACGTCGACGATCGCGAAGTGCGTCTTCGGAAACTGCTTGGCGACAGCCTTCATCGCCTCGATCTCGGTGAAACCGACGCCGATCACGAGGTCGTAGCCCTGGCGGGCGAGCGAGCTGAGGTTCGGGATGTAGTCCTGCGGTGACTTCGACTGCGTGACGCGCGTCTTCACGCCGAGCTCGGTGCCGGCCCGCCGAAGGCCGACGTAGGCGAGGTGGTTGAAGCCGCGGTCGTTCAAGCCGCCGAGGTCGGTGACGAGCCCGGCCTTGAAGGCACTCGCTGCGGCTGTGGTGGTCGTCGGTGCCGCGGCCTGCTTCTTCGAGCCGCAGCCTGACGCGAGCACGGCCAGCGCGACGGTCAGCAGGACGAACGGGATCAGTTTCTTCACGGGCCCTCCGAGGTTTTAGACTGTGGGACGAAAACCGTGGTCGATTCTACTTCTCATCTCGCGCTCGGTGTGGTGATGCGTGTGCGCGGCGGGCACCTGGAGGTGCTGCTCTCCGGCGGCGCGCTGCCCGGCGCCGCGCTCGCAGCAGGCGAGCAGCTCGAGGCAGCGCTCGCGCGGGCGGTCGAGGTCGGCGCGCTTGCTCACGTGGAGCAGCTCCAGACGCGCGTCCTCGAGGACGGCAGCATCGCGACCGCGTATCTCGGTCTCGCCTCGTCGGAGGCCGCCGTCGGCGGCAAGTGGCGGGCGCTCGCCGGTGTGTCGCTCCCGTTCGTCGACGCGGCGCAGGCGCGCCTGCGGGCGAAGCTCTCATACACGAACGTCGGCTTCGCGCTCGCACCGGAGACGTTCACGATCTCGGAGCTGCGCGAGGTGTACGTCGCGGCCCTCGGCCACGATGTGTCGGCCACGAACCTGCAACGCGTGCTCGTCCGCCGCGGGATGCTGGAGCGCGTCGAGGGGCAGCGAGCCCCGGGCCGCGCGGGCGGCCGCCCGGCAGCGCTCTTCCGCTTCACCTCGAACCGCCTCGAAGTGACGGACGAGTTCGCCGCGCTCCGCCCACCGCGCTGATGTCCGAACCGGACATGACCGGGGTCAGACGCCGGTCATGTCCGCAAGTGTCACCGCGGCCGCATGGTTGAGCGAATCGCCGTTCGGCTTTCCACAGGCGACCCGTCTCCGAGGGGCGGTGGTCGGGGTCAGACCCCGGACATGTCGGAACTCGACACGTCCTGAAGGATCTCGCGCCAGTGGCTGAAGAGCATTTGGTGTGTGTCGTCGACCAGGCGCAGCGTGGCGTTCGGGAGGCGCTGCTCGAAGTCCCGTCCGATCGATGGTGGGCACACCGTGTCTCGCTCGCCCCACCAGAGCGTGACGGGCGCACGCACGTCGGAGAGCTCGAAGCCCCAGGGGCGCCCGAGGTAGGCCAGTTCGCGCGCGAGCCACAGGCCGCCGTCGCGGAACGACTCGATCCGACCGCGCGCGTACGCATCGTCCGTTGCGGCGTCTCCCGTCGGCGGGGTCGGACGCCTCCCCCACGCTTCGAGACCACGGGCCGCGGCACGGGGACTCAGGCGCGCGAGACGCATCACGCTCTGCACGTCGCGCGGTAATTCGCGAACGCGTTCCGGCGCCGGCATCGAGCCGACGAGCGCCACGCGGGTGACGCGATCCGGCGCGACAGCAGCGACCGCAAGCGCGTGCGGGCCGCCCGCCGACCAGCCGATCACCGCGAACCTCTCGACCGGAAGCGCGGCAACCACGTCCTCCGCCCAGCCGCGCAGCGTGCGCCGCGGCACGGAGAAGCCGCAGCGGTCGACGGCGAGCAGCCGAATGGCGAGCGCCTCGGCGATCGAATCGTCGGGATGCCGCGAGAGCCGCGAGTCGCCGCCGCCGTGCAGGTAGACGACGGGCGTGCCGTCGGGATCGCCGACGTCGTCGATGCTCAGCGTACGACGAGCGTCGCCCGCATGCCGAGCTTCCGGTGGTTGGCGACGGAGCACCAGAGCGAGTATCGCGCAGGAGATGTTGGCCGGCGAACCTGGTCGTGTGCGTAGGCTGAGGGTCATGCGCATGCTCGTTCTCGGCGGGACGCAGTTCCTCGGCCGCTACGTGGTCGAGTCGGCACTGGAGCGCGGGCACGAGGTGACGATCTTCAACCGTGGCCAGACCCGGCCGGAGCTCTTTCCCGACATCGAGAAGCTGCGTGGTAATCGCGACGGCGACCTGGAGGCGCTAGCCGGCCGCAACTTTGATGCGGTCGTCGACACGAGCGGCTACCTCCCGCGCATCATGCGCGAGACGATCGAGGCACTCGGCGAAGTCGGCCACTACACGTTCGTTTCGACGATGTCGATCTACACGGAGGAGGCGCGCGACCTGGGCGAGCACGGTGCCGTGGCGCCGCTACCGGAGGAGACCGAAGAGGTCCGCTCCGACACCTACGGCCCGCTCAAAGCGCTCTGCGAAGAGGTCGTTCGCGAGCGCTTCCCAGATGCTTTCGTGCCACGCCCCGGCCTGATCGTCGGCCCGTGGGACCACACAGGGCGGTTCACGTACTGGCCGCAGCGGTTCGTCCACGGCGGGCGCGTCCTTGCCCCCGCTCCGCCTGACGCACCCGTCCAGGTCGTCGACGTCCGCGATGTGAGCGCCTGGATCGTCCGGAGCGCCCAGACCGGGCTCGCCGGCACCTATAACACCGTCTGCCCGACGTTGACGATGGAGCACGTGCTCGAGACGTGTCGCGTCGTCGCGCGCACCGACGCCGAGGTCGTGTGGGTCGACCCCGACTTCCTCGTCGAGCACGAGGTCGGGCCTTGGATGGAGCTGCCGCTCTGGATCGGAGCCGACGAGAGCGACGCGTCGTTCATGCGCGCCCCCGTCGACCGCGCGCTCGCCGCAGGCCTCCGCATCCGGCCGCTCACGGAGACGGTGCGCGACACGATCGACTGGGTGGCGAGCGGCGAGGCACCGATCGAGCCGCCGGCCGGCCTGGATCGGGAGAAGGAGCAAGCCGTGCT
>JBKJQL010000215.1:0-19003 GCA_046594035.1 Gaiellaceae bacterium
CCCGGGTGCTCGCGGAACTGGCGACGCACCTCCTCGACGACGAGTCCGCCGACGCGCCCGACCGCCTGCATGGCGAGTGACGCGAAGAGGAACGGCATCAGGCCGCCGATGAAGAGGCCGGCGATCACCCACGGGTCGGAGAGGCTGAAGAGCGTCGGCAACCCCTCGTCCGCAAGTCCGGTGGTGTAGCTGTCGAAGAGCACGAGCGCAGCGAGCGCGGCGGAGCCGATCGCGTAGCCCTTCGTCACGGCCTTCGTCGTGTTCCCGACCGCGTCGAGCGGGTCGGTGACGCCACGCACTTCCTCGGGCAGGTCCGCCATCTCGGCGATACCGCCCGCGTTGTCGGTCACCGGGCCGTACGCGTCGAGCGCGACGATCAGGCCGGTCATCGAGAGCTGCGCCATCACCGCAACGCCGATGCCGAAGAGGCCGGCGAAGTGGTTGGCGGTAAGGATGCCCGCAACGATCACGATCACCGGCAAGGCAGTTGCCTGCATGCCGATCGCGAGGCCTTCGATGATGTTCGTCGCATGACCCGTCTGCGAGGCCTTGGCGATCGCCTTGACGGGGTTCCAGCGGGTGCCTGTATAGAACTCGGTGATCGCGACGAGCAGGAAGGTCACTGCGAGCCCGACGAGCGCCGAGATGTAGAGCTCCTTGAAGGAGAACGGGCCACCGTCGAACGCCATGATCACCGGGATGAACCCGAGGGCTGACAGGACGGTCGCGACGAGCACTGCCTTGTAGAGCGCGTTGATCACGGCGTTCTCGCCCTTGCCGAGCCGGGCGAAGAAGGTGCCGATCACCGACGTGATCGCGGAGACACCGCCAAGTGCGAGCGGCAGGAGGTACAGGCGCGTGTTGTCGAGGCCCAACTGCGTGCCGAGCAGCATTACGGCGACGGCGGTGACGGCGTAGGTCTCGAACAGGTCGGCCGCCATGCCCGCGCAGTCACCGACGTTGTCGCCGACGTTGTCTGCGATCACTGCCGGGTTGCGCGGATCGTCCTCAGGGATCCCGGCTTCGATCTTGCCGACGAGGTCGGCGCCGACGTCGGCGGCCTTCGTGAAGATGCCGCCGCCGAGACGGGCGAAGACCGAGATGAGCGAGCCACCGAAGGCAAGCCCGATCAGGTCGTTGATCGCGGAGGTCGGCGTGTTGTCGAACCCGGCGGTCAGCAGCCAGTAGTAGCCCGCAACGCCGAACAGGCCGAGGCCGACGACGAGCAAGCCCGTGACCGAGCCGGCGCGGAACGCCACGTTCAGCGCGGGGCCGAGGCCCTTGCGCGCAGCTTCGGCGGTGCGCGAGTTCGAGCGCACTGCAACGTTCATCCCGATGAAGCCGGCCGCCGCGGACAGCGACGCGCCGATCAGGAAGCCGAACGCCGTGCCCCAGCCGAGCTTGTCGTAGAGGCCGAGCACGATGAACGGCACGATCGCGACCAGCGCGATCGCCGTGTACTGCTTCTTCAGGTACGCCGCAGCGCCCTCCTGGACCGCACGCGAGATCTCCCGCATACGCTCGTTGCCGGCCGGCTGCTTCAGCAGCCACCAGGTCAGGTAGACCCCGTAGCCCACGGCGATGCCGGCACCGACAAGGCCGAGAAGCACCGGGTGATGCATGAACCAGTCCATCGGTTTCGCTCCCTCACAAAGTCAAGCGCCGAAGGGCTTCGGCGCGGGCGATATGTATCACACGCTCCGGATGCGTCAGGCCGGATGGTAGGCGTGCCCGTCGGGGATGGATCGCGCCAAGCCAGGCGTCGCGGTCGGCCGAAGGCCGTATAGGTAATACGATCAAGGCTGAGCGTGGCGGCCGGCGCCGTGCGCGGGCCACCATCCGTGGGTGCGAATACCGTCCGGTCTGACGCAGAAGCTTACGGTGAAGCAGCTTCGGCGTAGGCCACTTGCAGCCGGGTCAACGCTGCCCCGAGATCCGCGGCCAGGTCGCCTTCCAGCAGTGGGACGAGTGCCGCCAGGGCGTCGATCGCCTTCCGGGCCTGCGGCAGATCGTCGCGCTCCAGCTTGGCGTACGCGAGGCTCGCGATCGTCGACGCGGCCGAAATCAGGAATTGCTCGACCGAGAACGAGGCGAGCTGCTCTTGCAGCGCCTCCATGTCGATCTCGGGTTCGGGTTCTTCAGCCACCGATTGGCTCTCCTGCCCGCACCTGCTCGGCGTAAATCTCCTGGAGGCTCCCACCCTCCTGGAACCGCGCGATCTGGCGCTCGGCGGCGTTCTGCTCCGGGATCGCGAGATAGGGGGCGGCGCCGATCTCGTCCGCCACGGGGGCGACCCACTCGAGCAGGTCCTCGAGGCGCCGCCGCGCATGGACGGGCTCCGCGCGCTCGAGGTCGAGCAACTCGCCGGAGAGGCCGTAGCGCGTCGCCCGCCAGAGGTTCTCTTCCAGCAGACGGTGAGGCAGGCTCGGGACCCGCTCGCCCTCGTCGACCGCGCGGGCGCAGCGGGCCGCGAGCGAGTACGCGAACGCGGCCAGCGATTGCGCCTCCGCGAGATCGGGCTGGCCGTCGGCGATCCGGATCTCGATCGTCGGGAACGCGAGGTGCGGGCGCACGCTCCACCAGATCTGCGTGTGCTCGGTGACCGAGCCGGTGCTGTAGAGGAACGAGACGTAGTCCTCCCAGCCCTGCCAGTCGCCGTAGGCATCGGGGATGCCGCAGCGCGGGAACATGCGCGTGAAGATTTCCGTGCGCGAGGAGTGCAGGCCGGAGTTGACGCCCTCGACGAACGGCGAGCTCGCAGAGAGCGCGAGGACTTCCGGGAGGAACGTGCGCAGCGCGTCGTGCACCTTGATCGCGCGGTCAGCCCCCGCGATCCCGACGTGCACGTGCAGCCCGAAGGTGTTGTTGCGCCACACGACGTAGCGGAGGATCTCGTCGTTGCGGCGGTAGTGCGGCGTATCGATGATCCGCTGGTCCTGCCAGCGGCTCCACGGATGGGTGCCCGTGCCGCCGAGCGCGAGTTGCAACTCCCGCGCGGTCGAATGGAGCTGGCCACGGCGCTCCTGCATCGCGGCCGCCGCCTCGGCGAAGTTCTCGCATTTGCCGGTGCGCACCTCGACCTCCGATGCGATCAGTTCGCCGACGATGTTCGGCGCGAGGTCGGTCTCTTGTGCCGCGGCGTAGATCTCCTCAAAGCGATCGGTCAGCTCGAGCGTCTCTGGATCGAGCAGCGCGAACTCCTCCTCCACCGCGACCGTGAAGTCGGTGCCGCTGTCGAACTCCGCGCGAGACTTCGCCAGGAGCTCTTGCCAGGAGATCTTCTGCTCGTCGCCCACCGCAGGGAGGGTATCCGTCAGGCGAGCAGCCGCTGAGCGACGCTCGCCCACGACCACCGGTCGACGACCGCCTTGCGCGCAGCCTGCCGCAGCTCGTCGCGATCGGCGGGCGAGAGCGCGAGCAACTCGGTCAGCTTCGCGGCGAGATCGGCCGCGTTCCCGGTCTCGAACGACGCAAGGTGCCGGAAGCGCGCGGGGTACTCCTCCTCGAGCCCCGCGGCGACCTCGGCGAGCCCGGAGTGGCGTGCGACGAGAGGCGGCGAGCCCGCGGCGGCAGCTTCCGCCGCGACCATGCCGAACGCCTCCGGGAAGATCGACGGCACGACGGTGACGTTGGCGAGCGGGAGCAGGTGCACGAGATGCCGATGCTCGAGCGCTCCGGTGAACAGCGTCCGCAGCGGAGCCGCCGCTTCCAGCGTCGCGCGGTACGGGCCGAACCCGACGACGACCAGTCGCGCATCGACTTCGTGCATCGCTTCGAGCAGGACCTGCACGCCCTTCTGCTCGATCAGCTTCCCGAAGTAGACGACGGTCGGCACGTCGTCCGTGAGGAACGCCTCGAGGCGTGCCGCGTTGCCGTCGTCGGGCAGACGCTCGTTTCCCCTGTTCGGCGGATCGTTGCGGGCCTCGTCGACGAGCGCACCGAGCGCCTCGTGGCGGCTCTGGAGCGCGAACCGATCGACGTCGACGCCGGGTGGAACCTCGAACACCCGCTCGACCTGGCCGACGACGTCTTCGAGCACGTCGCGGATGTGGTTCGAGCCAACGTACGTCGCATCGGCCTGCGCAAGCGACTCCCTGCCCCACTCCGCGAGTTCCGGACGCCCGCGCATCGAGTACTCGAGCTCCGAGCCGTGCGCCTTCACGCGGAACGGGACGCCGGTCGCCGCGCCCACCGGCCCGCCCATCAGGACGTGGTTGGTGAAAACGAGGTCTGCGGGCAGCAGGTCGCGCAATGCCGCGGCGTTCGCATCGACGTACGCCCGCTTCTCTTCGTCGGTGAAGTCCTGCAAGAACTTGGGCCGGAGCCCCGCGTAGCGATCCATGACGAACACCGGGAGGAGGGCGTCGGGCAGGTCGACCGCGATGGTCGTCGCGCTACCGAGGTCGTACTGCTCGGGCTCGCGTTCCTGCGAGACGACGACGACGTCATGTCCGCCGTTGCTCCATTCGCGAGCGAGCGCGCGGGTGTAGACGTTCGACCCGGTGCCGCCGAGCAGGTAGCCGTGCCAGAGGAGGATCCGCACGAAGCGGAGGCTACGTACCTAAGTGCTCCGGCGTGCCGCTGGGCGTGCGCCGCCGGAGGGGACAGTGCGATAGCACGGCCCCGGAAGGCGGCGTGCGGCCAGCGGTGCGAGGCGGCGGCGGAGCCGGGCTTGCCCCGGCGGGAGCCGCCGCCGGCCGGTGCGCTTAGGTCAGGTGGAAGTAGAGGGCGTGCAGTAACTCGACCGCGGGATTCGACGTGTGCACGGTGACGTCGCTCGGCACGTCGAGGAGGGCTTCCGAATAGTTGAAGATGATCCGCACGCCGGCGTCGACGAGATCGTCTGCGACCTTCTGCGCGGAGCCGGCCGGAACGGCGAGCACGCCGACGACGATGTTCTTGTCGCGCACCACGTCCTTCAACCGGCGTTCGTCCTCGACGGTGGCGCCGCCGATGTCGCCGCCGATCATCGTCGGGCTCGAGTCGAAGACGGCTGCAATGTTGATCCCGTGCTCCGCGAAGATCGCCGAGCTCGCAATCGCCTGACCGAGGCGACCCGCGCCGACGAGCGCGATGTTGTGCTGCCCCTGCGTGCGCAGGATCTTCCGGATCTCACCGAGCAGCGAGTCGATCGAATAGCCGACGCCGCGCTTGCCGAACTTGCCGAAGTTCGAGAGATCCCGCCGAATCTGCGTGGCGTTGATGTTCGTGTAGTCCGCGATCTCCTGGGAGGAGATGCGCTCTTTCCCCATCTTCTTGGCCTGGCTCAGCACCTGCAGATAGCGGGAGAGCCGGGCTGCGACACCGACCGTCAACCGGTCGGGAGCCGCTCCGGGAGCGGGGGCTTGCGTTGTCACGATGTCATTGTGCCCAAGGCTCGGGATTTACCGTTCGGTTGTCACAAACTACGGAGGGATCAGGAGTTCAACGTTTTTGGTCGAGCTTTCGCAGGAGCGCGGCTTCGTCGACGTAGTAGACGAAGGCCCGCTCGCCGTCGATCTCGACCACGGGCAGCCACTCGCGGTAGCGGGCCTCGAGGTCTACGTCGCCGGTGATGTCCACGGCTTCGTAGGGCACCGCGAGCCGATCGAGCTGCGCGCGCGCCCGGTCGCAGAGGCTGCACCCCTGCCCGTGAAACACCCGGACCTTAGGGATAGAGCCCGCGCGTCACGGTCGCCTCGGCGACGCGCTGGACGGCAAGTCCGTAGGCCGCCATCCGCATGGTGGTCTTGCGCGACTCGTACGTCGCCCACGTCTCGTCGAACGCGCGCGTGATGATCGAGTTGAGGCGCTGGTTCACTTCGTCTTCCTTCCAGAAGTACTCCTGCAGGCCCTGCACCCACTCGAAGTACGAGACGACGACGCCGCCGGCGTTGGCGAGCACGTCGGGGAGGATCATCACGCCGTTTCCTTCCAGGATCTCGTCGGCCGCGGGTGTGAGCGGCCCGTTCGCGCCTTCGACGACCACGCGCGCCTTCACCTGATCGGCATTCGACTCCGTCACAACCTGCTCCAGGGCGCACGGCGCGAACACGTCGCAATCGAGGGCGACCAACTCCTCATTCGTGATGTGCTCGCCGCCTTTCAGCGCGGACATCGGGCCGCCGTCGCGCTTGTGCGCAAAGGCGGCCGCGACGTCGATACCGTTTGGGTTGTAGAGGCCGCCGGTCGAATCCGAAATCGCAACGACCTTCGCGCCCTGCTCCGCGATGAACTTCGCGAAGTACGCGCCGACGTTGCCGAACCCCTGCACGGCGATGCGCAGCCCCTGCATCGACTGGCCCTTCTTCTCCAGGGCCGACTCGAGACAGAAGGTCGCGCCGCGCGCGGTTGCTTCCTGCCGACCGAGCGAACCGCCGATCGTCAGCGGCTTACCGGTGACGACGCCGAGCACGGAGTGCCCCTTGTTCATCGAGTACGTGTCGAAGATCCAGGCCATCGTCTGTGCGTTCGTGCCGACGTCCGGCGCCGGGATGTCCTTCTCCGGGCCGATCTCGTTGATGATCTCCGAGGTGAAGCGGCGCGTCATGCGCTCGAGCTCCCGCTGGGACATGGTCTTCGGGTCGCAGACGACCCCGCCCTTGGCGCCGCCGAACGGCAGCCCCATCAGCGAGCACTTCCACGTCATCCACATCGCGAGCGCCTTGATCTCGTCGCGTGTGACGTTCGGGTGGTAGCGGATACCGCCCTTCGACGGACCGCGCGAGTTGTTGTGCGTGACGCGATATCCCTCGAACGCGCGCACGGATCCGTCGTCCATGGACGTCGGGATCGAGACCTCGACCGTCTTCTTGCACTGCTGCAGCACCTCGACGAGGCGGTCGTCGATCCCGAACGTGTCGGCGACGTTTCGGAGCTGCTGCTGGGCGAGAAGGAACGGGTTCTCGCGAAGATGAGACTCAGGGGCCGTGGTGGCCATCGAGGCCGGAGGCTACTCGATTCTGAACGAAACCCGCGCTCTGCTCGGTTTGGCGTCAAGCGGGAGCGTCGGCCAGGCAGCGAGGCGAAGCTCGTAGGTTCCGGCTGCCAGCCGTGCACTGGTCGGGCCGCGCCCGGTGATCCCGAAGCTGTACGAGCCGGGCAGCAGGTTGCGCAGGCGCGCCATCACGCCGAGGTACCGGCCGGTCGAGGTGTAGAGCAGCACGTCGAGCCGCGCGACCGGCTGGATCTGCAGACCGCGATCACGCACGAGGTTCCCTGCCTGAACGGTCAGTACCGCGGGATTCGTGTCGGATGGCTTGAACGAGCGGTCGCTGATCGTGACGCGCGGAACGAGGTTGGCGGAGTACCGGCGGAAGCTCAACGCCCACGGGATGCGCAGCGTCTCGCTCCCCGCAGCCGCCACCTGCAGCACGCCGGTGATCAGGCGCGCCCGCGGCGCCGCCGGGGCGGTGACGGTGACTTGAACCCACGTCGAGCGACCGATGCCCAGGGAGAGATGATCGGGGACGACCTTGAAACCAAGCGCTTCCGACTCGCCGTCAGAGACCGGCTTGATCGAGAGCTGCAGGCGCCGCGTCGAGACGTTGCGCACGGTGACGGTGCGCGTCGCGTGCCAGCGTGGCCCCTCCCAGATCCCGAAGCCAAGCGTCGAGGGTTGCGCGGCGATCTCGCCGACTGCGGACAGGCCGAGGCGGAACGGGCCAGCTCCGACGTCGACGGCGGCAGCGTCTCCGCGCGCCGTGTACCCGACGAGCAGGCTGTTCAGCGCCGCGCCGTCGAGCGCCGGGCGCATCTGCGCGAGCAAGGCGGCTGCGCCGGCCACTTGCGCGGCTGCGGCACTCGTGCCGTTGACCGTTCCATAGAGCGGCGTCCCGTCGGTCGCCGCGCCCGGCACGGAGGTCGCGAGCGCGACGCCGGGCGCTACGACGTTCGGCTTGACCGATCCGTCGAAGGCAAGTCCGCGCGATGAAAAGCCGGCGACGAGCCCACGCTCCATGTTCGTCACGTTGCGATGTGCGCCGATCGCGATCCCCACGTCGATCCCTCCGCGCTGTGCGGCGAGGAGGGCGACGGCGGCGGCGGTCGGGACGACCACGACGGGGGCGGTCTGTTCCTCGGCGACGCGCAGCGAGCCGGGCGGCAGCGAGCCGCCGTACAGCACGACCGCAGCAGCACCGGCCCGCGCGGCTGCCAGAGCGGTCGCCTGCGGGTCGGAACCGACGGGCACGACGACCGCACGGCCCGCAACGCGACTGAAGCCGCTGGCGTCGAAAAAGTCCAGCGACGAGGTACCGGGGAGCCCGCGTGTCGACCGAGGGGTCGCGACGTGCAGCGTCCGTGAGTGCGACGGGGCGACGGGACCGAGCAGCGGCAGGAAGCGATCGAGAATCACATCGAGACCGCGCCGCAGCACGACGCGAACGCGCGGTTGCACCTTGAGCGAATCGGTGGCGCCGACAGCGAGCGCGCCCGCCGCGCCGGCCGGGCCGGCGACCGATCCGAACGTCGGCCCTGCGGTGCCGTCGTTGCCCGCCGGTGTGACGACGAGCGTGTTCAGGTCGAGTGCGCCCTGCACTGCGATCGCCTCCGGCCCCTGCGCGAACGCGGCGTACGGCTCGGAGACGCCGACCAGGGCGACGCGCACCGCGTCGTGGGCGTCACCGTCGCCGTTCGGGTCGACAGCACGGTCGAGGCCTGCGATCAGCTGGTCGCTGCGCCCGTAGACGAGGTTGCGGCCGTCGGCGGCCTGCTGCCAGCCGGCGACGCGGATCGGCAGCACCGTCGCGCCTGGCGCGACGCCGTGCAATCCGGCGGGGCCGCCGGCGCCGACGAGCAAACCCGCGAGCTCTGTGCCGTGACGCTCGAGCTGCGAGGGATCCTGCGGGTTCGAGCGGGCGGTGGCGTCGTCCCCGCCGTTGACGAGGTCGATGCCGGCGAGTATCCGGCCGCGCAGGTATGGGTGCGCAAGATCGACGCCGGTGTCGAGGAGCGCGATCGTCACGCCGCGCCCGTCGTACCCGGGCAGGTTGATCTCGGAGCGGTGGCCACTTGACTGACCGAATGCCTTGGTCGAGAGGAGAGCCTCGGACACCGACGCCGGGAACGCCGCGCGCACCGGGTAGATGCCCGCGACCTCGGGCAGCTGCTCGAGGATCGACACCGCTCGCGGATCGAGCGGCGCCGCGAAACCGTCGAGCACCCGCGAGTAGCTGAACTCCGGACGAACGGTGATGCCGAGAGTTGCGAGCGTGGTCAGTACCTGCTGTTGTGCGGCGAACACTTGCGCCGTCCACGACCGTTCCTGCGCCTCGGTTGCGTACCTCACCTTCGCGAGGCGCTGCGCGACAGAAGGAGTGTGCAGCACGACGATCATCCGCTGGCCCAACGGAACGGCACTGCGCGGATCGCCGACGAGCCCGCGCCAGCTGGTGGGGTGAGCCTGCGCCGTCACGTCGCGTCCGCGGGCGACCATCGTCGCTCCGAGCACGATCGTCAGGATCGCGACAGCGAGCAGGCCCACGAGTTTACGCCGTGGGACATGCATCAAGGGAAAGGTAGTCGGGGTACGGGACGGGGGCGGTGTAGCGGCCGGCCGACGCGATCATCGCCGCGTTGTCGGTGCAGAGGCTGAGCGGCGCGAGCGCCGCGTCCGGCAGCGCAGCGCGGAGCTCCGAGTTCGCCGCGACCCCGCCCACCACAGCGATCCGGTCTCCCCCGGCCGCCTCCAACCGCCCCACGAGAGCCTTGACGATCGCCCGCTGGTAGCTCGCGGCGAGGTCGGCGCGGTGCGCCTCGAGCTCAGGGGCGGAAAGGTCTCGCACCTTGTAGAGCAGCGCGGTCTTGAGTCCCGAGAACGAGAAGTCGAGCCCGGGTACGCGCGCCACGGGGAAGTCGTACGCGGTCGGATCGCCCTGCTTTGCAAGCGCGTCGATCTCGCGCCCACCCGGGTAGCCGAGCCCCAGCAAGCGCGCGCCCTTGTCGAAGGCCTCGCCGGCTGCATCGTCGAGCGTCGTGCCGAGCACGGTGTACCCGCCCCGGTCCTGCACGTCCAGCAGCATCGTGTGCCCGCCGCTCGCGAGCAGGCAGGTGAACGGCGGTTGCAGGTCGAGCGGACGTAAGTACAGCGACGCGACGTGGCCGTGGAGATGGTTGACCGGGATCAACGGGAGACGGCGCGCCCACGCAAGCGCCTTCGCAGCAGAAACGCCGACGAGCAGCGCGCCGATCAAGCCCGGACGAGACGTGACGGCGATCGCTTCGACGTCGTCTGTGAGCACTTCCTCGAGCACCGGCGCGATCAGATCGAGATGCCGCCGCGATGCAATCTCCGGGACGACGCCACCGAACTTCGCATGCAGCTCGTCCTGCGACGCCACGACGCTCGAGACGATCTGGCCGTCCCAGGTGACCACTGCGGCCGCCGTCTCATCGCACGACGTCTCGACCCCGAGAATCACTGGCGGGCGTCGCGCCACATGATCACGGCGTCTTCTCGGTTGTCTGTGTAGTAGCCGCGCCGAATACCTCGCGGCTCGAAGCCGAGTTTTTCGTACAGGCTGATCGCGTCCTCGTTCGAGACCCGCACTTCGAGTGTGTACCCCCGCCGTTCGTCGTCGCGGGTCAGCTCGAACAGGCGCTCGAGCAACGAGCTTGCGACACCGCGGCGCTGATGTTCGGGAGCGACGGCGACGTTCATCACGTGCCACGCGTCGACGTAGCGCGAGTTGACCACGTAGCCGACGAGATCCTGTCCCTCGAACGCGCCGAGGCAGATCGACGTGGGCTTCGCGAGCTCCGACGCGAACATCGAGCGCGACCACGGCGTCGGGTACGCCTGCTGCTCGATCGTCTCGATCGCGCTCAGGTCGCCGAGCTCGAGTACCCGAATCTCGATCGCGACGGCCGTCATGCGCTCGGCTTGGCGTCGGGGTCGCGAACATACAAGGGCTCGACAGCCTCCGCCGGGCCGAAGGCGCCGGCGCGCTCGACGAGCAGCAGCGCGTCGGGCAGGTGCACGGGGTCGTCGTCGGGCGGGATCGTGGCGCCGTTTCTTTCGAAGAGCTCGCGGTAGCGAATCGCGCCGTCGCCGACGAGCTCCCGCCCCTCGACCTCGAGCTCCTCCGGCTTGCAGACGCGCGGCCCGCGGACGAAGACTTCGCCGCGACGCGCGTCGACGACCGGCATGCCGCCGGCGTAGGCGTCCAGCGTCGATGCGCCGGCAACGGGGACACCGAGTGCAAGCGCCAGCGTGCGCGCGGTCGCGAGCCCGATCCGGATGCTCGTGAAGCTGCCGGGGCCGCGGCCGACGACGATGCCTTCGATCGTCGAGGGGTCGTCGACGAGCCGGTCGACGGCTTCGAGCAGATCGCCCGCGCGTGGTGCGCGGTCGCGCCGGTCGGGCGTCAGGGCGCAGATCGCCCCGAAGGACGTCGCGGTGTCAAAGGCCAAGATCTTCGTCACTGTCGATTTTCACCTGCCGGTGCGACTCGTCGACGTGGTTCAGCGTAACCGTCGCGCGCGTCTCGGGCAGCCACTCGCCTCCGTGCTCCGGCCACTCGACGAACGCGACGGTGCCGTCGAAGTACGGCTCGAGGTCCGCCCATTCCTCCGGATCGATCCCCGCCACGCGATAGAGATCCAGGTGCGCAACCGGGACCGGGGCGTCGTAGCGGTGCCCAATCGTGAACGTGGGGCTCGAGATCGGCTCGCGCACGCCGAGCGCACGCGCCGCACCGCGCACGAACGTCGTCTTCCCGGCTCCGAGCTCCCCGGAGATCGCCACGACGTCGCCAACACGCAGCAGCCCGGCGAGCCGAGCCGCCAGCGCCTCTGTCTCCTCGGGCGATCCGGTCACGCAGTCCACGGCATGACGATAGGGATCGGGGAGCCTGTGGATCGTTTGTGACACTCCTGTCACCTTGGTCTGACCACGAGGCTGGTCTGGGAACGGCATGTCTGATGCCCGCGAGTCCGGCATCGCGACGAGCTGTGGAACGTTCGTCGCAGTTCCGTGATCCTTGGTCTGACCACGAGACTGCTCTCGGAGAGCCGTGGCTAGAAGAGGCCGAGCTGGGTTGGATGCTCGACGGTCGCGACCGGTTCGGGCACGTAGAGCGGTACCGGGGGCGGCGGCGGGAGGGCCTGGCGGCCGAGGAGCTCCGGGATCCGGCTGAAGTCCTCTTCCAGTACCTGGAGCATGCTGCGCGTGTAGAGGGCCGCCGCCGGATGAAAGATCGGGTACAGCGTGACCGGGTTTCCGCCGAGGACCACCTGCTGCTCGCGGCCGTGCACCTGGGTGATTCCCGCAGGCTTGCCGGAAAGAAGTTTCGTCGCGAAATTCCCGAGCGTCGCGATCAAGGTGGGCTGGATCAGTTCGATCTGCCGCCAGAGATGCGGCTCGCACGCCTCGATCTCCTGCTGCAGCGGGTCACGGTTTCCCGGAGGTCTACATTTGAGCACATTGCAGATCCACACATCGTCGCGCGACATCCCGATCCCCTCGAGCAGCTTGACGAGGAGCTTCCCCGCGGCGCCGACGAACGGAACGCCGTGCTTGTCCTCGTGGAAGCCCGGCGCCTCGCCGACAAACATCAGCTCCGCGCTCGGGGAGCCGGAGCCGAACACGACCTGCGTGCGGGTCTGGGACAGCGCGCAAAGCTCGCAACCTGCGACGACGTCGCCGTACGCGATCAGCGAGAGGTCAGCCGCAGCTGCCACAACCGCCGCCGCAACAGCCACCGCGGCCCATGCCGCCGCCACCAAGGGAGGGCTGTCCAGCCGCGCCGTGTGCTGCGAACGACCTGCTGAACTGCTTGGCGACCTTCTGGTTGCCGCAGTCGGGGCAGTTCGGATCGGGATCCGACATGCCCACGAGCTCCTCGAAATGAGACTCGCAATTCATGCAGACGTATTCGTAGATCGGCATCTGGAAGAGACCCTACCAAGGGCATCTTCCCTGCCGACCCGGACGGATGGCAGTCCGAAGGGGCTTCGGTGGAGTAGGCTGCTGCTGCCCGGTATCCGTGAGGAACTGGAGCCTAAAACATGTTCGAAGACGTCACCGTCATCGGCGCGGGCCGCGCCGGCTCAGCGATCACCGCTCGCCTGCGCGAGCGCGGCGTCGCCGTGAGCGAGGACGGGGAACTCCGGCTGCTCTGCGTGCCCGACCGCGCCATCCCGGAGGTAGCCCGGGCGATCGAGCCAGGCCCGTGGGTCGCGCACGTCTCCGGCGGAACGCCGCTCTCCGATCTCGCCCCGCATGTCAACCGCTTCTCGGTCCACCCACTGCAGACGCTCACCCTCTCGCGCGGGCCTGAGCAGCTCGACGGCGCCTGGGGCGCCGTCACAGCGGAAACCGACCAGGCGCATGCGCGTGCACTCTGGCTCGCGGAAACCCTCGGCCTGCGCGCGTTCACACTTGCCGACGACCGTCGCGCGAGCTACCACGCAGGCGCTGCGATCGCGTCCAACTTCCTCGTCACGCTCCACCGCGCGGCCTCGCGGCTCTTCGAGGATGCGGGCGCCCCGCCGGAAGCACTCGTGCCGTTGATGTCGCGCACGATCGAGAACGACTTCGACCTGACCGGGCCGATCTCGCGCGGGGATTGGCAGACCGTCGAACGCCATCGCACCGCGCTGCGCGGCACTGGCTTCGAGCGGGCGTACGACGCACTCGTCGAGGTGACGCGCTCATGATCGTCGCGCGCTCGATCAACGAGCTCGACCTCCCGCGCCACGGAGTGATCGGGCTCGTCCCGACGATGGGTGCGCTGCACGCCGGTCACACCGCGCTCTTGCGTGCGGCGCGCGCCGACAGCGACGTCGTGGTCGCAAGCCTGTTCGTCAACCCGGTGCAGTTTTCGGACGACGGAGATCTCTCCGCGTACCCGCACGATTTAGAGCGCGATGCCGTGCACGCCGCCGCGGAGGGCGTCGACGTGCTCTTCGCGCCTTCCGCCGAAGAGATGTACCCGCCGGGCTTCGCGACGTGGGTCGTGCCGGAGGGTGCAGCAGAGGGTCTCGAGTCCGTGCACCGACCGGGCCACTTCCGCGGCGTCGCGACGGTGTGCCTCAAGCTCTTCAACATCGTCCGTCCGGAGATTGCGTGGTTCGGGCAGAAGGACGCGCAGCAGGTCGCCGTGCTGAAGCAGCTCGTGCGCGACCTGAACGTCAGCGTGGAGATCCGCGTCGTCGAGACCGTCCGCGACCCCGACGGTCTCGCGCTCTCGTCGCGCAACACCCGCCTGTCCGACGAGGAGCGCGAGCGCGCCAGCGCGATCCCACGGGCGCTCGAGACGCGCGACGAAGCGCACGCGCGCGCAGTGCTCGAGAGCGCGGGCCTCGAGCCCGATTACGTCGCCGTCGCGGATCTGAACGGTCCAACACTCGCCATCGCAGCACGCGTCGGAAAGACGCGGCTGATCGACAACATCCCGTTGAGGGAAGGAGACACCCCATGACCACCCGCCCGCGCAAAGGCTCGGCCGGAACCCCCGCTCCCGGCAAGCTGCCGCTCCCCGAGGTCGCGGAGATGAAGCGCCGCGGCGACCGGATCGTGATGATCACGGCGTACGACGCTCCCTCCGGGCGCATCGCCGATGCAGCGGGTGTCGACCTGATCCTCGTCGGCGACTCGGCGGCCATGGTCGTGCTCGGCCACGACTCGACCGTTCCCGCGACGATGGACGAGATGCTGATGCTCACCGCTGCAGTCACACGTGGCGCGCAAAGGCCACTCGTGATCGCCGACCTGCCGTTCGGCTCGTACCAGGTCTCCGACGAGCAAGCACTCGAGACGTCGATCCGGTTCCTGAAGGAAGCGAACGCCGATGCGGTCAAGCTCGAAGGCGCGGGCGCGATGCTCTCGCGTGTACGCGCGCTCACCGGCGCGGGTATCCCGGTGATGGGGCACATCGGCCTGACGCCGCAGACCGCAACGATGCTCGGCGGCTTCAAGGCGCAGGGTCGGAGCGCCGCGAAGGCAGTGCTGCTCTACGAGGATGCGCTGGCGCTGCAGGCTGCGGGCTGCTTCGCGATCGTGCTGGAGGCGCTGCCGTCGCCGGTTGCGGCGCGGATCACCGAGGCGCTCGACATCCCGGCGATCGGCATCGGTGCCGGCCCGGACTGCGACGGGCAGGTGCTCGTGTGGCACGACCTTCTCGGGCTCTACGACGGTCACGCACCCCGGTTCGTCAAGCAATACGCAGAGCTCGCGCCGACGATCGGGTCAGCGGTCGAGCTGTACGCGAGCGAGGTGCGCGAGGGCTCGTTCCCGGAGGAAAAGCACACGTACGCGATGACAGAAGAAGAGCTGGCGCTGTTCGAATCCTCGCTCTCGGACGTCAGAGCGAGCTGAGCAACAGCGCCAGCACGACGGGGGCGACGAGCGCGATCCCGCACGCGCCGAGGGCGCGCGCCCACGTCCAACCGTGCACGGCCCGAACACCGACGACGAGCAAGGCGAGAGCCCAGCCGAAGAAGGCGAACGCGATCAGGTCGAATGCGAGCCCGCCTCCACCGGTATCCCCGCCGCCGACGTGGAACCAGTCACCGCCGTAGAGGGCGAGCTTCACCGGCCAGACGATCAGCGAGAGAGCGACCGGGACGAGCGCGAACGCCAGCACGTGGCGGGAGCGCCGGTACGAGCCCTGCGATCCGAGCGCCTTTACGGCTCCGTGCAGCACCGCGCCGAACAGGAAGTAGCCGAAGAGGCCGTAGACGCTGCCGGCGAAGAACGCCCAGATCGCGATCAGAATCGGGCTGTAGTCGCCGTCGTTGTTCAGGTGCGCCGCGGTGCCCGTGGTGAGGACGGCGGCGATCCCGGCAAGGAGCACGACGAGCAGGACCTGCTCCGACCGTTCGCCTGCCGCCTCTCGGGTGTCGTCGCGTAGCGCGGCGAACACCGGCCGCGGCCGTTGCAGAACGAGCAGCGTCCTCAGCCACCAGTCGCGCATCAGCCCGGCGTGGTGACGATCTGACCGTTGTGGCAGCGGTACAGGCCCTGGCCGAGGATGCCTGCGTGCTGCGCGACCGGCGGCTTGCCGTCCGAGCAGAGCGTGTTGTTGCGCGTCACCCAGGCTGCGGCCGCTCCCGCGATCATCACGAAGGCGATCACGCCGAGGACGAGGAAGAGCACCTGGTGCTTGCTGCGCCAGTCGATCCGCCGTTTCACGCTGCGACTGCGCGCTTCTTCGCGGCGGGCTGCCGCCGCGGCGCGAGCAGCGGCCGGAGGAACTGGCCGGTGTAGGACGCAGAGACGTGCGCGACCTCCTCCGGGGTGCCGACGGCGACGATCTCGCCGCCCGCCTCCCCACCCTCGGGGCCGAGGTCGATCAGGTAATCCGCCTGCTTGATCACGTCGAGGTTGTGCTCGATCACGAGCATCGTGTTGCCGCCGTCGACGAGACGCTGCAGCGTCTCGAGCAGCTTTTCGATGTCGGCGAAGTGGAGGCCCGTGGTCGGTTCATCGAGGATGTAGAGCGTACGGCCGGTCGACACCTTGCAGAGCTCCGACGCGAGCTTGACGCGCTGAGCTTCGCCACCGGAGAGCGTCGTCGCGGGCTGGCCGAGCGTCATGTAGTCGAGCCCAACGTCGTGCAACGTCTGCAGGCGGCGTCGCACCTTGGGGATCTTCGAGAAGAACGCGAGTGCTTCCTCGACCGACATCTCCAGCACGTCGGAGATCGTCTTGCCCTTGAAGCGCACCTCAAGCGTCTCCCGGTTGTAGCGCTTGCCCTTGCAGGTCTCGCACGGGACGTAGACGTCCGGCAGAAAGTGCATCTCGATCTTGATCTGCCCGTCTCCCTTGCACGTCTCGCAACGGCCGCCCTTGACATTGAACGAGAAGCGCCCCGGCTTGTAGCCGCGGACCTTCGCATCGGGGGTCAGCGAGTAGAGCTCGCGAATGTGGGTGAAGAGATCGGTGTAGGTGGCCGGGTTCGAGCGCGGCGTCCGGCCGATCGGGCGCTGGTCGATCTCGATCACCTTGTCGAACGCTTCGATGCCCTTGACCGCCTTGTGCGCTCCCGGCCGCGTGCGCGACTTCGAGAGCTGGTTCGCGAGCGCCTTGTAGACGATCTCATTCACGAGCGTGGACTTGCCCGAGCCGGAGACGCCCGTGACCGCGATGAACTTGCCGATCGGGAAATCGACGTTGATCTTCTTCAGGTTGTTCTCGGCAGCGCCGATCACCTTGAACCAGCCCAGGTCCTCGGTGCGGCGCTCGGGAATCGCGATCCTACGCGCACCCGAAAGGTACTGGCCGGTGATCGACTTCTTGTTGCGCTGCACCTTGTCGGCTGTGCCCTCTGCGATCACGTGGCCGCCGTGCGCGCCCGCGCCGGGCCCCATGTCGACGAGCCAGTCGGAGCTTCGCATCATCTGCTCGTCGTGCTCGACGACGAGGACGGTGTTGCCGAGGTTGCGCAGTCGCTCGAGCGTGCCGATGAGCTTGTCGTTGTCGCGCTGGTGCAGTCCGATCGACGGCTCGTCGAGGATGTAGAGCACGCCGACGAGCTGCGAGCCGATCTGCGTCGCGAGCCTCAGCCGCTGCGCTTCGCCACCGGAGAGCGTCGCGCTCGCACGGTCGAGGTTGAGGTAGCCGACGCCGACGTCGTCGAGGAACGTCAGCCGCTCCCGGATCTCCTTGACGATGCGGTGGCCGATCAGCTGCTCGGTCTCGGTCAGGTCGAGCTCGTTCAGGAACTGCAGCGCGCGGGTGATCGAGAAGCGCGTGAACTCGTGGATGTTCTTGTCGCTGACCGTGACGGCCAGTACCTCGGGCTTGAGGCGCGCGCCCTTGCACACCGGGCAGGGGCGGAACGACATGTACTCCTCGATGCGCTCGCGCTGCGTCGACGAATCGGTCTCGCGGTAGCGGCGCTCGAGCGAGGAGATGATCCCCTCGAAGTCGATCATGTACGAGCGACGGCGGCCCATCCGGTTGCGGTAGGCCACGTAGACCTTCTCGCCGTCGGTGCCGTAGAGGAAGGTGTCCTGGAACGTCGTTTTCAGCTCCCGCCAGGGAACATCCGTCGGGATCTCGTACCGATCGGCGATCGCCTGGATCACGGACTCGTAGAACCCCGAGCCGCCGACGGCCCAGGGCACGAGCGCTCCGTCTTCGATCGAGAGCGACGGGTCGGGCACGAGCAGGTCGGGATCGATCTCCTGCTGCGCGCCGAGGCCCGTGCAGCGCGGGCACGCACCGTGCGGCGAGTTGAAGGAGAAGATGCGCGGCTGGAGCTCGGGCAGCGACACGCCGTGCTCCGGGCACGCGAAGTTCTGGCTGTAGGTGCGCTCCTCGCCGGCGTCGACGAGGTCGACGACGACCAGGCCCTCGGCAAGCTGAAGTGCTGTCTCCACGCTCTGTGTGAGCCGCGTGCGCAGATCCTCCTTCATCACCAACCGGTCGACCACGACTTCGATCGAGTGCTTGAACTTCTTGTCGAGCGTCGGCGGCTCGTCGAGCGTGTGCTGCTCGCCGTCCACCTTGATGCGCGTGAAGCCCTCGTTGCGCAACTCCTCGAAGCGATCCCTGAACTCGCCCTTCCGGTCGCGCACGATCGGCGCGTTGACGGTGAAGCGCGTCCCCTCGGGCAGCGTGAGGATCTGCTCGACGATCGAGTCGATCGACTGCCCGGAGATCGTGCGCCCGCAGACCGGGCAGTGCGGCCGGCCGACGCGCGCATAGAGCAGGCGCAGGTAGTCATAGATCTCGGTGACCGTGCCGACGGTCGAGCGCGGGTTGCGCGAGGTCGTCTTCTGGTCGATCGAGATCGCCGGGCTGAGGCCGTCGATCGAATCGACGTCCGGCTTCTCCATCATCTGGAGGAACTGGCGCGCGTACGCGGAGAGCGACTCGACGTAGCGGCGCTGCCCCTCGGCGTAGATCGTGTCGAAGGCGAGCGACGACTTGCCCGATCCGGACAGACCCGTGAGCACCACGAGCGAGTCACGCGGCAGCGCGATCGAAATGTTCTTCAGGTTGTGCTCGCGGGCTCCGGAGACCACGATCGAGTTGGAACGCGCCATCGCAGCCATTCTATGGGTGCGAACAGAC
>JBKJQL010000154.1:0-9964 GCA_046594035.1 Gaiellaceae bacterium
CATGAACGGCGAGTCGCTCGCCGAGTACGCGGCGCTGCTCGCCGCCGAGGGGCTGCTCGGGCACCAGCACGCGAACTCCGGCTGGGGCACCTTCGACGACGACAACATGGTCGGCGCCACGGCGTTCATGGAGACCGTCGAGCTCGCAATCGAGCTGAACCGCGCGAACTACGGGGCCAACGGCGAGCGCCTCGGGTTCGACCTCTACCCCTACACCGAGGACGCCGTCGGCGCGGTCAAGCGCTCCGTCCTGCACTGGAACTTCATCGAGGGTATCGCGAAGAAGATCGACGGCGACGAGTTGCGCGCAGCGCAGCAGAACAAGGACGCCGTCCGCGCCTACGAGCTCGTCTACGCCGCGCTGGGAGCGTGAGCGCGGAGCCATTGATCGGCATCGACGTCGGCACGACCGGCGTCAAGGGCATCGCCATCTCGCCGCAGGGCGAGGTGCTCGCGGTTGCCGAAGAGCCCTATCCACTCTCGACGCCGCAGCCCGGCTGGTCCGAGCAGGACCCGGAAGATTGGTGGCGCGCGACGCAGACCCTCCTTGCGCGCCTGCCCGCCGGCCCGGTCGGCTTCTCCGGTCAGATGCACGGACTGGTCACGCTCGACGAGGCGCACCAGCCGATCCGCCCGGCGATCCTCTGGAACGACCAGCGCACGGGCGAGGAGTGCGCGGAGATCGAAGAGCGTCTCGGCCTCGCGCGCCTGATCGAGCTGACGGGCAACCGTGCGCTGACCGGCTTCACCGCGCCGAAGCTGCTCTGGCTGCGCAAGCACGAACCGGAGAGCTACGCGCGGATCGCGCACATCCTGTTGCCGAAGGACTACGTGCGGTTACGGCTGGAAGGCGAGCTCGCGATCGACGCCGCAGACGCGTCGGGAACACTCCTCTTCGACGTCGCCAACCGCCGTTGGAGTGACGAGGTGCTCGACGCCCTCGAGCTTCCGCGCGAGTGGCTCCCGCCCTCGCACGAGTCCACCGAGGTCGCTGGAGCTGGAGATCAGGCCGCGGGCGCGCTCGGCGTCGGGATCGACAAGCCCGGGCCGCTGTCGGTGCAGCTCGGGACGTCGGGCGTCGTCTTCGGTGCCCTGCCCGGCTACAGCGCCGATCCCGAGGCGCGGCTGCACACCTTCTGCCATGCGGTGCCGGGGACCTGGCACGCGATGGGCGTGATGCTCTCCGCAGCCGGGTCGCTGAGGTGGCTGCGCAACGTCGTCGGCGCTGAGGAGCCGACGCTCGTCGGCGAGGCCGCCGGCTGGGAGCCCGGAGCAGAGGGGCTGCTCTTCCTCCCGTACCTCACCGGCGAACGCACGCCCCACGCCGACCCCAGCGCGCGCGGTGCGTTCGCTGGCCTCACGATCCGCCACGACCGCGGCGCGCTCACGCGCGCGGTGCTCGAAGGCGTCGCCTACGGGCTGCGCGACTCACTCGAGCTGCTCAAGCAACTCGGCTTCGCCGCAAGCGTCGGCCGCATCTCGGGCGGAGGTGCGCGCAGCGAGCTCTGGACGGAAATCGTCGCGACGGTGCTGGGCATCCCGCTCGAGCGAACGGCTGTCGACGAGGGCGCCGCCTACGGCGCCGCGCTGCTTGCAGGCGTTCGCTCCGGCTGCTTCGCCGACGCCCACGAAGCCGTCGCAGAATGCGTGCGGGTCACCGCACGCGTCGAGCCGAACGAGGCGTGGACGAGCGCCTACGACGAGGGCTACGACCGCTTCCGCGCGCTCTACCCCGCCGTACGTCCTTTTTCTTAACCGAGTTCGGGCAGAAGGTCGGCGATCGAGTCGACGATCCGCGACGGGCGGAACGGGAAGCGCTCCGCTTCTTCGCGTTGCGTCGAGCCGGTCAGGACGAGCACGGTGTGCATCCCCGCCTCGAGCCCCGAGACGACGTCGGTGTCCATGCGGTCGCCGACCATCGCCGAGCTCTCGGAGTGCGCGTCGATCGCGTTCAGCGCGGAACGCATCATCAGCGGGTTGGGCTTGCCGACGAAGTAGGGGGCGACGCCCGTCGCGCGACTGATCAGCGCTGCGACCGCGCCTGTCGCAGGCAGTGGCCCGTCCGGTGTCGGCCCGGTCGCATCCGGGTTCGTCGCGATGAACCGCGCGCCGTTCACGATCAGGCGGATCGCCTGTGCAATCCGTTCGAAGCTGTAGGTGCGCGTCTCGCCCAGCACGACGTAATCGGGATCGCGCTCGGTCAGCGTGTAGCCGTTCGCGTGGAGCGCCGTCGTCAACCCCGACTCGCCGATCACGAACGCCGTGCCTCCCGGCCGCTGGTCGGCAAGAAAGTCGGCCGTCGCGAGCGCGGACGTCCAGATCGCCTCCTCGGGCACTTCCAACCCGCTCAACGAGAGACGTGCCGCGAGGTCGCGGCGGGTGTAGATCGAGTTGTTCGTCAGGACGAGGAACGGCAGCCCGAGCTCACGTAGGCGCGCGATGAACGCGCCCGCACCCGGAATGGGGTGCTCTTCCCGGACGAGCACACCGTCCATGTCCATCAGCCAGGACTTGATCTCGCGGTGCTTCGTCACACCGCGAGGATCGCAGAATCGGCGGATTTCAGGCCGCACTACATCCCATTCACGTATCAGTCAGTTGGCCGTCGGGCAAAGTTCGGCAGGATGGGGACCGTGATGCCGCCCGAACGGCGACCGCGCAGACGTGTGCGGAGGCGCCGAATCCTGCCTCGCCTCCTGGTCGCGCTCGTCGTCGCGCTCGGTCTCGGCACCTTCGGCGCGATGCTCGTCCGGAGCAGCACGAAACAGAGCGCGCCACGCCCGACCCGGACCATCCAGACCACGTCACGCCCCAAAACGGTCGCCCAGCCCGTCCAGCGCGACTTGGCCGAAACGGTGACCGGCTCGCTCCCCGCGCCGCTGATGGACCCGTCGTACGTGTCGAGCGGCGGCGGGATCGTCCTGCTCGGCGGTCTCGACGCCGCCGACGTCTCCGTCGACACGGTGATCGCGGCGGGCTACCGCGGCGGCCGCGTGATCGGCCGGCTCCCTGGCGCGCGGCACGACACCGCAGCGGCGGTCCTCAACCGCAACATCTACGTCTTCGGCGGCGGTACCGGCCCCTCCCAACTGGCCGACATCGTGCGTGTCGACCCGAGGACCGGCCGATCCTCGCCCACCGGCAGCCTGCCCGCCGCGAGCTCGGACTCGACCGCCGCGGTGATCGGTAACACCGCGTACGTCGTCGGCGGCTACAACGGCGCCCGGTGGCTCGACACGATCGTGGCGTACCGCCCGGGAACGACCGCGCGCGTCGTCAGGCACCTGCCGCAGACGCTCCGGTACGCGGCGGTCGCCGCGGTCGGCTCGACGCTCGTGATCGCAGGCGGCTCGCTCGAGAACGGAACGGCGAGCAGCGCCGTCCTCTCGTACACACCGGCCACGGGGCGCCTCGCCCGGCTCGGGTCGCTACCCGCGCCGACGACCCACGCTGCAGCCGCCGCGCTCGGGGACATCGCCTACGTGATCGGGGGCCGCGGCGCGGCGACCGGCACGCCGACCACGGCGATCGTCGCGATCGACGTCGCGCGAAAGCAGGTCCGCCCTGCCGGCCAGCTCAAGACGGCCCGCTCCGACCTTGCCGCGGCGACCCTCGGAACGCGCATCATCGTGGCGGGCGGCAAGAACGCTGCGGGCACCGTCGCCACGATCTCGCAACTCGCGCCGGCGACCCGGCCGACGAGCTCGGTGGTCGCGACACACTCGATCAACACCGCGAACGTCTATGCGCACGACGGCGCGAACCAGATTGCGCCCGCCGCGCGAAGCGCCCGCGAGCTCGTCTACGTCCCGAACAGCCAGAGCAACACCGTCGACGTGATCGACCCACACACGTACAAGATCGTCCGCCACTTCGCGGTCGGCGGACTGCCTCAGCACGTCGTGCCGGCCTGGGACTTGAAGACGCTTTACGTCACGAACGACACGGGCAACTCCCTGACGCCGATCAACCCGGCGACGGGGAAGCCCGGGGCGACGATCCCGGTCGACGATCCGTACAACATGTACTTCACGCCCGACGGCCGCTACGCGGTCGTTGTCGCGGAGCGCCTGCGCCGGCTCGACTTCCGTGACGCGCACACCTTCCAGCTCCACAACTCGGTGAGCGTGCCGTGCGTCGGCATCGACCACATCGATTTCTCAGCCGACGAGTCGTACCTGATCGCGAGCTGCGAGTTCTCGGGACAGTTGGTGAAGGTGAACCTCAGCACCCAGCGTGTCGTCGGCACGCTCAACCTGCCCGACGGCTCGAACGGGATGCCGCAGGACGTGAAGCTCTCACCCGACGGCAAGGTGTTCTACGTCGCCGACATGCACGCGGGAGGGCTTTGGAAGATCGACGGACGGCGCCTGAAGGTGATCGGCTTCCTGCAGACCGGCGCGGGCGTGCACGGGCTTTACCCGAGCCGCGACGCGAAGTACCTCTATGCGACGAATCGCGGTGAAGGCTCGATCTCGGTGATCAGCTTTCGCACGCGCAAGGTCGTGACCAAGTGGCGCATCCCGGGCGGAGGCAGTCCCGACATGGGCGGCGTCTCGGCGGACGGCAAGGTGCTGTGGGTCTCCGGCCGCTACAGCGGCGTCGTCTACGCGCTCTCGACGCGTAACGGCAAGCTGCTCGCGCGCATCCCGGTCGGCAGCGGGCCGCACGGCCTCTGCGTGTGGCCGCAGCCCGGGCGGTACTCGCTCGGGCACACCGGGATCCTCCGCTAAGAAGCTCTAACTGAATGCGGTTCGTCGATCCGGGTGTGATCGGCGAATGCGAGGCAAGGACGCAGGGCGCCCCGGTAGCGGTGTTCTACCGGGGCAACCGAGGACACAGCATCGCGCCGCCGAGCGCGGCCGGGCGACACAAGCTCATTCGGTTAGAGCTTCTTAAGAGCTGACGCGTTCCGAGAGCTCGCGCGAGCGCTCGGTCGCGGCCGTGATCGCGTTCAGGAAGGCCGCGCGCACGCCCGACCGCTCGAGCTCGCGAATCGCCCGCGTCGTCGTGCCGCCCGGTGAGGTGACGTTCTCACGCAGCTCCACCGGATGCATGCCCTCGTCGCGCAGGAGCAGCGCGCTCCCGAACATCGTCTGCACGACGAGCTGGGTCGAGATCTCGCGGCTCAGACCGAGCAGCAGACCGGCCTCGATCATCGCCTCGGCGAGCAGGGCGAAGTACGCGGGGCCGGAGCCCGAGAGCGCGGTGACGGCGTCCATGTCGTACTCCGCCACGCGCACGACCGCGCCGAGGTGCCCGAGCGCGTCGGCGGCGAGCGCGATGTCCTCCTCGCCCGCGTGATGACCGCCACATAGACCGGCGATCCCCTCGTGGACGAGCGCCGGCGCGTTCGGCATCGCGCGGACGACCCGCGCACCGGGAGGCAGATGCGCCTCGATCGACGCCGTCGTCACCCCGGCGGCGACCGACAGCAGCGTCTGCTGCGGCGTCAGCTCCGACGAGATCTCTTCGAGCACGGCCTCCATGTCCTGCGGCTTGACCGCCACGATCACGAGCCCCGCGCCCTTCAGGGCAGCGACGTTCGACGCTTCCGCAACAACGCCGTACTTATCGTGCAGCTCAGCGAGCCGTTCGGGCCGGCGCGCGGTGACCACGAGATCGTCCGTCGTGCGCCAACCCGAGCTGAGGAAGCCGCGCAGCATCGATTCGCCGAGGCGGCCGCTGCCGAGGATCGCGATGCGCGTGCTCATCCACCGAGTCTAGAGGCTTGATGTGGAACGCACGCGCACTTGCGGCTGGTGGCTCAGACACGGCGCAGCTCGACCCGGGTCGGGCTCGAACATAGACACCGCTATGCCCTACGCCCGCCCCGAACGACCTGCTTGGTCTGAGCCATCCCCGCCAGCACGCAGTTCCACATCAAGCCTCTCGACAACCTCAACCGGATCGCCAACTGCGATGCGTCCGGGCGCCTCGACCCAGCAGTCGAGGGCGACGGATCCGGCGAACGACGACACGACCCGTTTCAGTACCGACGGATCCTGCTCGAGAGTGTCCGGATCGAAGGTCGTCATCACGCACCGCGACCGCCGCTTCCGGATCCCGATCAGGATGTCGCCGATCTTCAGGTACGACCCGGGCCAGCGCGTCTCGGCAAGTTCCTCGACGCCGCCGATCAGGATGTTCGGCCGGAAGCGCCGGTGATCCACGCCTACTGCCGCCGCCATTCCGTCCGTCAGCACAGTCAGCGGCAGCACGTCGTAGCGCTGGCCGTGATCGACGCCGTGGAACCGGATCAGCTCCACGTCCGGCGCGGTCGCCACACGCACCTTCGCGAGCGATGCCACAGTCGTCCACGGCTCGCCGTCGATCAGCGGCTCACCGTCCAGACCGAGCGTTCCGTTGAGCCCGAGCAGGCCTGGGCGATAGCGCGAGGTGACGACACGGCCGCTGCTCTCGCGTACGTGCACGAGCCGGTCTCCCTCGAGGCCGTCCTCGCCGACGTCGACCGCGCCGAGCTGCTCGCCGCGAAGGGACTTGACCGGGTACCGCCAGAGCTCCGCCACGTGCATGCAGTGGTAAGCGACCGTTCAGGTGTCGGTATTCCCGGGTCCGGTAGAACGTCCCGGTGAAAGACGTACTGCTCGTCCTCTCGGCGTTCCTCGCGAGCGCCGTCGAAATGGTGGAAGCGCTGACGATCGTGCTCGCTTCCGGCCTCGCACGCGGCTGGCGTTCATCGCTGATCGGGGTCGGCGCCGCAACTCTCGCGCTCGCCGTCGTGGTCGCGGCACTCGGGCCGGCGCTGACGCTGATCCCGATCGACGCGCTCCGGCTCGTCGTCGGTGGCTTGCTGCTGACCTTCGGCCTGCAGTGGCTGCGCAAGGCGATTCTGCGCGCGAGCGGCTACAAAGCTCTGCACGACGAAGAAGCGATCTTCGCCCGCGAACTGCGAGAGGCGGAGACCGCACCGCGCGACGAACGTGCGCCCATCGATTGGTACGGCTTCACGCTCTCCTTCAAGGGCGTGTTCCTCGAAGGACTCGAAGTGGCGTTCATCGTCCTCACCTTCGGCAGCACGCAGAAGAACATCCCACTCGCAGCGCTCGGCGCGGCCGTGGCGGTCTTGCTCGTGGGCGTCGTCGGCGTCCTGGCGCGGGCGCCGCTCGCCCGGGTGCCGGAGAACACGATGAAGTTCGCCGTCGGTGTGATGCTGACGACGTTCGGCATCTTCTGGGGCGCCGAAGGCGCCGGCGCGCATTGGCCCGGCGGCGACGTCGCCCTCCTCGCGGTGCTGGCGTTCGTGGTCGTGCTGTCGATCGCGATGGTCGCAGTGCTGCGGCGCCGCCGTGCAGTGTTGGTGCCCGCGTGAACCGCATCGCCGCCTTCGGCCGGTTCTGGTGGGACTTCGTGGTCGGTGACGACTGGGTCGCCGCTGCCGGCGTCGTCCTCGGTCTCGTCGCCACCGCCTTGCTTGGCGCGTGGTGGGTGCTGCCGATCGCGGTTGCGATCGTGCTGACGATGTCCGTGCTCCGCGCGGCCCGCTAGATGGTTGATTCCCAAGTCGCGTGGATGCGGGGAGGTTCTGCACCAAGCAGTGTGGCTGGATCGTGCGGGGCCAAGGCAGGTGGGCCTTGGTGTCGAACGAGACGGGCGCAATGCGCCGTGTGCAGGGCCTCATCCGCGCCGCGCATGAATTGGGAACCAATCATCTAAACCGCCGGGAGGCGAACGACGAAGCGCCCGCTCGCGCCCGGCAGCGCCTCGACGTCGCCGGACGCTGCGCGTGCCAGCCGGCGCGAGAGCGAGAGGCCGAGGCCGGCCCCGCTGGTGCTCGAACGGCCTGCGCTGCCGCGGACCGCCGGCTCGAAGATCGTCTCTTGCTCGTCGTCAAGCACGCCGGGGCCGTCGTCGTCAACGGCGAAGAGCACGGACGAGCCGTTGCGCGTGACGCGCACCTGCACCTTGCCGCGGCCGTACCGAAGTGCATTCTCGACGACCGGATGAAGAATGCGCTCCGCGAGATCCTGGTCGACCCCCACACGCACGAGCTCGGGAGTCTCGACGAGCTCGAGGTCGACACCCCTCGACGACGCATCGTGACTGTGCGCTGCGACGACCGCCTCCGCGATCTCGACCGCATTCGCCACGCCCTGCGGCTGGAGCTCCTGCTGCGCCGCAGAGACCAGCGTCTCGACGATGCGTTCGATCTGCTGCGCATTTGCAAGCACGGCCTGGAGGCTTTCACGGTAGTCCGATTCGGAGCGCTCGCGCCGCAGCGCAAGCTCGGCTTCCGCCATCAGCTTGGCCAGCGGTGTGCGCAGCTCGTGCGACATTTCGGCGGAGAAACGGCGCTCGTGGCGCAGGCTCGCGGCCAACCGGTCGAGGAGCCCGTCGAGTGTCCCCGCGAGCTTGGTCAGCTCGTCGTGCGGCTCACCGAGCTCGAAGCGGCGGTCGAGGTCGTGCTCGCTCCAGGTACTCGCCTGCTCGGTCATCAGCGCGACGGGCCGCAGGGCGGAGCGAAGAAGCCACCATGCGGCGACCCCGGTGATCGCGAGCAGCACCAGGAACAGCGTCAGCGAACCGATCAACGCGGTTCGCTGGGTGTGGTGGTACGGCGCGAGCGAGATGCCGGTGATGAGCGTTCCGACACGCCGGCCCTCGTGCACGATCGGAACTGCATACAGCCGTTCGTCCGAGTCGTCCGGGACGTTCAGGAACCGCGCAGGCCCCCCGACGAGGGAGTACGCGGCCAGGTCCGTTTCCGGCTTCGCCCGCGGCCCCTCCACCGTCTGGGTTCCGCGAAAAATCCAGACGCGACTGTCGCCGAGCGGGTCGTCGCGCGTCTCGGCGACGGTGATTGTGTCCCCGACGACGCGAAGCAGCGCGAGCTCGGATGAAGCGCGCGAGCGCAGCAGCGTGTCGGCATCACGCTTCGAAGCGTGAGCGAGCAACACGTTGAACCCGATCGTCGCAACTCCGAGCGCGACCGCCAGCGCGCCGATCACGACGAGCAGCAAGCGCGTGCGCACCCCGCGGAACGGGTGGAACGCGGTCACTCGAGGATGTACCCCACGCCGTGCACGGTGGTGATCTCGGGGGTGTCAGGCAGCTCCCCAAGTTTTCTGCGGAGCCGTGCGATGTACGCGTCCAGTGTGTTGTCGCGGACCCGCGCGCCGTAGGGCCAACCGGTGCGCACGAGATCGCGTCTGCGCACTGTCGCGCCCTGACTGGCAACGAGCTTCGCGAGCAGACGGAACTCGGTCGGGGTCAACGACACCTTCTGACCGCCCGCGGAGGCGACGTGTGCAACAGGGTCGAGACGCAGGTTGCCCGCCTCCACCGAAGTGTCCGCGCCGGAGCGGCGCATCAGCGCCTGTAGCCTCGCGACGAGCTCGGCAAACGCGAACGGCTTCGTCAGATAGTCGTCACCGCCCGCGCTGAACCCGGTGACCCGGTCGGTGAGCGCGTCCTTCGCGGTGAGGAAGAGAATCGGAAGCGATTCGCCCTGCGCGCGCAACGCCTGGACCACGTCGCGGCCGTCGGTATCGGGAAGGCCGATGTCCACGATCAGAAGATCGGGAGACTCGGGCTCGAAACGCTCGAGCAGTTCCGCTCCGCTTCCGACACCCACGGCTTGGAAGCCCTCCTCCCGGAGACCGCGCAGCAACACGCCTCTGAGATCGAGATCGTCTTCGACAACCATCACCTTCGCGCCTATCACGCCTGCAGCGTAGCTCCGCGCGACGCACGTTTCCCGCACCGTTCAGGACGCGTTCACGCCACCTCTGCCACGGTTGAGCCATGCTGGTTCGCGTTGCGACTCTGTTGCTTGTCTGCACGTTCCTCGCCGCGTGCGGCTCGAAGCAGGCACAGATTACCGTGCCGACCACGACGGAATCGGCCCCGGCAACGACGGCCGCCGCCACGACTACGCCTGCGACGACGACGAACGCGCCGACAGCAGGGCCCGGCGCGCTGCAGGCTGAGGTTGCCGCGACGG
>JBKJQL010000128.1:0-10019 GCA_046594035.1 Gaiellaceae bacterium
AAGCACGATCCCGAGGGGGACTACGTCCGGCGCTGGGCGCCGACCGGCGGCGGCGTGTTGCCCGCGGAGCGTGCACCCGCTACCTTGTTGACTGACTAGTCAATCAACTGCGGGAGCGTAGGTATGGCAACGGCTGAAACGGCAGTCACGGGCGGGGTCTCGTTTGCCCTGACGGATGAGCAGAAGGAACTGCGCGCCCTGGGGCGCGAGTTCGCGACGAAGGAAATCCGCCCGAAGGCCGCCGAGTACGACGTGGCCATGAAGCACCCGGTCGACGTGATCGCAAAGGCGCACGAGGTCGGGTTGATGAACCTGAACATCCCCGCAGAGTACGGCGGGGCCGGCCTCAACTCGTTCGACAGCATGCTCGTCGCGGAAGAGCTCAACTGGGGCTGCACCGGCATCGGCACCTCGCTCGGCGCAAACGGCCTCGGCGCCGGCCCCGTCATGATCGCCGGCAGCGACGAGCAGAAGGCGACGTGGCTACCGCCGCTGATCGAGGCGCCGATCCTCTGTTCGTTCGGCCTCTCGGAGCCGGAGGCCGGCTCCGACGTCGCGCGCCTCAAGACGACTGCGGAGCGGCGCGGTGACGAGTACGTGCTCAACGGGTCGAAGACCTTCATCACCAACGCGGGCTACGCCGACTGGACGATCGTTTTTGCGAAGACCGACGTTTCGAAGGGTCACCGCGGGATGTCCGCGTTCATCGTCCCGATGGACACGCCGGGCGTGACGATCGAGTCGCACCTCGACAAGATGGGCCAGCGTGCGACCGACACCTCGGCGTTCGCGCTCCAGGACGTCGTCGTCCCGGCCGCGAACCGGCTCGGCGAAGAGGGCGACGGGTTCAAGCTGGCCATGCAGACGCTCGACTTCACGCGGCCAGGCACGGCGATCGGCGCCGTCGGCGTCGCCCAGGCTGCCTTCGAGCTCGCGGTCGAGTACGCGAAGGAGCGCGTGACGTTCGACGTGCCGATCGCGATGCACCAGGGCGTCAACTTCATGATCGCCGACATGGCGACCGAGATCGAGGCGGCGCGCCTCCTCACCTGGCAGGCTGCGTGGATGCTCGACCAGGGCGACCGCGCGACGCTCTACTCCTCATTTGCCAAGCGCTTCGCCGCAGACACTGCGATGAAGGTCACGACCGACGCGGTGCAGGTCTTCGGTGGGTATGGCTACATGAAGGAGTATCCGGTGGAGAAGCTGATGCGCGACGCCAAGCTGTTCCAGATCTACGAGGGCACATCGCAGATCCAGCGCCTCGTGATCGCCAAAGAGATCTTCATCCCGCGCGGCTAAATCCATAGGCTCGACGGAGGATTCAAAGGACAAATGGCGCTGGAGATCGATCTCAGCGGGCGCGTCGCGTTCGTCACAGGCGGCTCGCGTGGGCTCGGGCGCGCCGACGCGCTGACGCTCGCGCGCGCGGGCGCCGACGTCGTGATCGCCGACCTGCTCGTCGAGTCGGAGCTGACCGAGGAGACGGATTCCTACGGGCCGCTTGCGATGGTCGCTCGCACGCAGGGGCTCGTCGGCACGGAGTCCGCAGCGGAGGAGATCCGCGCGATGGGACGCCGTTCGTTCGCGGTGCGCTGCGACGTTACCGATCGCGACCAGGTGGCGGCGGCCGTCGCGAAGACGGTCGAAGACCTCGGCTCGGTCGACATCCTGATCAACAACGCGGGCACCCTCGATCACGTCGGCCAGTTCCCCGACCAGAACCCCGATCTCTGGGAACGCGACCTGCGTGTCAACCTGAGCGGCGCGTTCAACTGCGGCCAGGCCGTCTGGCCGCACATGAAGGAACGTGGCTGGGGGCGGATCGTGAACATGGCCTCGGTTGCCGGGACGCTCGGCGGCTTCGGCCAGGCGTCGTACTCGACGACGAAGGCGGGCATCCTCGGGCTGACCAAGACCCTCGCGATGGAAGGTGGGCGGCACGGGATCACCGCGAACGCGATCGTGCCCGGGATCATCGGCAGCGAGGCCTTCCACATGGCGAACGCGTCGATGAACGAACGAATCGCGAACCGCACGGTCTTCAAGCGGCCGGGTGAGCCGCAGGACATCGCGAACGCGATCGCGTTCCTCTGCTCCGACCTCGCCTCCTACATCACGGGTATCGAGCTCAACGTCTCGGGCGGCGTCGAGCTGTTCGTGTTCTAGACAACCATCTAGGGCACAAGGGCGCGGCTACCATACGCAGCTCGTGGCTGCGCCTTCCTCCGCTGTTCGTGCCCGGCGCCGCGCTCCCGCGCGGGGTCGCTTCTGGCCGCGCCTGGCCTGGCTGGCGGTCGCGGCAGCGGTCATCACCATCGGCCTCGGGCTGATCTTCGCCGGTTCATCCGGCAAGCTCGCGAACGGGACGCGGATCGCCGGCATCGACGTGGGCGGGCTGAAGCCTGCGGATGCGAGGCAGCTGCTCGAGCAGCGGTCCGAGCGTCTCTCCCGTGTGCCGGTCGTCTTCACGGCGGGCGAGAAGCAGTTCTCGCTCTCGCCGCGCCAGCTCGGGGTCGAGGTCGACTGGGGCGGAGCGGTTGCGAGCGCGCAGAAGCAGGGGGACGGCTTTGGGTTCGTCCGCGGCTACCGGCGCCTCGAGCTCGAGTTCTTCCCGCAGGACCTCGTGCCGCAGATTCGGGCGTACGACGCAGCCCTGACCTACGAGCTCGAGCTGCTCTCCAAGGCCGTCGACGTGCCCCACCAGGAAGCGCGCCTCGTGCGGCGCGGGCTTCACATCACGATCGCGACGGGTAAGACCGGCCGGTCGCTGGACAAGCGGGGCGCCCGGGTAGTGCTCGTTCGCTCACTCGCCTCTTTCGCACGCGGATCCGCCGTGGCGCTGCCCGTCGCCGTCGACACTCCGCGCGTCACGGTCGCCACGCTGACGAACGCGCAGCGAACCGCATCGCGCATCGTCTCCGCGCCGGTGACGCTGATCGCAGGCCCGACACGCTTCAGGCTGCCGCGCTGGCGCCTCGCCAAGCTGCTCGACCTCTCGACGATGCGCCTCTCAGGCCCCGCGGCCGACGCGTACTTCGCGCGCCTCGAGAAGGCCGTCGACACACCGCCGAAGGACGCGGACTTTGCGATCGACTCGAGCGGCAAGGTGCGGATCGTGCCGTCCAAGCCCGGCTTTGCTCTCGACGTGCTGCAGTCTTCCTCGCGTGTCTTCGCTGCGGCGACCAGGGTGCAGAACCGGACGGCGACGCTCGTGCTGGCCGAGCAGCCGCCGAACCGCACGACTGCCGATGCCCAGGCGATGGGCATCACCGGAACGGTCGGGAGCTACGAGACGTTCTACGGCGGGATCGCAAACCGCATCCACAACGTGCAGCTCGTCGCGCATCTCGTCGACCACAAGTTCATCGCGCCGGGCGAGACCTTCTCCTTCAACGGCACGACCGGTGAGCGTTCTGCCGCCAAGGGATTCCTCGAGGCGCCGGTGATCGTGAACGGCGAGTTGCAGACCGGCCTCGGCGGTGGGGTCTGTCAGGTCTCGACGACCGTCTTCAATGCGGCGTACGAGGCAGGGCTTCCCCTCACGTCGCGGACGAATCACGCCCTCTACATCTCCCACTACCCGCTCGGCCGCGACGCGACGGTCGATTATCCCGGGATCGACCTGAAGTTCGTCAACGACACGAAGCATTGGCTTCTGCTGCGCACCTGGGTCGGTTCGTCGTCGCTGACCGTGGTGCTGTACGGCGCACCGCAGCATCGACGTGTCGAGAGCACGACCGCTCCGCTGCGCGTCGTTGCGCCGCCGCAGTTGCAGAAGACCGTCGACGCCACACTCAAGCCGGGCGAGGTCGTCGTCGACTCGGCAGGCGTCCCGGCGCAGTCAACGTCGGCCTCACGCAAGGTGTACGACGCGAACGGCAATCTGATCTCCGAGGCGACGTGGTATTCGAGCTACCGGTCGGAGCCGAAGATCGTGCGCGTCGGCCCGCCGAAGCCGAAGCCAGACAAGACGGCGACCGTCACGACGCCGGCGGACGTTGCGCCGACTGCTCCGCATTAGTAATCGCCTCGGCGAGCCAGGTCGGCACTCGCGTCGGGCGTAGCGTTCCTCCGTCGACCGTTGCGTGCGCGGTCCAGCCCTCCGCGATCACTTCTCCGTCGCGCTCGATCGCGTACTCGTAGCGGAAGCGGGCACCCTTCAGATCGACGCACCGGGCATGCACGACGAGGCGATCGTCGAAGCGCGCAGGCTGCAGATAGCGGACGTGCGACTCGAGCACGAGCACTTCGATTCCGAGCTCACGCAACCGCTGGTACCCGCCGGCGTGCCGCTCGAGGTACTCGACCCGCGCTAGCTCGAACCAGATCAGGTAGTTCGAGTTGTGCGCAATTCCCTGCGCATCCGTTTCCGCAAAGCGCACTCTGACGTCGGTTGAGAAACTGAACTCGTGCACGAGGCCGCCATGCTTGCAGAACTGATCCGCGCGAATCAGCCGTGCGTGGCCCTGACGGGCGCGGGAGTCTCGACGGAGAGCGGCATCCCGGACTTCCGAAGCGCCGGTGGGATCTGGGCGCAGTACGACCCGTACGAGGTCGCGTCGATCGAGGCGTTCCACCGCGATCCCGAGCTCGTGTGGGAGTTCTACACGCGGCGGCTCGACGTGCTCGCGGACGCGGCGCCGAATCCCGCGCACCAGGCGCTGGCCGAGCTCGAATCGCTCGGCCTCGTGCAGGCGGTGATCACGCAGAACGTCGACCGGCTCCATGCCGCCGCGGGCTCGCGCGACGTGATCGAGGTCCACGGGTCGATCGCGTCGGCAGTCTGCCTCGCCTGTGGCCGGCGCGAGGAGCGAGTCCGCGGCTTGCTCCCGCTCCCGATGTGCGCAGGTTGCGGAGCGGTGTTGAAGCCGGGAGTCGTGATGTTCGGCGAGCTGTTGCCGGTCGCTGCGATCGACCGCGCGACCGCGCTCGCTCAGAGCGCGCAGCTGCTGCTCGTGGTGGGCACCTCCCTCGAGGTCTGGCCCGTCGCGGGGTTGCCGGAGGAGACGCTCGCCCACGGGGGCAGGCTGGCGATCGTCAATCGTGAGCGCACCCCGTACGACGAGCGCGCACACCTCGTCGTGCACGCCTCGGCGGGTGAGACACTCGCTACGTGCATGGAGGTCGTCTCAGGGTGAACCTTGAGCAGTCGAGCCGCGCTGGGCGTCCCGATGATGCGTCCTCAGTCGCGCCGATAGAATCCCGCTATCGGCGCTCCCTGCGTCCTTTCCTCGGAACACCCAGCGCACCCCGTCAACGAAGGACCACCCTGAGACGACCTCCGTTTGACGTCATCGTCGTAGGAAGTGGGTTCGGCGGTGCGGTCGCCGCGCTGCGGCTGACCGAGAAGGGCTACCGCGTCGTGGTGCTGGAAGAAGGCAGGCGCTTCGAGCCCGAGGACTTCCCGACCACGAACTGGCACGTGCGCGACTACCTGTGGGCACCACGGCTGGGGTGCCGGGGCATCCAACGGATCACACTGCTCCGCGACGTGCTCGTGCTCTCGGGCGCAGGTGTCGGTGGCGGATCGCTGGTCTACGCCAACACGCTGTACGAGCCGCCCGCGCACGTCTGGCAGGACGCGTCGTGGGCTGAGGAGCTCGCGCCCTGGTACGACCAGGCGCGGCGCATGCTCGGCGTGACGCGCTTTCCCGGCGACACGCCGGCGGACGAAGTGATGCGCGGCGTCGCCGACCGCCTCGGCGTCGCGGACACGTTCGAGCACACGCCGGTCGGCGTGTGGTTCGGCGAGGACGGCGTTGACCCGTACTTCGGCGGGGCCGGGCCGCTGCGTAACGGCTGCGACCTGCGCGGCGCCTGCATGACGGGCTGCCGCCGCGGCGCGAAGAACTCGCTCGATCTCAACTACCTCTGGCTCGCGGAGCGCGGGGGCGCCGAGATCCACGCGGACACGAAGGTCGAGAGACTTTGTGTTGACTCAACACTAAGTTGGGTGGTCGAGACCGACCGAGGCTCGTTTGGCGCCCCTCAGGTGGTGCTCGCAGCCGGCGTGCTCGGGACGCTCGGGATCCTCTTCCGCTCCGGTCTCGGCGGGCCGCGCGTGGGTGACGACGTGCGCACGAACTCCGAGGTGATCGTCGGTGCGTCTGCGAAGCGACCCGGTATCGACTACTCCCGCGGCGTCGCGATCACGTCAATGATCCGCGCCGACGAAGACACCTATATCCAGCCGGTGCGGTATGGCAAGGGCTCGAACCTGATGGGGATGCTCGGGACGATCCTCGTCGACGAGGCCGGCCCTGCGCGCTGGCTCGCCGCGGCGCTCCGGCACCCGCTCACGTTCGCGCGCAGCCTCTGGCTCCGCCGCTGGTCGGAGCGGACGGTGATCTTGCTCGTCATGCAGACGCGGCACAACGCGCTGCGTGTGCGCAGGCGCCGCGGCCGCCTTCGCTCGCTCGACTCGAACGCCCCGGGAAAGATCTCGGTCGCGAACAAGGCCGCCCGCATCGCGGCCGAGCTGATCGGCGGCGACGCCGGCAGTTCGATCAACGAAGTCGTCCTCGGCACGCCGACGACGGCGCACATCCTCGGTGGCGCGTGTGTCGGCACGGTCGTCGACCGCTACCACCGCGTGCTCGCTGCCCCCGGCCTGCACGTCGTCGACGGCTCGGCCGTGAACGCGAACCTCGGGGTCAATCCGTCGCTGACGATTGCTGCGCAGGCCGAGCGGGCGATGTCGTTCTGGCCCAACGTGGGAGACGACGATCCCCGGCCGCCGCTTGGCCAGCCGTACGAGCGGATCGACCCGGTGACGCCGAAACGGCCGGCAGTGCCGGCCGAGGCATCTGCAGCGCTACGGACCTAAGCGGCCGCGCGCTTGACCGGCTTCTCGTCGAGGACTCGGCTGCAGGAAGAACAGACCTGCTGCTCCATCTCGTACGGGACTCCGGCTCGCTGCAGAAGCACATGAACACGCTTGGCGACGTGCTCGTGAACCTTGATGGGGTGTTGGGCGCTCATCTCGCTCTCAGCGTAGGACGTGGGTCGGTTGTCGTGTGCCTCGAAAGGGTGAAAGTCCTGCAACCGTCGAGTAAACATTCAGACGACGGCGGGGAGAGAAAGTTGCACGTGCTCTTCGAGCCCGGAGACCCCGACGCCCACGAGGCGGAGCGGACCGGGCCGGTCGCGCAGCGCGCGGTCGAGCAGCTGGCAGGCGAGCTCGCCGATCCGCTCGGCGTCATCCGTGCCGACGGGGAGCGAGGTGGAGCGGGTGCGGATCGAAAAATCCGGATACCTCACTTTCGCCGTCACCGTGCGCGCCACCTGCTCGCGGCCGCGCAAATACTCGGCGAGCTTGACCGCCATCCGGCGCAGCTCGTCGTGGAGGCGCTCCGGATCCGCGATGTCCCGCTCGAAGGTCTCCTCCTGCGAAATCGAGCTGCGCTCCGTCGAGACCTCGAGCGTCCGGGGGTCGATGCCGCGCGCCCGGTCGCGCAGCTCACGTCCGACCTTGCCGCTCAGCACGCCGCGCAGCTGATCGTCCTCGAGCGCCGCGATGTCGCCGATCGTCTTGATGCCGACCGCCACGAGGCGCTCCTCGGCGCGCGGGCCGATGCCCGGGAGAATGCGGATCGGGAACGGCGCGAGGAAGTCCGCCTCTTTCCCCGGGCGCACCACCGTCAGCCCGCCCGGCTTGCGCCGGTCCGAGGCGACCTTCGCGACCACCTTCGAGGTCGCGACGCCGAGGGAGCACGAGAGCCTCGTCCGCGCGCGGACAACCGCGCGCACCGCTTCGGCGAGGCCACGCGCGTCGTCGAACACGGGCGCGACCCCACCGAGGTCGAGGTAGCCCTCGTCGATCCCCGCCTGCTCGACGGTGGGGACGATCTCGCGGATCGTCGACCACACCTCGCGCGAGTAGTCCTTGTAGAGCGCGTGTCGCGGCCGGACGAAGACCGCCTGCGGGCAGCGCCGGTACGCCTCTGCGCAGGACATCGCGGAGCGGATGCCGAAGCCGCGCGCGACGTAGTTCGCGGTCGCGACGACGCCTCGGCCCTTGGGGTCGCCGCCCACGACCAGCGGCACGCGGCGGAGGGCGGGATTCTCCAGTTCCTCGACTGCGGCGAAGAAGGCATCGAGGTCGAGATGCGCAACGATCATGGGCTTTCAGGGTACGGCCGACACCGGGGGCGCCGGTCGCGCGTTCTACTCCCGTGAGGAAGCTGACTCTCGCTCTGTTCGCTCTGGTCCTGGCCGGCTGTGGAGCCTCCAAGCAGAGCCCCGACATCGCCCGCGTTCTCGGTGCGCAGGTGGAGCACTGCGCCGACGGGGAGCTCTTGCGCCTGGGGTCGCAGAGCACTGCGTATGCCGCCGCCGCGCCGAAGGGCGCCGTCGCGTTCAAGCAGCCCGGAGGCGCCGTGGCCGGGCGCTTCGGCCCGAAGAACATCAACGACTATCCGACCGTCTTCGGTGTCGTCGGTGCGGTCGTTCGCCAGGACTGCTCGCCGCGCTGGTACCGCGTGCAGTTGCCGCAGAAGCCGAACGGCATCACCGCGTTCGTGCGCCCGAGCGCCCTGCGAGTCCAGACCGTTTCGACGCGGATCGTGGTCGAGGTCGCGAAGCGCCGGCTGACGCTCTATCGCAACGGCAAGCCGGCGCTGACGGCGACGGTCGCCGTCGGTGCTCCGTCCACGCCGACGCCGACCGGCCGCTTCTACGTCAACCAGCGGCTCGTGCCCACCGACACCGGCGGTCCCTTCGGCCCGGGGGCGATCGGCATCTCCGCGTTCTCGAACGTCCTCACCGGCTGGGTGCAGGGCGGGCCGGTAGCGATCCACGGCACCAATGAGCCGTGGTCGATCGGTCACGCGGTCTCGAACGGATGCATCCGCTTGCCCAACGCGACGCTCGAAAAGGTCTTCCGCGTGGCGTACGCGGGCACACCGGTGATAATCCGTCCGTGAGGCGCATCGTCACCGTCGTGCTCCTGCTCGTCTTCGCGAGCGGTGCGGCCGCGTGGCGGCTCGCGGACGTGAAGCCCGACCCGAACGCGCAGGCGATTTCGGACGGATGCCAGCGCGACACGACGAAGATCTACACCGGCCTCGCCCCCAACTGGGTCTACGTGAACGACAAGGACTTTCCCTCGAGCGGGCCCGCGCCGGCGCCGAAATGGGTGAGCGGGACGGTCAAGGGGCCGCTCGGGCTGCTGGCGTCGCGCATCGCGAGCTCCGACGATCCGATCACGCACCACTCTTACGACGTGAACATCGACGTCACCGTCGACTCCGCGAACGACTTCCTGACCGGTGTGTCGCGCGACGCGACTGCCGAGCAAGGGACGCTGCATCTCGAACGCGAGTCGTCGTCGTTCCCGGAATGGGCGCGGCCGCAGGCAGGCGACCGCATCGAGGCGCTCGGCTCGTGGATCTGGGACTGCGACCACTACCAGGGTCGCGGCGAGAAAACGGAGTTCCATCCCTTCCGCGCAGCCTTCGTCGTTCGCGCCGTTTCACCGCGAGCGGCGCAGCGCTCGACGGAAGCCGATGTCTTCGTCTCCACGGACGCGACGCCGGCCGGGCGCCAGGCCCAGTGCGCGCACGAGACGAAGGGGTCCGATCAGTTCAAATCCTGCTCCCATTCGACGCCTGACTGGTTGTCGGTGAACGGCAGTTACGCCTTCGACCTCCCGGCGCCCTCCACGCCATGCCTCCGTCCGTCGATCTCGTCGAAGGATCACGGCAGCGTGAACGCGCCACCCGTGGCAGCAACCGCGACGAAGACGGGCTGGCACATCGCATTCACGGTCAACCAGCCGGTAGGCAGTCGGGTCGTGATCGGGCGTGAGTTGAACGCCACCTGCCGGAACGCGCCGAAGCTCGAGCACCTTCGCCTGCACTTCGACAGGCTGCTCGTCCGTCGCGCAATGGACCCGAGCTGCCCGCCCGGCAAGCCGACATGCCCGTACGCGAACGAGTCGACGCTGCCCGGTCAGATCGTGACCGCGCCGGGTGAGTGGCAGTTGCACTGGAGCGTCAACGGGATCTGGGGCCGCT
>JBKJQL010000098.1:0-7616 GCA_046594035.1 Gaiellaceae bacterium
AGATGGTTGATGCCACGGGGGCGTGGGTGTGGGGGCGGATCCAGACCAAGCAGGACGTTCGACTCGCCCGCTGGACAGCCGGGATGGCTGTTCGAGGGCGAGGCGGGCGTCATGCGCCGCGTCTGGGCCGTTCCCAGGCGGGCACAACCGTGGCATCAACCATCTAAGCGACGAGGCGTTGCAGCGCGACGCCGAGGATCGGCAGCGACAGCGTCAGCGAGTAGCTGATCCAGCCGACGACGACGAGCGCCGGCTTCGTCACCTGCTCGCGCTCTTCGCGGATCTCCGCCTGCAGGCGCGGGCCGAGAACGAAGTTGTGGAAGTACGACGCAACGAGCAGGCAGAGGAAGAGCACGACCTTCACCCAGAAGACGATCTGGAACGCCGTGCCGTCCTGCCACTCGCGCGCGGCGAGCACCAGGCCGGTGAGGGCGGCGACGCCGAGCGCGCCGTAGCCGAGCGGGCGCCAGCGCAGGCCGAGCTCCTTCATCGCGCGTCCGCGCGGGTCCCCTTCGAGCGTGCGGATCGCCGGAACGCCGACGAAGATCAACGCCGTCGAGCCCCCGACCCAGACGGCAGCGGCGAGTAGATGCACGGTGACGAGAATCCCGATCACGGCGTCAGATTACGCACCCGCTCGACGAGGTCGGGCGGGGCGAACTGCGCATCGTCGGCCTCGAGCTCGGCTCGCGACCACCAGCGAATGTCGACCACGCCCTCCGCCTCGAGGTCGATCGTCGGCCGGGGCTCGTGCTCCGGCACACGAACCAGGTACGTCCGGTTCACCTGCCGGAACAACTGGCGGTCCCACGGGAACCGGCCCACGTGCTCGAACAGCGCAGGCCCAAGGTCGAACTCGTGCAGGCCGATCTCCTCACGCAGCTCGCGGGCAAGCGCCTGCTCGTCGGTCTCGCCGGGGTCGACCCCACCGCCGGGAGTCCCCCACCACGTCTCGTCACCGATCGGCCGGCGGTACTGCACGAGCAGAACACGACCGTCCTTGTCGATCACGAGGGCGCGAACGGCGATCCGGTCGGTGGGCTCGAGCCAGGCGCGCAGTGCACCGAACCAGCGCAGCCGCTCCTCATACGGCACGGCCGCGTTCGCGGGCGACGTCGACGGCAACACGAAGAGGCCTGTTCGGCCGATCGACCGCAGCTGTGGTCCCAACTCGGCCCGCTCGTTGTAGAGGCCGCGAAAGGCCTCCTTCCCCACAAACGCCACCGCAAGCGGCGCGACCGCGCGGATGCGCGCGTCGAAGGACGGAGCATCGAAGTCGCCGCGCCGCAGATCACCGGAGCCCGGCGTGGTGCGGTAGGCCGCGTTCGTCACGCCGAGCCCGAGGTCGAGGAGCGCGAACTGCTCCTGCGGCTCGTAGAGGCGCGGCGTGAAGCCCGCGTCGTGCAAGAGCCGCCAGAAGTCGTTACGCGGGTTCGCGAAGTGCGCGGCTGCGGCCGCGGAGACCCGTCCCGGATTGATCCCGCAGAAGATGCAGGTCAGCCCGGCGGCTAGAACATCAGGGACGGAGCTAGCTGGACTTTCGGCCACGCGGCTTACAGCGTGGCATGCGCTGTGTCCAGGTGGCGGTGCAAACCCATGAGCTCGGAAGCGGCGGAGCCGGGCGCTTGCCGGCGGCCACCGGGTTCGGCCGGCGACCAGCCGTCCAGGTCCGGCACGTCCGCGTCATGCGGCCTCCGCTTCCGGGCCGCGGGACTCGAGACGCTCCTCGAACCGTTCACGCAGCTCCTCGCCCGCAACGGTGGCGCGCTTCGTCCGCCGCTGGGGGACGCGCACGACACTTACTGCTTCGCCGCCGTGCCCGCCGTAGATCCGGGCGTAGCACTCTGCCTCGGTCAGTGTCCTCAGTCTCATGGTGGAACCCTAGGACCGGTACCGGACGGACCACAGCTAGCCTCTCGCCGTGGCCCCTACCGCGAAGGTCCTCGAGTACGCCGTCGAGCTCGACAACGCCGGGCGCATGACCATTCCCGGCGGCGGCCAGTTCGTCCCACCCGAAGGCTGGTCGGCGGATCACCTACTGCTCGCGGCGCTCGTCCGCTGCTCGATCGACAGCTTCGCCTACCACGCCCGCCGGGCCGGAAGCGAGGTCACGGCGTCGGGAGACGCGCAGGGCAAGATCACGAAGTCGGGGGAGGACGGCCGCTTTCGCTTCGTCGAGATCGACGTGCGGATCAACGCACAGCTCACGCCGCGCGTGAGCGAGGCTGAGGAACTGATCGCGAAGGCGGAGCGGGACTGCTTCGTCGGCGCGTCGTTGACCATCAAGCCGGAGTACGTGTGGCACGTGTCGTAACAACCGTCGAGGCGGTACGCGCGCGCTTCACAGCGCTGCAGCAGCCGCTCGCGTTCTTCGACGGGCCGGGCGGCACGCAGGTTCCCGATTCGGTGATCGACGCGATCGCGGACTACCTCCGGTACTCCAACGCGAACACCGACGGCCCGTTCGACACGTCACGCCGCACCGACGCGCTGCTCGCGAAAGCGCGTGCTACCGCCGCCTCTTTTCTCAATGCGACCGTGGACGAGGTCGCGTTCGGCGCGAACATGACGACGCTGAACTTCGCACTCACGCGAGCTGCGTCACGCGAGTGGCACGAGGGCGACGAGATCGTCTGCACGAAGCTCGACCACGACGGGAACATCTCACCGTGGCTCGAGCTCGCGCACGACCGCGGCTTCGTGGTGAAGCTCGCCGAGATCGACGACGAGTGCCGCCTCGACCTCGACCAGCTCGAGTCTCTGCTCACAAGCCGCACCCGCGTCGTCGCGTTCCCGTGGGCGTCGAACGCAGTCGGCACCGTCACACCCGTCGCGGAGATCACGGCGCTGGCGCACGAAGCCGGCGCGCTCGCGTGGGTCGATGCCGTGCACTACGGGCCTCACGGCCCGATCGACGTGCAGGCCGCGGGCGCGGACGTGCTCGTCTGCTCGCCGTACAAGTTCTACGGGCCGCACCTCGGCCTCGCCTTCGGCCGGCGCGAGCTGCTCGAGTTGTGGCGCCCGTACAAGGTGCGACCGGCCGATCCGTTCCCGGTCGGCCACCGCTACGAGACGGGCACGCTCGCGCACGAGTTGATCGCAGGCTTTGTCGCGGCGGTCGAGTACCTGCAGGCCGTTGGCTGGGACTTCGTGCTCGACCACGAGCGCGAGCTCGGAGAGCTGTTCCTCGATGGTCTGCCGGACGCGTGGCGCCTGCACGGCATCCCCACGATGGACGGGCGCGTGCCGACGTTCGCGATCACCCACGAGTCCGTCGCGCCGCAGGAAGCAGCAACTCGGCTCGGCGAGCAGGGCTTCGCCGTCTGGCACGGCAATTACTACGCGGTCGAGATCATGCAGCGCCTCGGTCTGGACGACGGCGCGATCCGCGTCGGGATCGTCCACTACAACACAGCAGACGAAGTCGAGCGCTTACTTGGTGCACTCGACCAGATCGCACGCTAGGCGCGCGGACTGCGAATGGCGCATCGAGATTACTCGGGCACGCCGCTCGGCAAGAAGCTCGGCGCGAAGCCCGGCACGGAAGTGCTCGTCCTCTTCACGACGTCGAGCGCTGAACTCACGCGCCGCTTTCCGAAGCTGAAGCGAACGCTCGCGCCACACGATGCGCTATGGGTCGCGTGGCCGAAGAAGGCGTCGAAGATCGACGAGCAGTGGCAGGCGGTGCGGTTCGTCTACCGCCTCACTGATCGCTAGAGAGACTGATAGGCCACCTTGTACGCCGTGCCGACCTGACGGCCCGACGTGATGATCAACGTCACGCTCGAACGCTCCTTCGCGGTGCGGAATGTCGGGACGAAGTACTGGAGGTGTCCCTTGTCGCGCAGCACACCCTCGATCACGCGCCCCTTCGGGCCACCGATCACCAGCTTGGCCTCCGGGTTCGGGCCGCTCGCGGACGAAATGCCGACGCCGATGCCTTTCGCATCCGGGGGGATGTTGATCGGGATGTAGTGCGTGGACAGTCCACGAACGACACGGGCGCGCGTCGTCTGGATTGCCGGATCGGCGGTGAGCTTGTACGTCGGCGCCGGCCGGTAGCCCGCGCGGTAGATGTTGTACGAGAACCGCGCGAACGCGCCGTACAGACTCGAGTGCGCGCGCTTCTGCAGGATCTCGTCGAGCGGCTGCAACCCCTGCAGGATCGGCTTGTGCGTCTGTTGGTAGCCGTACAGCCGGCCGAAGTACTCCGACATCACGTGGTTTCCGAGGCTGAACACGAAGCGCCAGAAGAGACCTCCGCCGTAGCAGTGGACGCACCCCTGCGCCTCGTCGTACAGCGAGCGGCTCGGCTGGTTGAGCCACGCGTCGAGGTAGGTGAAGGCAGCTGCGTCGACGACCTGCGGATAGACATAGGTTTGCATCGCGACGGCGCTGCCTTCGGCCGCCCAGCGCGGGATGCGGCCGTTCGGCACGTACGACAGCTGGAACTCGTGGAACAACTCGTGCGCCACCGTCTGCTGCAGGCTGCCATGCACGGCAAGATGAGCCATGTCGAGTTGGTTGTCGATCACCATGAACGAACCGCCCTGCGCGACGGTGGTCGGCAACGTGATCCCGAACACGCCCGCAGGCAGCGCCTTCACGTAGATGTCGAGCTTCGTGTCGGGGCCGCCCGTATCGGGCAACGGCGCCTTGAAACCGTTGTGCCCGTACCAGAGCCACGCCTTGTTGGCTGCTGCGGCGAGCTTCTCGACGTAGTTCGGGACGCCGTCGTGATCGTCGTCCTTCATGAATCGCGGATGGTCCGGCCCGGTGCGCGTGTAGTGCACCACGACATACGGCGACGTGATCGTCACCTCGACAGTTTTGTAGGTCGGCCGCGGGACCGTGGTCGCTGCACCGGCTGGTAACGCGAAGACGAACGCCGACGAAGCCGTAGCGACAGCAAGCACGTATTTCATGTGACCCCCTTCTTGCGAGCCCGAAGGGTAACCGACGCGTGTCAGGCGTAGGGGTACGGCTCGCCGGCGGACTCGGCCCATTTCGACCCGGGCGCTCGCCGAATCGGATCCGGATCGATCCCCCGCGCTCCCGAGACGGCGAGCGTCAACAGGTGGAAGTGAACGATGTCGACGACCGGGTGCCGCGTCGGGATCAGGGTGACCTCGCAGCCGAGCTTCTCCAGTTGCGCAACTGCGTCATGCGCTCGTTCCTCGGCGCGACCTTGACCCTCGAGCACGAACGCACGGACGTTCTCGTCGACCGCCGCGAGGTGGCCGTGCATGAGCTCCTCGGTCTGATACCCCGAGGCGTCGACCCACGCGCCTTCGCGCAGCTTCAGCGCAGCCTCCTGCGCGGTGGGCCAGTCGCGCCCCGCGCCGGCAATGATCACGCGCTCCTGTTCGAACGGCTGCACGTCCTCCGCGAGCGCCTGCTCGACCGCCTCGGGAAGCCAGCCGATCTCCTCGCCGTTCAGCGCGTCGATCGCTGCCACCGCTGCGGTGTAGCTCGCGGTGTGGCACCACGACCGCTCGATCTCGGGTGTGCAGACGATGACCTCGTCGACGCGCTGTGCGAACTCGGACTCCGGGTTGCCCGTGACGAGCCACACATCGCCGCCGAAGGCCTGCTCGGCCTCCATCGTCAGCGCGGTCGCGCCCTCGTGGGAGACGCAAACCATCAGGTCCGCGAGCGGCGGCCTCAGCACCGCCTCGAGTGCGTCCAGCGCCCAGCCGCCTGACTGCGCCGCATGGAACGACGTGCCGCATCCGGTGAAGACGACGCGCGCGCCGGCCGGGAGTTCCTTGGACGTCGGCACCTGCCGCAGCCACTCGGGCTGCGCGAACACCGCGCGACGCGTCTCTCCGTCCATGCCCCTCTCTATACCATCGCGGCGGTGGCCGAGACGTTTCCCTGGATCCAGCGCGAGCGCGTGCGGTTCCGTGACTGCGACGCGATGGGCCACGTGAACAACGCGGTGTACTCCACGTATCTGGAGCAAGCGCGGATCGGGATCCTCGGGGATCTCGAACCGTTCATCCTCGCGCGGGTGGAGATCGACTTTCGGGCTGAGCTTCGGGCCGACGAGGACGTCGAGGTGCGCAGCCGCTGCTCGGACATCGGGACGAAGAGCTTCCAGCTCGAACATCAGATCTGGACCGGCGATCGACTGGTTGCCGAGGCGAAGAGCGTGCTCGTCGGCTACGACTACACGGTGGGCGCGTCGGTCCCGCTCACGGAGAACCAGCGAAGGAGACTTGCGGCATGAGCGTGTACGAGCGCCACTCCCTGTCCAATGGACTGCGCGTCCTGACTGCGCCGCTCGACCATGCGCAGTCGGTCGCCTGCTACATCATGCTCGCGTCGGGCTCCCGGTACGAGGACGCGTCGAACCGCGGCATCGCGCACTTCGCCGAGCACATGTTCTTCAAGGGCACGGAGAAGCGGCCGACCGCACGGGACCTCTCAATGGAAGTCGACAAGATGGGCGGCGAGTTCAACGCGTTCACCTCCAAGGAGTACACGGGCTACTACATCCGTTGCGCAGGTGAGCAGCGCGACACCGCGCTCGACGTCCTGGTCGACATGGTGCGTAACTCGAAGTTCGACAGCGAGGAGCTCGAACGCGAGAAGGGCGTGATCCTCGAAGAGATGAACATGTATTTCGACACGCCGCGCGACTACGTCGGGTCGATGTACGAAGAGCTCGTCTTCGGGTCGAACCCGCTCGGCTGGGAGACGCTCGGCACGCGCGAGACGGTGACCGCCGCGACGCGCGAGACGTTCATGGACTACATCGGCCACTGGTACACGCCACCGCGCATGGTCGTCGGCGTCTCCGGCATGGTCGGCGCCAACCTCTTGCCGAAGCTCGAGGAGCTGCTCGGCGACATGGCGGGAAGCGGCAAGGACCGGCCCGAGCCGGCCCAGGTCGTCCGCACGCCCGAGCCGCTGATCCAGGTCCGCAAGAAGGACTCCGACCAGGCGAACGTCTGCATCGGCGTCCCGAGCTACCCGCTGGATCATCCCGATCGCTACGCGTTGCAGCTCCTCGGCACGGTGCTTGGCACCGGCATGTCGTCACGCCTCTTCCTCGAGGTCCGCGAACGGCGCGGTCTCGCCTACTACGTCTTCGCCTACAACAGCTCGTACACCGACGCGGGCACCTTGGTCGCGCAGGCGGGCGTCGACCTGAAGCGCGCCGAGGAGGCGGTCGAAGTGATCGCCGCGGAATTCCGGAAGTTGGCCGACGAGCCGGTTGGCTCCGAGGAGCTCGAGAAGGCGCGCGCGCTCGCCAAGGGCCGGTTCGTGCTGCAGACGGAAAGCCCCAACGGTCTGCTCCTGTTTGGGCTGCGCCGAGAGGTACTGGAAGGTGAAGCGGCCGAGCCGGAGCAGCTGCTCGCCGGCCTGGATGCGGTCACCGCCGAAGACGTGCAGCGCGTCGCGCAGGACATCATCGGCGGCTCCGGCCTGCGCATGGCGCTGATCGGGCCGTTCGACGATCCAAGCAAGTTCGAGAAGCTGCTCGCCTAGCCGAAGCGGCGCGCAAGCCACGTCACGGGCCACGCGACCGCACCGACAAACGCGAGGCTGACTGCGAGGAACGCGAACTGGTCCCAGTGGTAGTGGCCGATCGCGACCATCCGCGCAAC
>JBKJQL010000125.1:0-3728 GCA_046594035.1 Gaiellaceae bacterium
CTCGATCGTCTCGCGCTGCAGCAGCGCATCGTCGGCGACCGGCCACGGCGATTCCCAGAGGTTGGTCGACTGTCCGAGCACGCCTTGCCACAACTCCTCGGCGACGTGCGGCGCCCACGGCTGCACGAGCGACACGATCGTCTCCGCTGCGAACCGGGCCGCGGGATCATCGGGCGCCTTGGACAGGTCGTTGACGAGCTCCATCACCGCCGCGATCGGCGTGTTGAACTGGAAGCGCCGGTCGACATCGTCGGTGACGCGCGCGACCGCCTCGTGCACCCTGCGTGCGAGCGGCGTGTCGATGCCCGCAGGCGATTCGGGCCGGGTTGCAGCCTCGCCCACCTCGCGCCACAGACGCTTCACGAAGCGCGCCATCGGCGCGATGCCGTCGGGGGACCAGTTGATGTCCTGGTCTGCGGGACCGTAGAAGAGGATGTAGAGGCGGATCGCATCGGCGCCGAACCGGTCGATCAACTCGTTCGGCGAGACCCCACCCTGCGACTTCGACATCCGCTTACCTTCGAGCAGCACCCAGCCCTGGTGGAACAGCTTCGCGAACGGCTCGCGGAAGCCGACCATGCCGAGGTCGTTCATCGCCTTGACGAAGAAGCGCGAGTAGAGCAGGTGTCCCTTCGCGTGGTCGATGCCGCCGATGTACTGGTCGATCGGCATCCAGTAGTCGGCGATGCGGCGATCGAACGGCGCCTGGTCGTTCTTCGGATCGGTGTAGCGCAGGAAGTACCACGACGAATCGACGAACGTGTCCATCGTGTCGGCCTCGCGCTTGCCCGGCTTGCCGCAGATCGGGCACGGCGCGTTGATGAACTCCTCGTTCGATGCGAGCGGCGGCTGCCCCTTCGGGCGGTAGTCCTCGACGTCCGGCAGCAGCACCGGCAGCTCCGCCTCGGGGACCGGGACCGCGCCGTGCTCGTCGCAGTAGATGATCGGGATCGGGCAACCCCAGTAGCGCTGGCGCGAGAAGCTCCAGTCGCGCAGGCGGAAGTTGATCGCGGGCTTGCCCTTCCCGTGCTCGCTCAGCCAGTCGACGATCGCGCTCTTCGCCTGCTCCGCGGGAACGCCGTCGAACTGCCCCGAGTTGATCATCCGACCTGTCTCGTCGATCACGGAGATGACCGGTAGGTCGAACTTCTCCGCGAATTCGAGGTCGCGTTCGTCATGCGCGGGCACCGCCATCAGCGCGCCCGTGCCGTAGTCCATGAGCACGTAGTCGGCGACCCAGATCGGGATCGGCTCGCCGTTGACGGGGTTCGTCGCGTAGCGGCCGGTGAAGACGCCGGTCTTCTCGCGCTGCTCGCGTTCCTCCGTCGCGCCCGTGGCGGCCAAGCGTGCGTACGACAGCACTTCGCCTTCCTGCTCGAGCCCTTCGACGAGGTGCTCGAGCTGCGGCCACTCGGGCGCAACCGCGAAATACGTTGCGCCGAACAGCGTGTCGGGCCGCGTCGTGAACACCGGAATGTCGATGTCGAGGTCGTCGACCCGAAAGAGGATCTCCGCGCCTTCGGAGCGGCCGATCCACTGCGTCTGGATCTTCTTCGTGCGCTCGGGCCAGTCGATGGTCGCCAGGTCGTCGAGCAGCGCGTCCGCGTACGCGGTGATCTTGAAGAACCACTGCGCCATGTTCCGCGTCTCGACGGCGTTGCCGCAGCGCCAGCACTTTCCGTCGACGACGTGCTCGTTCGCGAGCACCGTCTGGTCGAACGGGCACCAGTTGACCGGCGCCTCCTTGCGGTAGGCGAGCCCGTGCTCGAGCAGCTTCAGGAACAGCCACTGCGTCCAGCGGTAGAAGGTCGGCTCGTGCGCGGAAACCTCGCGCTGCCAGTCGATCGCCCACCCCATGCGGCGCATCTGCTCGCGGATCCGCTCCATGTTCCGCTCGGTGATCTCGAGCGGATGACCGCCGTCCTTGATCGCAGCGTTCTCGGCCGGCAGCCCGAACGAGTCGAACCCCATCGGGCGCAGCACCTTGTAGCCGTGCCGGCGCTTGAAGTGCGTGACGACGTCCCCGAGCGTGTAGTTGAGGACGTGCCCCATGTGCAGGCTCCCCGAGGGGTACGGGAGCATCTCGAGCATGTAGAAGTGCCGGTCGTCGCCGGCCTCCTGGTTTCCGACATGGAAGGTCTGTTCGCTCTGCCAGAGCGACTGCCACTTCTGCTCGATTGTCTTCGGGTCGTAGTCCTGCACGACAGCTCCGCATCTAGAAATGAGGCTCAGAGACGAAAAAGCCTCTCGAACGAGAGGCCAGGTGAGAGCGACGCGGCGTCTGCCGCGGTGACTCCCTGCGCTATGGAAGCAGCTGCTTCACGCCCCCATCTTAGCCACGGCCACGGCGAAATGGCCAGGGTGGTGCCCACCAGTTCCAGTCGCCGAGCAGCGCCATCAGGCTGGGCACGAGCAGCGCGCGCACGAGGGAGGCGTCGATCGCGACGGCGAGCGCGATCCCGAGGCCGAGTTCCTTGACGATCAGGATCCCGGAGGTCACGAAGGCGCCGACGGCGATGCAGAAGAGGAGCGCGGCCGCGGTCACGACGCGCCCCGTCCGCTCGAGCCCGAGCGCGACCGCCTCGCGGTTCGGAAGCCCGGCGTCGTGCGCCTCCTTGATCCGCGCGAGCAGGAAGACCCCGTAGTCCGTGGCGAGCCCGAACGCGATCGCAAAGAGCAGCACCGGCTGCGTGAGCTCGAGCGCGCCCTGGCTTCGATAGCCGAGCAGCCCTTCGAGCCGGCCGTCCTGGAAGATCAGGACGAGCACGCCGAAGGCGGCGGACAGTCCGAGCAGGTTCATCAGCAGCGCCTTCAGCGGCAGGACGATCGACCGCGTGACGACGAACAGCAGCAGGAACGTCGTGATCGCGAGGAGCAGCAGCGCGTACGGCAGGTGGCGCTTCAGGCTCGCGGAGGTGTCGAGATACCACGCCGTCTTGCCGCTGACCATCACGCCGGGCAGCCTTCGCACGTCTCGCACGAGCTGTTTCGTCTCGTCGCTCATCGAGGGAGCGCGTGGGATGACGTCGACCGCCCACAGCTGCGGTCCCAGCCGCTCAGGCCGCGCGACGGCCAGGACGTTCGGCAGCCGCCGGAGCTGCGGCACCGCGTCCAGCGATCGCACGGCGAGATGCACCGGCGAGTCGAGGCCCGGCGCGAACTTCGCACGAAGAATGTCCTCCGCCTGGCGCGCGCTCGAGCTCGCCGGGAGCACCGTCGCGTCGACCCCGATGAAGCGCACGCCGAGAAACGGCAGCCCGAGCGCGACGAGCAACGTCGCCGAACCGACCGCGACCCACGCCGGTCGGCGCATCACCCAGTGCGCGAAGCGGTACCAGCCGCCGTGCTCGTCGGGACGCGCCGCGCGCTCGGCCGCGCGCTGCCAGCGACTCGGCGCGAGCGCGTTCACGCGCGGGCCGAGCAGCACAAAGAGCGGCGGCAGCAGCGCAAGCGCAACGAGCCCGGCGAGCGGGGCGACGATCATCCCGCCGACCGCCATCGAACGCAGGAATGCGAGCGGGAAGACGAGCAGCGACGCGAACGCCGCTGCCACGGTCACGGCGCTGAACGCGACCGTGCGGCCGGCGGTGGCGAGCGTGGCCCGCAGCGCGTCGCGCCCCGGCCCGTGTCGAGCGAGCTCTTCCCGGTAGCGCGAGACGAGCAGCAGGCTGTAGTCGATCGCAAGCCCGATCGCCGCTCCCGTGACGAGGTTGAGCGCGAAAACCGAG
>JBKJQL010000122.1:0-13486 GCA_046594035.1 Gaiellaceae bacterium
GCGTTCGGCGGTGCCGACGCGTTGTTCCTGCTCCGCCGCGAGCTGGTCGGCCGACTCACGAATCTGCACCATCGCAGCAGCCACCTGATCCGCCGCCGACTTCTGCTGCTGGGTCGCCAGGATCGACTCCTCCAACATCATCGCCGTCGACCCCATCAACTCACCAACCTCACGCGCCTGACGCGTCCCCTGCTCCGTCGCCATGATCGTCGCGTTCGTCTCATCCTGAACCGCCACGATGATCTCCTTGATCGACTCCGTCGACCTGATCGAACGCTCCGCCAACTTCCGCACCTCAGACGCCACCACCGCAAAACCACGCCCCGCATCACCCGCACGCGCAGCCTCGATCGCAGCATTCAACGCCAACAAATTCGTCTGCTCAGCGATCTCGTTGATCAACTCCAAAATCTCACCGATCTTCTGCGAGCGCTCACCAAGCGACAACGACCGCTCAGCAATCGCCTCCACCTTCTCCTGCATATCCCGCATCGTGTCCCCGGTCTGCTCCGCAGCCGTCGCAACCGCACGCGCGTTATCCGCAATCCCCGTCGCCGTCGCCGCCAACTCCTCAATCGTCGCCGACGTCTCCGCAACCGCCGAAGATTGCTCCGTCGTCGCAGCAGCCGACTCACGCGCAGCCGCACGCAACTCATTCGCAACCCCACCAAGCACCGCCGACGTCGCGGTGATGCGCTCGAGCAGCTCGTCACGATCGCTCAACTCGGCGACGGTCGTTTGCAGCGCGCGCTCGCGCTCACCGAGTTGCTCGACGGTCTCACTGACCTGCCTGAGCAGGCGGAGGGCGTAGAGCGCAAAGGCGATGCCGGCCGCGAGAGCCAGCAGTGCGCCGATGATCCCGGCGATCAGCGCCTGCCGCCCGGCCCCACGCGCGTCGGCAAGGCTCTGCGTCGCCTCCGCGGCGTAGATCGCCTGGAGCTTGTCGAGCGGCGCGAGAATCGCTTCCTCGCGCGCGTTCAGCCTTTCGACGGCGCGCTCCTCCGCTGCAAGCGACGTCTTGGCGACACTTTTCGACGATTCGAAGACCGCTACGAATTCGTCATTCGCCTTCCCTGCCGCCACGCTGAGTGCGTTTTCGGCGGCAACGTCGGTGCCGAGGCTGTCGATCACCTGTGTGAACGCGCGGTGCTGGTCGGCGATCTCGGGCAGGATCGCGGGGTCGCCGTTCAGCAGGTACTCGTTCATCGCCTCGCGCTCACGCCAGAAGAGGGTGCCGGCACTCTCAGCCGCGAAGCGCTCCTGGCGGACCTGGAGGGCGAGGTTCGAGGCGCTGTGCGAGTGCTGATAGCGCCAGATCGTCACGGCGAACGCCGCGCCGATGAGGGCGATGATCAGCGCGCTCGCGAGTGCGATGCGGCGGGATGCGTCGTCACGTCCGTTACCGAACATACTTCGGAGTCCTTTCGATTTGTGAGGATCGTCTCCTGCGCCTCGAACCTGGACCCACGATCCCCCGTCTGGTCGTCGTCACCGGCCCGCCGGGTGCCGGGAAGACGACGATCGCCGGCGAACTGCAGGTGCGGCTCGGGCTGCCCCTGATCGCGAAGGACGCGCTCAAGGAGACGCTCGGAGATGCGCTCGAGTTCGCGGGCGATCGCAGCGAGTCGCAGCGACTTGGTGTGGCGACGTTCCACCTGCAGTTCGCGGTCGTCCGCGAGCTCTTGTCCGCAAGCGTCTCGGTGATCGTCGAGGGCAACTTTAGGCTCCCGGACTGGTTCGGGACGCTTCCGGCAGCACGCATCACCCAGGTGCACGTCTCGGCCGACCCGGCCGTCCTGCGCGAGCGGCTGCTCACCCGCGCCACCCATCGGCACCCCGTGCATTACGACCTGGACGCAGCCGACGAGATCGCCGAACGGGCTGCCGGAGGCGAGTGGCCGGCTTTGCCGATCGGCGGCCGGCTGATCGAGATCGACACGACAATCTGGCCCGACCTCGACGCCGTGTTGGGAGCGATCTAGGCCTGCCAGGTAGAGTGCCTAGGCTATGCCTAGGAACTTCACAGCGCGCGAGGCCGCGCAACGGCTCGGAATCAGCCTCGACACGCTGCGGCGCTGGGACAAGTCGGGGCGGATTCGCACCGGCCGCGACGAGCGCAACCGGCGCGTCGTCTCGGCGGCCGAGGTCGAGCGGCTGCGCGCCGAGTCGCGCTCGTCGGGGTTGAGCGCGCGTAATCGCTTCGTCGGCACGGTCTCGAGCGTCGAGATCGACGGGCTGATGGCGCAGGTCGAAATCGTCGTGACGGAGCCGACGCGCGTCGTCGCGCTCGTCACGCGTGACGCCGTCGAGGAACTCGGGCTGAAGCCCGGCATGCCGGCGACGGCGCTCGTCAAGTCGACGTCGGTGATGGTCGAACAGTGAAGCTGCTCGCGATCTTCGCCGCAGCCTCCCTGACCGGGATATTCCCGCTGATCGACAAGGCACCGAAGTTCCAGTTCGCAGGCTCGGACCAGCTTGCCTTCCAGATCACGCAGGGCGCACACGCGGACGTCTTCGCGGCAGCGTCGCCGAAATACCCGCAACAGCTGTACGCCGCGGGACTCTGCTCCAAGCCGGCGACGTTCGCGACGAACACGGTAGTGCTCATCGTCCCCCGCGCGAATCCCGCACGCGTCCGTTCGGTCTACGACCTGACGCGCAACGACATCAAGCTCGTGATCGGCCAGAAGGGCGTGCCGATCGGCGACTACACGCGCAAGCTCCTGGCAAACCTCGGTCTCTCGAACGCGCTGAAGAACGTCGTCAGCGAAGAGGACGACGTCAAGCTCGTGGTCGCCAAGGTGGCGCTCGGCGAGGCCGACGCGGGCTTCGTCTACCGCACCGACGTGAAACCGGTCGGTAACCGCGTCTTTCGGATCGCTGTCCCTGCTGCGGGACAGCCGACCGTTGGGTACCAGCTCTGCATTCCGACCACGTCGCAGCATCCCAAGCTTGCAGCGGCGTTCGTGCGCGAAGTGCTGTCCAAGCGAGGGCGCACGACATTACGCACGTCGGGATTCGGACTGCCGTGAAAGCGGTGTTCGGCGCTGCGGCGGCGGTCGCGCTCACGTTTCTCGCACTGCCGGTAGTCGCGATCTTCCTGCGGGTCTCCCCCACCACGCTCGCACACGAGCTGAGCGATCCGGTCGCGCGCGATGCTCTCGTCGTCTCGCTGCGCACGAGTGCGGTCGCGCAGGCGCTCGTCGTGGCACTCGGCACGCCGACCGCTTACCTGCTCGCAACGCGACGGTTCCGTGGGCGCAGCGTGCTGCTCACCGTCGTCGAGCTTCCGCTGGTGCTGCCGCCGGCAGTCGCGGGAATCGGGCTGCTCGCCGCTTTCGGGCGCACCGGCTTGCTCTCCACGTCGATTCCGTTCACGCAGCTCGCGGTCGTGCTCGCGATCGCATTCGTTTCCGCGCCCTTCTTCGTGCGCACCGCCGTCGCGTCGTTCGAGGCGCTCGACCCGACGTTGATCGCCGCGGCGCGCACGCTCGGCGCGAGCCCATGGCGCGTCTTCTTCCGGGTCGGGCTGCCGCTGGCCGCCGGCGGTCTCGGAGCAGGCCTCGCACTCTCCTTCGCGCGGGGGCTCGGCGAGTTCGGGGCGACGATCATGTTCGCGGGCTCGCTGCAGGGCCTGACCCAAACGCTGTCGCTCGGGATCTACGCAGAGTTCGCGCGGAACTTCGACGTGGCACTCGCGATGAGCGCGATGCTCGTCGCGTTCTCGTTCATCCTCCTCCTGGTGGTCAAATGGCTGAGCTTCGGCTGGACGTCGCCGTTCCGCTCCGTGCCTTCGAGCTCCGCGTAGCGCTCGACGTCGGGGCGGAGACCGTCGCCGTGGTCGGCCCGTCGGGCGCAGGCAAGACGACCCTGTTGCGGGCGATCGCCGGCCTCGTACCTGCGCACGGGCGGCTCGAGGTCGACGGACGCGACTGGTCGGAACTGCCGGCGGAGAAGCGCTCGGTCGGCTTCGTGTTCCAGGATTACGCGCTCTTTCCGCACCTCAGCGTGCGGAAGAACGTGGCCTTCGGCGGGCCACCGGGCGACTTGCTCGATCGCCTGGGGATCGTGCACCTCGGCGACGCCCGGCCGGCGGAGCTGTCCGGCGGGGAGCGGCAGCGGGTCGCCCTGGCACGCGCGCTCGCCCGGAAGCCCGAGGTGCTGCTGCTCGACGAGCCGCTCGCGGCGCTCGACGCGCACACGCGCGACACGATCCGCGTCGAGTTGCGCGCGACGCTTCGCGAGCTCGGCCTGCCGACGATCGTCGTCACGCACGACTTCGTCGAGGCCGCGGCACTCGCGGATCGGGTGGGAGTTCTCGTGGAGGGAGAGCTCGTTCAGATCGGCCGCGCCGACGAGCTGATCGCCGCTCCGGTGTCGGCGTTTGTCGCCCGCTTTGCCGGAGGCAACGTGCTGCACGGACAGGCGCGCCGCGCCGGCACGTTGACCTCGATCGAGCTCGACGACCGCAACGTGATCGTCTCCAGCGACGATGCAAGCGGCGAGGTCGCCGCGGTCGTCTACCCGTGGGACGTGACGCTCTCGCGCGCCCTTCCATCGGACTCCGCCCAGAATCACGTCCAGGGCTCCGTGACGAGCCTCGTCCCGGTCGCGAACCGCATGCGCGTCACGGTCGGCGCCGTGACGGCGGAGGTCACGGCCGAGTCGGCGCAGCGCCTCCAGATCCGGGAGGGTGACCTGCTGGTCGCAAGCTGGAAGGCAACCGCCACCCGTTTGGTCGCGCTGTAACCTGAACCGCGACCACCGGGGTGCCCCGACTACGGGCTGAGATCACACCCGCAAAACCTGATCCGGGTCATGCCGGCGAAGGGAGTGCAATGACAAACGACGACACGCCGTCCTGGGGCATCGACCCCGTCCCCGAGCGCCTCCGCGTGCTCGGTCTCGTCGACGGCCTTCTGCTCTGGACGAACCTGTCCGTCTCCCTGCTCGTGATCGTCGCCGGCGCGTTCCTCGTGCTGCCGCCCGACCAGTTCGGCCTGGGCTTGTCCCTCCCGGTCGCCCTCGGCGCGATCGTCGCGGCTGCCGTCGCCGGCAACGTCCTGCTCGGCCTCGCCGGCCTGATCGGCGCCGACGCGCGCGTGCCCGCGATGGTGGTGATGCGGGCGCCACTCGGTCGACGCGGGTCGTACCTCCCGACCGCGCTCAACATCACGCAGTGCCTCGGCTGGTCGGTCTTCGAGCTGATCATCATCGCGACCGGGGCAAGCGCGCTCTCCGAGCAGCTCTTCGGCTTCGGCGGCGTGCCGTTCTGGAAGATCCTCTTCGGCGCGATCGCGGCCGCGCTCGCGTTCCTCGGTCCGGTCGGCTTTGTCCGCAAGTACGTGCGGAAGTTTGCGATCTGGGTCGTCGTCGTGTCGCTCGTCTACCTCGCCTGGTGGTCGCTGCACGGTCAGCATCCCGCCTCGCTCTGGCACCGCGACGGTGCGCATGCGTTCTGGCCGGGCTTTGACCTCGTGCTTGCGTCGATCATCAGCTGGACACCTCTCGCCGCCGACTACACGCGCTTCTCCCGTTCGCGTGCGACCGGCTTCTGGAGCGCGGGCCTCGGCTACTTCATCCCGACGGTGCCGCTGTTCGCACTCGGCGCGGTGATCGCGCTCTCACGTCACATCAGCGACGCGCCCGGCCTGCTGATCGCGATCGCGGCGGGTGGAGCGGCAAGCGTGCTGGCACTGCTCGCACTGACCGTCGACGAGAGCGACGAGGCATTCGCGAACGTCTACTCCGGCGCGGTGAGCCTGCAGAACCTCGTGCCGCGCGTGCCGCAACGCGTGCTCGTCGCGGGGTTCGCCGCGGTCGCGACGGTCGGGTCGCTCGTGATCGACCTACGCAACTACCAGCCGTTCCTCTACCTGCTCGGCTCGTTCTTCGTGCCGCTGCTCGCGGTGCTACTCGCCGACTGGCTGCTCGCCGGACGGCACTACTCGGCCGCGCACGTCTTCCGGGTGCCCGAGGTTCGGATCGAGATGGTCGCGGCCTGGCTGGCCGGCTTCTGCCTCTACCAGTGGCTGTATCCGCAAGGCCCGAGTTGGTGGACCGACATCGTCGCGCAGACGCATCCGCACGCGTTGCCATGGGGCGGCGCCTCGATTCCGAGCTTCGCAGCGGCGTTCGCGCTCGCTGCGGCTGCACGCTTGCTCTCGAGGAGGCCTATCCTCGCGAGCGCGTGATTGCGCTCATCGGGAACCTCTCGCGGGACCTCCTGCCGGGACAGGCGCCGCGTGTCGGCGGCGGTTCCTTCCACGGCGCTCGCGCGCTGCAACGGGTTCGCGTTCCGGCCCGGGTCGTCGCGCGCTGCGCCGCGGCCGACCGCGAGGAGCTTCTGCCACCGCTCGTCCGGCTCGGGACTCCGACACGGTACGTGCGCGGCGAGTCGACCAACACGTTCTCGTTCTCATACGACGGCGACATCAGGACGATGTCGATCGACGCGCTCGGTGACGTGTGGCAGCCGGGAGACATCCCGGAACTGCCGTCCGCGCGCTGGGTGCACGTCGCGCCGCTCGTTCGGGGCGAGTTCCCGGTCGAGACGATCGCCGCGCTCGCGCGACGACGCCGCGTGTCGTTCGACGGGCAGGGTCTCGTGCGCGCCCCGGCGATCGGGCCGCTTCGCCTCGACGACGACTTCGACCGGGAGATCCTGCGCCACATCTGGGTGCTGAAGCTGGCGGAGGAAGAAGCGGCCGTGATCGGCGACCCGGGCGCGCTCGGCGTGCGCGAGGTCGTCGTGACGCACGGTTCGCGCGGGTCGACGATCTACTACGGCGGCAAGAGCGAGTACGTCCCCGCGCGCCCGCTGGCCACTGACCCGACCGGCGCCGGTGATGCGTTCGCCACCTCCTACATCGTCGGGCGCAACGCGGGGTTCTCCCCCACCGGTTCCGCGCGGCGCGCAACCGCAGTCGTTGCTTCGATGCTGTCGAGATGAACGTCTTGGTCGCAACGGTCGCGGGCTCGTTCGTCGTCGACCTCGAGACGGACGAGGTCGAGCCGTGGGACGAGGACGTCTCCCCGCCGCCTGCACCCGCTCTGAACCTGCCGCGCGTGATGGCGGCTGCTGCGTCGGGCTCGACGGTTGCGGCAGTCGTCGATGCGAGACCGCCGCTCCTGATCTCGCACGACACGGGCTCGACGTGGCGCGAGTCGGGACGCGGCCTGCCGGCGGGACGCGCGATCGCGATCTCCGACGACGATCCCGACCTACTCGTCTACGCCGCGCGCAACCTGCTGTACGTGTCGCGAAACGGCGGTCTGTTCTGGGCGGCTCTCGCGCTCGAGCTGCCCGAGATCGAAGCGCTCGAGCTCAGAAGCTGAACTGGCCGCGCGCGACGGTGACGGCGCAGCCGCCGACCGCGATCCGCTCGATTTCGTCCGCGCTGCCGTGCGCTTCGGCGTAGAGCGTCGAGGGGCGGTTGATCTCGGCGCCCTGCTTGATCTCGATCCGCTCGCCAAACGCGATCCGACCGTGGCGGGCGAGATGCAGCGCGAGCGGACCGGCGGCCGAGCCGGTCGCGGCGTCCTCGGTCACGCCGTGGTTCGGCGCGAACATGCGGTTCTTCCAGCGCTCGCCGTCGCGTGCGAAGCAGTTGACGCCGTCCGAGGTCGCGCGCGCGAGCGCGGCGATGTCGGGCTGGAGCGCGGCCACCTCCTCCGGGGAGCCGAGCTCGACATACGCGTGCCCCGGCCCGAGGTCGTAGCGCTCGACCGGCAACCCCGAGCCCGCGACGCCGAGCGCGGCGAAGATCGGTTCGGGATCGGGGACGGGCGCGAAGGTCGGGATCGGCTGTTGCATGAGACCGAAGACGATGCGCGGCCCCTCCCGCTCGAGCTCGACCGGGACGACACCGGCACCCGTCTCGAGGCGGATGACGATCTTCGAGAGCGGCCCGCCGAGCACGAACGCGGTGCCGAGCACCGGGTGGCCGGCAAAGGGGAGCTCGAGCACCGGTGTGAAGATCCGGATGCGCACGTCGGCTTCCGCGTTGCTCGGAGGCAGTACGAAGACGGTCTCGCTGAAGTTCATCTCCCGCGCGAGCGCCTGCATGGTCAGCGGGTCGAGATCGCGGGCGTCCGTGAAGACGGCAAGCTGATTTCCGGCCAGCGGGACGTCCGTGAAGACGTCGCAGACCACGTAACGAAAGCTCCGCACGGGCCAAAACTACCGTCAGCCCTTGTGCACCGACCGGTCGGTGTCAGAGAATCGCCTCCTTAGTTCCATCCGGCACGAAACCCCTAGGAGGTCAGGTGGAAGGCAATACGCACGACGCTGATGAACGTCTGCTTCACAAACTCGGCTACGCACAGGTGCTCTACCGGGAGATGGGCGGGTTTTCGAACTTCGCGATCTCGTTCACGATCATCTCGATTCTCGCCGGCTGCCTCACTTCGTACTTCATCGCGTTCAACTCCGGCGGTCCGGTCGCGATCACGTGGGGCTGGCTGATCGTCGGCTTCTTCGTGCTCCTCGTGGCGCTCGCGATGGCTGAAGTGGCGTCGGCGATGCCGACGGCCGGGGCGATCTACTACTGGTCATCGAAGCTCGGATCAGCCGCGTGGGGTTGGTTCTCGGGCTGGTTCAACTTGATTGGCCAGATCGGCGTCACGGCGGCCATCGACTACGGCGCAGCCGTGTTCTGGACGGCCCTGTTGAACCTGTGGTTCCCGAGCATCGGTACCGACACGCATACCGTGTTCGTCACGTTCAGCGTGATCGTCGCGTTGCACATGCTTCTGAACCTCAATGGTGTCGGGCTGCTCGCACTGATCAACTCGATCTCGGCGTGGTGGCACATGATCGGAGTCGCCGTGATCGTGGTCGTCCTGATCGTGGTCCCGGATCACCACCAGTCGGCGTCGTTCGTCTTCACCAAGACGATCAACGAGTCCGGGTTCAGCGGACACAGCTTCGCGAACCCCGTGTTCTGGTTCGTGTTCGGAATCGGCCTCCTGATGGCGCAGTACACGTACACCGGGTACGACGCGTCCGCGCACATGAGTGAAGAGACACGCGCGGCGTCGCGCTCGGCCGCTCTCGGCGTCGTCATGTCCGTTGTCATGTCGATCATCTTCGGCTGGATCCTGCTCGTCGCCGTCACGTTCGCCGTGCCCGACGTTGCGGGAACGATCGCGGCCGGTCCGTTCGACGTGACGTACATCTGGCAGCACTCGATGAGCAAGCGCTGGGCCGAGGGCCTGCTGGTGATCGCCTGCGTCGCACAGTTCTTCTGCGGGCTCGCGTCGCTGACGGCGGCGTCACGCATGATGTTCGCGTTCTCCCGAGACGGCGCAGTGCCGGGTGGCCGGATCTGGCGTCGTGTGTCGGTTCGGCACCGCGTGCCGACGAACGCCGTGATCGCAATCGCGGTGCTCTCGTGGGCGCTGATGCTGCCGACGCTGTGGAATGGCGGAATCGGCTACCTGGTCGGAACCTCCGTGGCCGTGATCGGCCTCTACATCGCCTACGGAATCCCGATCTACCTCCGGTGGCGCGCAGGCTCGTCCTTCGAGGCGGGTGCGTGGACACTCGGAAAGCACTACCGGTGGATCAACCCAATAGCGATCTGCTGGATCCTGCTCGTCTGCATCCTGTTCCTGCTGCCGACGACGCCGACCGCGATCCCATGGCACAGCGGCTTCGACTGGAACGTCGTGAACTACGCGCCGCTCACCGTCGGCGGCGTCCTGCTCGCTGTGGGCATCTGGTGGATGGTGTCGGCGCGCAGATGGTTCAAGGGCCCGGTCGTCCAGGGGACGGAGGCCGAACTGGCGGCGATCGAAGCGCAGTACGGGGGGCCTGGTGTACGCGGGACATCCCCAACGCAGGCGTAGGATCGCCTGAGCTACCGGATCGGAGGGAGCCGGCTCATGCCGGCTCCCTCTACGAAGGAGGTCAACCCTGTGCTGACGCTGGACGAACTGCGCGCCGACGAATCGATCGACACCGTGATCATGGCGTTCACCGACATGCAGGGGCGCCTGCTCGGCAAGCGCCTGCATCGCGACTTCTTCTTCGAGCAGATCGATCACGGCCACGGCACCGAGGGGTGCAACTACCTGCTCGCCCTCGACATGGAGATGGACCCTGTGCCGGGCTACGAGATCGCATCGTGGGAGCGCGGCTACGGCGACTTCGAGCTCGTGCCGGATTTGGCGACGTTGCGGCGCATCCCCTGGCTCGAGGCAACAGCGATGGTGCAGTGCGACATCGCGTGGGGCGACGGCTCGCCGGTGCGTCCCTCGCCGCGTCAGGTACTGCGCGCGCAACTCGAGCGCGCGAAGGGGCATGGGTACGACGCGATGTTCGCGTCGGAGCTCGAGTTCTATTTGCTGCGCGAGACGTACGAGGAGGCGCACGCGAAGGGCTACAACGGCCTGACGCCGTCAGTGCCCTACATCCTCGACTACCACATCCTTGCGTCGACCTACGACGAGCCGTTGCTGCGCCAGATCCGAAACGGCATGCACGGAGCGGGCATCCTCGTCGAGACCTCGAAGGGCGAGGCCTGGCCGGGCCAGCAGGAGATCAACTTTCGCTACTCGGACGCGCTCTCGATGGCCGACAACCACGTCGTCTACAAGAACGGCGCCAAGGAGATCGCGCACCTGAACGGGTGCTCGATCACGTTCATGGCGAAGCCCGACCACACGTGGATCGGATCGTCCTGTCACATCCACTCGTCGCTGTGGCGTGACGGCGAGAACGCATTCGCAGGAGAGAGCGAGGTGTTCCGCTCGTATCTCGCGGGGCAGATCGCGTGTGCGCGCGAACTGGCGATCTTCTTCGCGCCGAACATCAACTCGTACAAGCGCTACGCGGCGGGCTCGTGGGCGCCGACGACGCTCGCCTGGGGGCGCGACAACCGCACGTGTGGGTTCCGCGTCGTCGGGTCCGGCCCGGCGCTGCGCGCGGAGACGCGCATCCCGGGTGGAGATGTCAATCCGTATCTCGCGTTCTCTGCGCTCTTGGCGGCGGGGCTTTACGGGATCGAGAACTCCCTGGAGCTGAGCGCGGCACTGGAAGGAAACGCGTACGAGTCGAGCGCGGAGCGGTTCCCGTCGACGCTGCGCGAGGCGATCGAGGCGCTCGAGAACGGCACGATGGCGCGCGCCGCTCTCGGTGACGACGTGGTCGAGCATTACCTCAACTACGCCCGGACGGAGCAGGCGCTGTTCGACAAGGTCGTCACGAACTGGGAACGCGAGCGGTTGTACGAGCGTGGGTAAGCCGGTCATCGGGATCACGACGTACCTCACGTCCGCAGCGTGGGGCGCGTGGGAGCTGGACGCGGCGCTCGTGCCGGCGTCGTACGTGCGCTCGGTCGTGCGAGCCGGTGGCGCGCCGCTGCTCGTTCCGCCCGGGGCGTCGTTCGAGGAGACGCTCGACTCGGTCGACGGGTTGATCTTCTCCGGCGGGAGCGATCTCGACCCGGAGCTCTACGGCGAGGAGGCGCACGCGGAGACGAACGGGTGGGTGCGCGAGCGCGACGACTTCGAGCTCGGCCTGATGCAAGCGGCGCTCGCACGTGACGTGCCGCTGCTCGCAATCTGCCGCGGCTCCCAGGTGCTGAACGTCGCGCTCGGCGGCGACCTCGAACAGCACGTCCCCGATCGCGTGCACACGAACGTGCACAAGGAGACCCCCGGCGTGTTCGCCGATCACGACGTCGCCGTGCTTCCGGAGACCAAGCTGTCGTCGATCCTGGGCGACCGCGCCGACGTCAAGTCACACCACCACCAGGGCTACGGGGAGCTCGGCAAGGGCCTGCGCGAAGCAGCGCTCGCCCCCGACGGAACGATCGAAGCCCTGGAGGACCCAGCGCGCCGCTTCACCCTGGGCGTCCTCTGGCATCCCGAAGAGGGTCAAGATCTCGCGCTCTTCGAAGCGCTGGTGCAAGAAGCCGCCGAGTACCGCGCTGCACAAACTGCCTAGACTAGCCCCTTCGGGCAAGGCTTCCCGAGCCCAGTCCCGTCGTCAAACGACGTCACAAAACGGTGACGTTTCCTCCACAGACGATGCCCATTGTCATGGCAGTCGCTACGTTCGACGAATGTCGCCGAAGGCGCCGATCAACCCCGAGGGCTATTACCACGTCGGATCCCGAGGCACGTACGGACGGACGCTCTTCGCGAATGACTTTCAACACGAACGATTCCTCACGATGTACCTTCGCGTGTCCCTGAAATACAGCTGGGACACCCTCTCCTGGGCGCTCGTCGACAATCACCACCACTTCGTCGTGAAGCTGACCGACGGGGGCCTCTCCGAAGGCTTGCGGGAATTGCACGGTGGCTATTCCCGCTGGATTCACAAGGTGTACGGGCAGACGCGGCAGGGTCATCTGTTTCGCCATGGCTTTTTCCGGCGTGAGCTGAAGAGCGAGGGCGCCGTTCTGGTTGCGTGCTCGTATGTCGACCTGAACCTCACCCGGACCAAGCCCGGAGCGATACCGGGCGAAGGCCGCTGGTGTGGATACCGGGCGACGCTCGGCCGAGAGCATCCACGCCCGTTCCACAACCCGACGGCCCTCTTGGAGCTCATCGATCCACGGCCGGCAATCGCGCGCCAAGCCTACGGCGAGTTCGTCCAGCACGGACTGGTCCTCCGCAGCCAAGTCCCGACGTCAAACGACGGGGTTCGGAGTTGAACGACGACTGAAGCGCGGGGCCGAGGCCGCGTGGTTGAATCGCAGTCGTGACTGTCACCGTCATCAACCCGGCCACCGAGGAGACGATTGCGACCCTCGAGGAGGCCGGGATCGAGGAGACCGACGCGGCTGTGGCTCGGGCCAGGGCGGCTTTCCCGGGCTGGCGGGATGTCTCGCCTCGGGATCGGGGAAGGTTGCTGCGACGCCTGGCGACGCTCGTCGAGGACCACTCCGAGGAACTCGCTCGCATCGAGTCGCAGAACGTCGGCAAGCCGATTGCCGGCGCGCGCGGCGAGGTTGGCATGGTGGCCGACGTCTTCCACTTCTACGCAGGCGCCGTGGATAAGAAGTACGGCGAGACGATCCCGGTTGCCGGCGGAGTCGACATGACGTTCCGGGAACCGCTCGGCGTCGTCGGGCTGATCGTGCCCTGGAACTTCCCGCTCAACATCTCCTCCTGGAAGCTCGGGCCCGCGCTCGCGTGCGGCAACACCGTCGTGCTCAAGCCCGCCGAGCTGACGCCGCTCAGCGCGCTGCGGCTCGCCGAGCTCGCGCTCGAGGCGGGCATCCCCGAGGGTGTGCTCAACGTGCTCGTCGGCAAGGGCCGCGTCGTCGGCCAACGCCTCGTCGAGCACCCCGACGTCGCGAAGATCGGCTTCACCGGTTCGACCGAGGTCGGCCGCGGCGTGATGAAAGGCGCGGCCGACACGATCAAACGCGTCACGCTCGAGCTCGGCGGCAAGTCGGCGAACGTCGTCTTCGCCGACGCCGACCTCGAGAAAGCTGCGGCTGCCGCGCCCTACGCCGTCTTCGACAAC
>JBKJQL010000208.1:0-5968 GCA_046594035.1 Gaiellaceae bacterium
GCCGCAGAAAGTTCGTGACGGTGACGCCCGGAATCGCGTGCGGGTACTGGAAGGCGAGGAACAACCCGGCCTGGGCGCGCTCGTCGGCCCCGGCCTCGGTGATGTCGACGCCGTCGAGCACGATCTGCCCCTCGGTGACCTCGTAGGCCGGATGGCCCGCGATCGCGTAGGCGAGCGTCGACTTGCCGGAGCCGTTCGGGCCCATGACCGCGTGCACCTCGCCCGAGTTGATCGTCAGATCGACGCCCTTGACGATCGGGGTGCCGTCCTCGAGGGCGACGTGCAGATTCTTCAGCTCCAGTGTTGCCAAGATCGCGTGCTCCTCAGTCCTTGGTCGGCAAGGCGCAGAAAGGCCTCACTCGTGCGTCTCATGGTACCCGGACCCTGTTTGGCGAACCCCGGGTCTCCGGATCGGGATCTGGGCCGGAACGCTGGTACGCTGGCCCCATGCCTAACATCGGTCCCATGGAAATCGCCGGCCTGCTGATTCTGGCCCTCCTGCTCTTCGGCGCCAAGCGCCTGCCGGAAATCGGCCGGTCGCTCGGATCCGGAATGCGTGAGTTCAAGGACTCCGTCAGTGGCAACTCGAAAGACGAGCCCGCGGAGCTCCCGGTCTCAACCACGCAGGACACGACGGCACACTCGCCTTCGCGCGAGAACGAGTCCGTTCACTAGATCTTTATGAGGCGCTTGCCCCGTCGCCTGAGTCACGGCGAAGAGGCCACGCTTGTCGAGCATCTGGAAGAGCTGCGCCAGCGGCTGTTCGTGTGCATCGGCGTGGTGGTCGTCGCCTGGGTCGCGGCATTCATCGTGCACGCGCGCGTGATCCGGCTCCTGACCCGCCAGTTGCCGCACGAGCACCGCAAGCTGATCACGCTCCAGATCGGCGAGCCCTTCATGACCTCGCTTTGGCTGAGCTTGTATCTCGGCTTCGCGGTTTCGCTCCCGGTGATCCTCTGGCAGGCCTGGTCGTTCTTCATCCCCGCGATCGAGCAGGGACACGAACGGATGCTGAAGGCGTTCGTCTTCCTGGCGACCGCGCTGATGGTCTGCGGGATCGTCTTCGGCTATTACGTCGCGCTTCCGGCGGCTGCGAAGTTCCTGACGCACTTCGACTCGTCGATCTACAACATCGAGGTCCAGGCGCGGCCCTACATCAGCTTCGCGACCATGGTCTTGCTCGCAATGGCGCTCGTCTTCGAGTTACCGCTCTTCGTCGTCGGCCTGACGCGGCTGGGGATCGTCACCACACGCCAGCTGCGAAAGAACCGCCGCATCGGTTACTTCATCGTCGCCGTGATCGGCGTCGCGCTTCCCGGCATCGATCCCGTCACGACCTTCTTCGAGACGATCCCGCTCGTGTTCCTCTACGAGGGATCGATCTGGCTCTCCGTGCTGCTCGACCGACGGGCCGCTCGGAACGCCGAGCCCGTCGCGACGTGACCGAAGTCTCAGCCGACTGGGTGCTGCCCGTCGACGGGCCGCCGATCGCCGGTGGGCTCGTCCGGTACGAGGGCGGAGCGGTCGTCGAGGTGACCACCGGCCGGGCGAAGCGCCACTACGCCGACGCCGCGATCGTTCCGGGCTTCGTCAACGCGCACTCGCACCTGGAGTACGCGACCTACGCGGGGTTCGGCGACGGCCAGGCATTCGGCCCCTGGATCGCCACGCACGTCGAGCGGAAGAACCGGCTCGACCAAGACGACATGGTCGCGATCGCGCGACTCGGCGTGCTCGAGGCGCTACGCACTGGAATCGCGACGACGGCCGACTACAGCTTCTCCGGCGCGGCCGCGACCGCCGCCGGGGAGCTCGGCCTGCGGGCGATCGTCTACCTCGAAGTGTTCGCGGCCGATCCCGCAGAAGCGAAACGGCAATTCGAGGAGAAGCGCGACTGGATCGAAACAACCAGTGTCGAGGAGACGGGGCTCGTGCGCATCGGCGTCTCACCGCACGCGCCCTACACCTGCTCGCTCGCGACGTACGAGTGGTGCCTGTCGCTCGGCATCCCCGTCGGCACCCACCTGGCCGAGAGCGCCCATGAGAACGAGTGGCTCGAGCACGGGAGCGGCCCGCTCCATGGGATCCCGATCCTCGTCCCGCCTACCGGCAAGCGGGCGGTGGGAACCCTCGAGCCCGTCCTCGGGCCCGAGTTGCTCTGCGCCCACTGCGTCGAGGTGAACGACGACGAGATTGCCCTGCTCGCCGAGCGAGACGTTCCGATCGCGCACTGCCCCCGCTCCAACGCGCTTCTCGGCTGTGGGATCGCGCCGGTCGCGGAGCTCCGCGAGGCGGGTCTCCGCGTCGGCCTGGGAACGGACTCGCCGGCGTCGACGCCGTCCTTCGACATGTTCGAGGAGATGCGCGCCGCGATCTACGTGGCGCGGGCCCGGACCCGGCGCCCCGAGGCGCTCCTCGCAGAGGACGCCCTGCGGATGGCGACGCTCGATGCGGCTCGGACGCTGCGGATCGAGGATCGGGTGGGTACCCTGACGCCCGGCAGGCGCGCCGACCTGACGGTCGTGTCGCTTGCGGGAAGCCCGTACCATCCGGTCGAGGATCCCGCAGCGGCCGTCGTCTTCGGCGGCTCGCCGGAACGAGTGCTTGAGACGATCGTCGACGGCCACACCCGCTACACAAACGAGGACACCGAACAGTGGCGAAAGGTACGCAGCACCGCAAGCGTCGCCCGGCAGCGAATGCTCGCTCCGCGGCAGTAGCGGCACCAAAACGACAGAAGCCGCCCGAGTGGCAGGAGCAGCTGTTCTTCCAGCGGCTGCGCAACCACGCCAAGTGGGCGTACGTCTTCCTCGCCGTCTCGTTCGTGCTCGGCTTCGTCCTCCTCGGTGTCGGGTCGGGCTCGTCGGGCGCCAGCGACGTCCTCGGGAGCATGTTCAACTTCGGCTCGGGCAGCGGCACGTCGATCTCGAGCCTCGAGAAGAAGGTCGGGAAGGAGCCGAAGAACGCGAAGGCGTGGCGCGACCTGGCTACCGCGCTCGAACGGAAGCAGCGGACGCAGGACGCGGTGAACGCGCTGGAGCGCTACACCGCGCTCCGTCCGAAGGACGAGAGCGGGCTCGCGGATCTCGCCTCCCAGTACGGAACCCTCGCGAACACCTACGCCACCGATTACACGAACGCCCGGACCGAGGCCTCCCAGCACGCCTCCCCGGGCGCGGTCTTCGCACCCGACGCGGCCACCCCGTTCGGGAAGGCCTTCGCCGACCCGACGGCGCTCAAGGATCCGATCGCCGCCGCGGTGCAGACGGAGGCTTCGGCCAAGCAGTCGACGGCGTACGGCAAGTTCCAGGAGGCTCAGCGCAACGCCGAGGGCGTCTACCAGAGGATCGTGGCGCTGAACCCGAGCGACGCGACCACGCAGATCCAGCTCGGACAGGCCGCGCAGTCGGCCGGCGACACGAAGGTGGCGATCGGGGCGTACAACGCCTTCCTGAAGCTCGCACCGACCGACCCGCTCGCGCCCCAGGTCAAGCAGGCCCTGAAGAGCCTGAAGCTGCAGTCGGCCGCGTCGGCAGCGACCGGAGGTTAGACTCACGCGGCACTCAACCGCGCCATCAACACGGGGGAGAGAGTCATGAATTTCGACATCAAGACAGAGCAGCTTTCAGACGACGCATACGTCATCTCCCTCGCCGGCGAGGTCGACCTCTACACGGCACCCGAGTTCAAGCAGCAGCTGCTCGAGGTGATCGGCCAGGGGGGCAAGCAGGTGATCGTGGACTTCTCGAACACCACCTTCATCGACTCGACGACCCTCGGCGTCCTGGTCGGCGGCGTCAAGCGCCTCCGCACGAACGACGGCCAGCTCTCGCTGGTGTGTAGCGACCGGAACATCACCAAGATCTTCGAGATCACCGGCCTCGACCGCGTCTTCGCGATCCACGCCACGCGCGACGAGGCGGTCTCGAAGCTCGACGGCGCCTCTCAACCCTCGGCGTAGGCGACTGCTCGGGAATTGATGTCGTTGCGGGGAGGGTCTGGATCAAGCAGCGCGGGTGACTTGATCGACGGCAAGGCTGGTTGCCTTGATGTTGATCAAGGCGCGCGCGATGCGCAGCATGCAGGCCCCCATCCGCGACGGCAGCAATTCCCGAGCAGTCGCCTCTCTCTGAGAAACGCACTCGCACTGACCGCGGTTTTCCTCGTCGCATTCCTCGCGACGGGCTGCGGCGCCGTTGGCCGCGTCACGAGCGGCGACACGGGCAAGGGCAAGCAGCTCTTCAATCTGAAGTGCGCCTCCTGCCACACCCTGGCCGACGCCAAGTCGAAGGGGACGATCGGCCCGAACCTGGACGACGCGTTCTCGTCCGACAAGCAACAGGGCTTCTCGGAGCAGACGATGGCCGACGTCGTCCGCGGCCAGATCGCCTACGCCGACCCCGAAGGCCCGATGAAGCCGAACCTGGTCAGAGGCTCCGACGCCGATTCGGTCGCGCTCTACATCGCCAAGTGCGCTGGGAACCCGAATTGCGGCGTGACCGCCGCGACGAATGCGCCCCCGACGGCGAGCGGCGGTGGAGGCGCGACCGCCGCACCGAACGGCAAGGAGATCTTCAGCGCGAACTGCGCCAGCTGCCACACGCTGAAGGACGCGGGCGCGTCGGGCACCGTCGGGCCGAACCTCGACCAGCTCAAGCCGCCCTCCGCTGTCGTGTCGCGGCAGGTCATGAATGGCGGCGGCGCGATGCCGGCGTTCAAGGGCACGCTCACGCCGGCCGAGATCGCGGCCGTCTCGAAGTACGTCGCTTCAGCCGCCGGGAAATAGCCGCTTGCCGAGCACGAGGTAGGGCGGGTAGCCCGGCCCGAAGTCGACACTCGCGAGCTCGTTCCACCCGTTCTTGGCGTAGAAGCCGCGCGCCTTCCGCGAGCCGGTCTGCGTGGAGAGGAGCGCCCGGTCGTGGGGCTGCCGCGTCAGGAGCTGTGCGAGCAGTGAACTGCCGACCCCGTGCCGCTGCTGGGACGGCTTGACGTGGAGCTCGACGATCTCGAAATGGGGCGGGTCGATCCACTCCGCGCGCTGCGCTGCCGTCAGCGACCCGCTGACGCGGTCGGTCCACCACTGGCCGTCGCTCCCGGTGTAGCCGTACGCGAACCCGGCGACCTCCTCCCCTTCGCGCGCGATCAGAAAGACGAAGTCGTCGCGGGTGGTATGTGCGGGGAGCCGGTTCGTCGCCCACTCGTCGGAGAGCGCGCCGGCACCGAGCGCAGAGCGATGCACCTCCCGCAGCTCGTCGGCGAGCGGCAGCGGGTCTACGACGTCGATCGCCAGTGCTGGTCAAGCCCCCAAATCGACGACGACGTGGGTCAGAGGAAGGTCGAAGCGCTCGCGCGCTCTTTCGACGACGCCGCGCTCGAGCCAGTGCGAGCGCCCTGCGGGGTGCGTCGAGACGAGGAGCTCGTCGGGATGGAAGGTGCGCAGCGCATCCTCGATCGCCTGGATCGGGTCCCCGTCACCGATCTCCCCGGTCGCGTACAGCCCCGCCGCGCGCATCGAAACGAGGCTCTCGTCAAGACGAACCTGCGCGGAGGCGCGGGCCTCGTCCTCGTCGGAGACCCAGTGGCGCAGTGGAGAGTTCAGCGCAGGACAGACGACGTGCACCTGTGCCGCGCGGCCCCGCGAACGCTCGCGGATCTCGTCGAGCAACTCCGGGCCGCCCACGGTCTCATTCGCGACGACGAGGATCCGGTACTCGCCCTCAGGGCTCGCGACCGGCGTCTGCCGAACCGGGGCTTCCTGTGGAGTCCGGCGGAACATCCAGCGCGCCGCAACGACGGTGACGAAGACGAAGACCGCGACGCCGACCCAGACGTGGATCAGCGAGCCGATGACGATGAGCGCCAAGTACCCGATCGTCAGCCAGACGAACCGGAACGCGTCTGCTTCGCTGCGGAAGGGGTTCCGCATTTAGAGGCTCGATCCGCATTTAGGCGCACTCATGGATGGTGG
>JBKJQL010000030.1:0-5737 GCA_046594035.1 Gaiellaceae bacterium
GGCGGCCGCCGTGGTTCGAGAGGACGACGCCGCTTGCGCCGTGCTCGCACGCGAGCTTGGCGTCCTCCGCCGTGAGTACACCCTTCACGAGCACCGGCAGGTCGGACTCCGCGCACAGCCGCTCGAGGTCGTGCCACGTCAGCGATGCAGAGATCGCCTGGAACACCTGCTTGGGCGTCAGCCCACCCTTGCCGAACGCTGCGATCGAGATGTCGTCCGGGATCACGAACGCCGTGCGGCGGTCACGCTCGCGGTTGCCGGGAACCGGCGCGTCGATCGTCAGCAGCAGGGCGGTATACCCGTGGTCGCTCGCCTGCGCGATCAGGTCGCGGGTCACGCCCTCGTCGCGAAACACGTAGAGCTGGAACCAGCGCGGGCCGCCGACAGCGGCGACTTCGGCAGGCGTGGACGTCGCGATCGTCGACAGGCACATCACTGTGCCGGCGGCTTTCGCCGCCCGCGCCATCCCGACCTCGCCGTCCGGATGCGCGACGCGCTGGAACGCAACCGGCGCGACGAGCAGCGGCATCGAAACCTCCTGCCCGAGAACGGTGGTCGCGGTCGTGCACGTGTCGACGTCGATCAGCAGCCGAGGCCGGAGCTGCCAGCGCCGGAACGCCTCGACGTTGTCGCGCAGCGTCAGCTCGTCGCCGGCGCCGCCCGCGTAGTACCCGTGAGCGCCGGGGTCGAGACGCTCCGCCGCCAGCCGCTCGTAGTCCCAAACGTTGAGCGGCTCCACCACGCGACGGAGCGTATCGCGGGGCCCCTACGTCTGAGCGAGCAGCGGATCGATGAAGAGATCGTCGATCTGCGCCGTGCCGCTCTCGACCGTGAACTGCAGCTGCATCGTCTTCGTGCCCGCCAGCGAGGAAACCGCGCTGAACAGCGTCGAGGTCTTCGGAGAGGGCGTCCAGCGCTCGCCGGCGGTGAACGTGCCGCCATCGAGGACCGAAAGGACGCCGAGCAGGCTCTGGGCGACGATGCGCACGTGGACGGTCGCCGGGCCGTCCTGGCCCGCGACGAGAAAGCGAACGGCGGGATAGGTGACGCCGTAACAGACGTTGATCGCGGCGCTACCGCCCTGCGGGATCTCGAGCGCCTTCGACCCGAAGCCTGCGAGGTACCACGGCTCGTTGCTCTGGGTGACGACCGCCGCTCCGCGCGAGAGGGCCCAGCCGGCCGAACCCTGCTCGAAGCCGCCGTTCGGCGCGAAGTAGTAGCCCGACCAGGGTGCGAAGACCGGCGCCGTTGCGCCACATCCACCGCCGAGCAGGCCGGTGATCAGCTCCGCCTTCGCTGTCCGTGACGCGCGTGCACGCCTCAGGCTGCGCGGGCTCGAAGCACGCGCTCGCCTGATCTGGGGGTTCGGTGGCTTCGTGTCGGGTGCGGCCATCGTCGGCTCGGCGCTGTTCGTCCATGGCGGCCCGTCCTTTTCGATGCCGTTGGCGATGCTCTTCGTCGCGCTCTGTGCGCTCGTGTCGCGGGCGGAGTTCGAAATCGGAAGCGGGTCGGCGATCCCGACCCAACTCGTCCTCGTCCCAATGCTGTTTGCCCTGCCGATCGGCACCGTGCCCGCCATCGTCGCGGCCGGCCTTCTCCTCCGCACGGTCGGCGACCGTCCGTGGCCGCTGCGCCATCCGGCGCACGTCCTGCCGATGGTCGCATCCGCGGCGCACGCGCTCGGGCCCGCGCTCGTGATCGGCCTCGCCGGCGGCCTTCCGCTGCGCTGGTCCGCATGGCCCGTCTACCTCGCCGCGCTGCTCGCGCAATTCGCGGTCGATTTCTTGAACGCCACGCTGCTCGCCACCGTTCACAGGATCCGGTTCGGCGACCTGACACGGATCATGTCCCTCGTCTACCTCGTGGACGTCGCGCTCGCACCGACCGGCCTGGTCCTCGCGTTCGCGACGACAGGGCACCCGGAGCTGGTACTGGTCGTCCTCCCGCTTGTCGGGCTCCTGCGCTACTTCTCGCGGGAGCGCCAGCACCGCATCGACAACGCACTCGAGCTGAGCGACGCCTACCGCGGGACCGCCTTCTTGCTCGACGACGTCGTCGAGGCAGACAACGCGTACACCGGCAGCCATAGCCGGCATGTCGTTGACCTGGTGCTCTCGGTCTCCGACGCGCTCGAGCTCAACGACGCCGACCGGCGCGACGCGGAGTTCGTCGCCCTGCTGCACGATGTCGGCAAGATCCGGATCCCGGCATCGATCATCAACAAGCCCGGCGCTCTCGATGCAGCCGAGCGAGCGGTGATCGAGACGCACACGATCGAGGGCGAGCAGATGCTCGAGCGCGTCGGCGGGCTGCTCGGTCATGTCGGCCACCTCGTCCGCTCGTGCCATGAGCACTGGGACGGGAACGGTTACCCGGACAAGCTCGCGGGCGAGAACATCCCGCTCGTCGCACGCATCGTCTGCGCGTGCGACGCGTTCAGCGCGATGACCACCGATCGTCCGTACCGCTCGGCGATGACGACGGAAGAGGCGCTTGCCGAACTGCGCCGCTGCTCCGGCACGCAGTTCGACCCGCAGGTCGTCACCGCGCTCCTGCGCGTCAACGCCGGCGGTTGAACCAGCCGCCGCGCGGCGGCACCGGATGCTCGCCGAGCGAGCGTGCGCCGGCGACGAGATCCTCCGGCGTCAAGACCATCAGCTCCGAATGCGACAGCCGCTCGACGTCGCCCGCTCCGAGGCGCAACGCCTGGGCGTTCAGCGACTGCTCGAAGAGCGTGCGAGCAAAGCGTGCGTTGCCGAACGAGTCGTCGCGCTCCGCGTTGTGGAAGATCGTGCGCAGGGCCTCCTCGGCGCCGTCGCCGAGCGCGTACTCGGATTCCGCCGCGAAGCGGCCGAAGATCTCGACGAGGTCGTCGGTCGAGTAGTCCGGAAACTCGATCTCGCGCGAGAAGCGTGAGCGGAGCCCGGGATTCGATTCCAGGAAGCGGCGCATCAACCGCGGGTAGCCCGCGACGATCACCACGAGTCGGTGACGGTTGTCCTCCATACGCTTGAGCAGGGTCTCGATCGCCTCGTCGCCGAAGTCGAGCCGCTCCGCTTCGCGCGAGAGTGCATACGCCTCATCGACGAAGAGCACGCCGTCGAGCGCCTTGCGGACGACACGATCGGTCTTCACTGCCGTGAGCCCGACGTACTGGCCGACGAGCCCGGCGCGGTCGACCTCGACGAGGTGGCCCTTCTTCAGCAGCCCCATCGAGCGGTACATCTGCGCCAGCAGTCGCGCCACCGTCGTCTTGCCGGTGCCCGGGTTGCCGAGGAACACGAGGTGCTGCGTCGTCGCCACCTCCGGCAGCCCCGCCTCCAGGCGCCGCGCCTGCACCCGCAGGAACGCGACGAGTGCGCGCACCTGTTCCTTCACCGAATCGAGGCCGGGCAGTGCGTCGAGCTCTGCGAGCAGCTCCTCGAGCGGGCGTGCGGGCTCCTGGCGGCGCAGCGCGTCGAAATCGAGCTCCTCGCCGATCGTGGCGCGAAGCTGATCGCCGAGCGCCTTCAGCGAGTCGAGCGGGTTCGGCATAGGGGGACGGTACCCATTACCCTCCGGCGCGATGCCTCAGGGGCCGATGAAGCCGGGCGAACTGCAGCGCTACGCGGAGATGATCGTCAAGGGCTGCGTCGCGTTCCGGCGCGGTGACACGCTGCTCCAGCTGATCAGCATCGGCCACCGCGAGCTCGCAGTTGCGCTCGCCGAAGCCGCCTACCGGGCGGGAGCCGTTGCCGTCGACGCGTCATACGAGGACAACCGCGTCTACGCCGCGCGGATCCGGCACGCCTCGAAGGACGCGCTGAGCTACCAGGCGCCGTGGAAGATCGCGCAGTGGCGTGCGCTCGGCGACGAGAAGGTCGCGATCGTCCAGGTGATGGGCGAGTACGAGCCCGACGTCGTCGCAGACCTGACGCCAGAGCGGGTCGCCGCCGACAACGCGGGACGCAACAAGCACCTCTCGCGCATCCGCCGCGACGCGCGGCTGCGCGGGACGATCTGCGCGTGGCCGACGGACGAGTGGGCCTCGCGTGTCTTCCCCGAGCTCACGGTCGAGCGCGCCAAGCGCAAGCTCGCACAGGAGCTGCTCTGGTTCTGCCGGCTCGGCCCCGACGACCCGCCGGGGCACAAGGGCTGGACACAGCACCTCGCGAGCCTGCGGCGCCGGGCGGCGAAGCTGACGAAGCTCGATCTGAAGGAAGTTCACGTGCGCGACGACGGCACCGACCTGCGGTTGAAGATCGCGCCGTACTCGATGTGGCGCGGCGGCGGCGAGCAGGATCACTGGGGCAGACAGATCGCGATGAACGTCCCGACCGAGGAGTGCTTCATCTCACCGGATGCAGCCGCGACCGAAGGGACGTTCAAGTGCTCGCGGGCGCGGAGCTTCGGGGGCCGCATGATCGAGGGCCTCGCAGGCGAGTTCCGCGGCGGCAGGCTCGTGCGCCTGAAGGCGAAGCGCGAGTCGGACCGGGACTGGCTCGCGCGCTACTTCGCCGTCACGCCGAACGCCGACCGCCTCGGCGAAATCGCGCTCGTCGACGCGACATCCCGCATCGGCCGAACGGGCCGCATCTACTACAACGGCCTCCTCGACGAGAACGCGGCCGCCCACATGGCCTTCGGGTCGGGCTTCGCGAAGACCCGCACCGTCTCGATCGCGAAGGCGCGCCACGGGGTCAACCGCTCGAAGACCCACATCGACGTGATGATCGGCACCAACGCGCTCAACGCGGACGGGATCACGCAGGCCGGCAAGCGGATACCTCTGGTCTTGGACGGGGCGTGGCAGTTTTAGCTGGTATAGTTAACAAGGTTAATGATTGTGGCGAATGACCCGATGACGATTGCCGGGCGGCTCCGGCCGGTGCTCCTCCGCCTGGCGCGGGAGTTGCGCCGTGAGATCCATTCGCTCGGCGTGACCGGCGGGCAGGTCTCACTGCTCGCGTCGATCAAGCACAACCCCGGCATCACCGCGACCGAGCTCGCCGAGCGCGAGCGGGTGTCCGCACCCGGAATGTCCGGTCATCTGGTTCGCCTCGAAGCGGCCAGGCTGATCGAGCGGACGCGCGCGTCGGATCGGCGGCGCATCGGCCTCTTCCTGACGCCTGAGGGGGAGAAGGTGCTGAGGTCGGTGCGCAAGAAACGGACCGCCTGGCTCGTGGAGCGCCTCCAGCGCCTGGAGCCGGAGGAGCGGGAAGACATCGAGCGGTCGATCGACGCGCTGGAGAGGTTGCTGGGCGACGAGTGACCCTTCTTCGGCTGGCGTCTCGCCGCACCTTCGCCTCACTGAGGCGACACCGGAACTACCGCCTCTTCTTCTACGGGCAGCTCACCTCCGTCGCCGGTACGTGGATGCAGAACATCGCGATGGCCTGGCTCGTCGTGCAGATCGCACCATCCTCACGCGGTCTCGCCCTCGGCCTGCTCGCCGCATGTCGCTTCGGGCCTTTCACCGTGCTCGGCCTCTTCTCCGGCGTCGTCACCGATCGCTTCGACAACCGGCGCGTGGTGATGGTCACACAGGCGGTGCAGATGGTGTTCTCCGCCGTGCTCGCCGCGATCACGCTGCTCGGCCACGTGCAGCTCTGGCAGGTCTACGTGATCGCCGCCATGACCGGCTCCGCGCTCGTCTTTGATGCTCCGTCGCGCCAGAACCTGACGTTCCAGATGGTCGGCCGGGACGAGCTGCCGAACGCGATCGCGCTCAACTCCAGCCTCTTTAACACCGCGCGCA
>JBKJQL010000043.1:0-4464 GCA_046594035.1 Gaiellaceae bacterium
CCGATCGTTCACGCTGCGCCCCCACGACGTCGAGTTCGACGAGGGCGACGCGGCACGGTCGCTCGCGACCGCGCTCGGCACCGAGCATCACGAGGTGGCGGTCGATGCGGCGGCGATCGCGCACGGCTTCGACACGATCTTCTCGCGCATCGACGAGCCGATCGGCGACAGCAGTCTCGTGCCGACCTGGTTGTTGTCTCGCGCGGCGCGAGAACACGTGAAAGTGGCGCTCGGCGGCGAGGGGGCCGACGAGCTGTTCGGCGGGTACCCGACGTACATGGGCGCCCGCATGGCGAAGATCGCCAAGGTGCTCCCCCGACCCGTGCGTCGTCTGGTGTCTTGGCTCTCGAGCGGCGGCGGGCATCACAACGTCGGGACGCGATTCCTCATCCGTCGCCTGCTCGACGGCGCGGTCATGCCCCCGCTCGAGCGACATCTGCTTTGGTTCGGCGCGTTCCCCGTCGCCGAGCAGATGCTGTTGTTCCGTCCCGAGGCTCGACCCTCGATCGTGGGCGAGGGCCTGCTCGAGCCCATCCGCGCGGCGGCCGCGCCCGCGCTCGCGACGGGCGACGTCGTCGATCCGTTGCTGCGCGTCGACATCCTGCTCCACTTGCCCGACGCCTTGCTCGCCAAGGTGGATCGCGCGTCCATGCTTGCGAGCCTCGAGGTGCGCGCGCCGTTCTTGGAGCGCAATCTCGTCGAGCTGGCCGCGCGTCTGCCCGCGGCATGGAAGGTGAAGGGCCTCAAGACGAAGCTCGTGCTGCGCGAGGCGCTCGCTGGAATCGTGCCGCACGACGTCCTCCACCGCCGAAAGCGCGGCTTCGCGATTCCCGTCGCCAAGGCCTTGGCCGGTCCGCTCGGCGATCGCCTCACCGAACGTCTGACCTCGTCCGCGATCGCGCGCGAACGCTTTGACTCAAGCTACGTCCTTCGTCTCCTCGCCGAGCACCGTGCCGGCAAGGCCGACCACGCTCGCCGCCTCTACACGGTGCTGTCGCTCCTCGAGTGGGAGGCGCAGGCGGGGTTGGCTGCGAAGTAGGGCACGGGGCCGACCGCGACGCGTATTCACCGATCGAGGCGCAAGATCAGGAGCGTGCGGCCGTCGGCGCGCCGGTAGGTCAACACCGGGACCGTCGAGCCGAGCTTGGCCTCGATCGCCGCACGGTCGGGCTCGAGCGCGATCAGCTCCAAGGGCCGCACCGACGCGAACGGGCCGAGCGCCTCGACGTCGCGAGCGAAGCGAGCGCGCGGCGCGCCCTCGTAAAACGTGTCGGGGTTGAGCGGCTCGACGTCGAGGTTCCCGACGATGACCGACGTCGCCTTTGGATCGAGCGCCGCCGCCACTGCACGGTTTTCGACGAGCGCGTGGACGACCAGATAGCGACCGAGGACCACCCAGTACGCGCACGAGCTGCACGCCAAGACGACGATCGCCAGCCCGACGACGCGACCGCGCACGGCGCGCGTCGTGACGGCCGTGCGCCCGAGCCGGATGGCGCCGGCTCCGGCGAACACCGTCACCAGCGCGGGCGCCGCGATCCACGGTCCCGTGGGCGGCCAGCGCACGACCGCCGCAACCGCGCCGAGCCCGAGCACGATCGCCGTAACGCCCCCGATCGTGAGGTGCGAGCGCGAGGGCGACGGCGCGTCGTCGTCGCGCGCGCGAGCCGCGATCCACGACGCCCACTGCGCCGCCGCCACGGCGAGCGGGGGCACGAGGATGGCCGCGTAGCGAATCTCCTTCGTCGGGACCGCCGAGAGCACGACGAGCGCCACCAGCGCGGCCATCACGTGCTCGCAGCCCCCGACCGCCGCACGGCCCCGCTTCGTGAGCGACGCCGCCGCTGCCGCGGCGAACGCCGGCGACCACGGCAGCCAGTTGAACGGGAACGCGCCGAGGTAGTACCAGAACGGCTCGGCGTGATTGGCCTCGCCCTTCACCCGATCGGCCACCTGATCGAAAACCAGCTTCTTCAGGTAGCCCATTCCCCCGTGAACGCCCGCAGGCACGAGCCACGCGGCCGACACGACGAGCGCCAAGCCGAACGCCGCGTCGATGCGCGTGCGGCGCAGCCGAGAACCGAGCGTCGTCCCGGCGCGGGGCAAGAGCACGAGCGCCGCCGGGATCAGCAGCACCACCGGCCCCTTCGAGAGCAGCCCGCCCCCGAGCGCGAGCCCGATCAGCACCCACGGTCGCCGCCCCCCGCCGCCGAGCAGCGCGCGATCGACCAGAGCCGCAGAAATTGTCGCGAAGCACGTCGACAGCATGTCGGGGCGCCCGACGCGGCCGAGCTCGTGGATCGAGAACGTCGTGACGACCAGCAGCCCCGCGAGGCGCCCGACCGCGACCGACCCGCTGCGCGCCCGCCCCCACGTCGCTGTCGCGAGCCCCGTGCCGAGGAACGCGAGCGCCGAGGGAATGCGCAGCGTCAGCGCCGTCGGATCGCCCGGAACGAGGCTGCCGAGCGCCACGAGCCAGATGTAGAGGATCGGCTTGTTGGCGTAGACGGCCCCGTGCTGCGTCGGCACCAGCCAGTCGCCCGAGCGGATCATCTCGCGCGCGATCGTCGCAAACCGCGGCATGTCCTTGTGGAAGATCGACCGTCCGCCGAGGTCGTAGAACGCGAGGACCGCCAGCGCAAGCACGTAGAGCCATGTGCCCATGCGCGACGGCGCGCGCTCGCACAACAAGTCGGGCGGGAGAAGCGGCGGTCGGGGCGGACGCGAACTCACGCGGACGCGGGTCCCGTCGCGGCGCGCTTCGCGCGTCGCATGAGGATCAGGTTGCGCGCGTAGGGAATGGCGTTGGGCCCGTAGCCTGCGATGTTGGGCCAGTCGAGGCGGTAAATCGCGTAGGCGAGCAGCAGCATCGCGCCCGCGAGGCTCATCCAGAAGAACGACTCGGGGAGAACGCTCTTGCCCAGCCGCTCGCTCGTCATGGCCTGGACGACGAACCGCCCGATCCAGAAGGCCTGCCCCGCGAATCCGACGACCATCCACGCAAATCCATAGTCAAAACGCACAAGGCCGTGATTCGGGCCGATCGCCTCGACCACGATCGCCGAGAAGCAGAGAAGGCCCAGAGCCGCGGGCCAGAGCACCCGCTTCGTGTTGGGCACGCCGTCGCCGTTGCGAGACAGCCACCAGCTCCGCGCGAAGAAGCAGCCGTTGACGATCGCGCCGAGCAGGAAAACCGGCTCGCGACGATGGATCGCGTAGACGACGAGGAGCGCGCTCCCGAGCAGCGACCACGACCAGAACGAGTGCGGGACGACGCTCTTTTTCGCCTTCTCCGACGTGATCCACTGCCCGATCGTGCGCCACGCGAAGATGCCGGTGCCGAGCCAACCGAAGACGTCCCAGACTTGAAACGCCAGGATCGGCGGCGCGAACAACCCGTTCATTTCCGCTCCGTCGCCGCGGAACGCTCGGTCGCGACGTACTGGAAGCGATACTTCCACATCCAGCGGATGGTCTTCACGTCGGCCATGCCCTTGAAGAGGCGGTTCCACACGCCGAAGTGGCTCTTGCCCGACGCGCGCGGGCGGTGGGCGACCGGGATCTCGACGACCTTGAACCCTTCCATGCGGGCAAGCGTCGGCAGGAATCGGTGGAGCCCCTTCCACAGCTTGATGCGCTCGATCACCTCGCGCTTGAAGACCTTGAGCGCGCAGCCGGTGTCGTGGACGGTCTCGTTCGTGCGCCAGTTGCGATAGCCGTTGCCCACCTTGCTCGAGACGCGCTTTAGGAACGAGTCTTTGCGCTCCTTGCGCCAGCCGATCGCCATGTCGGCCTCGGGAAGGAGCGCGTAGAGCCTCGCGAGCTCGCCCGGGGGGTTTTGGAGATCGGCGTCGAGCATCGCGATGACGTTCCCGCGCGCGTGACGGAAACCGCAGTCGAGCGCGGCGGTGAGACCGTGATTGCGGTCGTGGTCGAGCACGCGCACGCGCGGGTCGGATGCGCGCAGGGAATCGAGGATGGCCCCGCTCCCGTCCGTCGAGCCGTCGTTGACGAAGATCACCTCGGCCGGCTTGCCGATCACGTCGAGCGCGCCCTTCAGCTCGGTCCACAACGCGGGGAGATTGCCTTCCTCGTTGTGGACGGGCAGGACGACCGAGAGTTCGAGCCCGGGCGTGAGCGCTTCGCCGGGATGCCGATAGGCCATTGGCGCGAGGATATCCGTCGATCGTGGCATCGAGACGCCTTTACGGGCGTGGCGCGTTCGTGACGAGGAGCATCTCACCACCGCTGATGTCGTCGCGCCAAAGCACCGTGGCGCGATCGAGCACGCGCAGCACGTCGGGCGGCGCGTTTGCGGCGCGCTCCCTCCAGAATTTCCCCTTCACGAGCACGACCGCGCTCGGCGCGCCGGCCTCGAGCACCCGCGCGGCCTCGGCATACCCGGCATTCCCAAGGATGCCGACGCGGTCGCGGTGAAACCACCACAGCACGCTCGGATCGGTG
>JBKJQL010000175.1:0-12339 GCA_046594035.1 Gaiellaceae bacterium
GGGAACGGCCCAGACGCGGCGCAGGACGCCCGCCTCGCCCTTGAACAGCCATCCCGGCTGTCCAGCGGGCGAGTCGAACGTCCTGCTTGGTCTGGATCCGCCCCCACACCCACGCCCCCGTGGCATCAACCGTCTAGGCGGTTTGGGCCGACTGCGGGAGGCAGCGGGCGATCAGCAGCTGGGAGAGATCGCTCTGCGCCCGGGCAAGGCGGCGGCGGTTTTCCTCCAGCACGTCGAAGCCGACGCCGGAGGAGCGCAGCTCCTGGCGCTCGGCGACGATCCGCCCGATCTCCTTCGTCAGAGACTCGACCGTCTCAGCCATACCCAGGAGTTCGACGCGGCGCAGGCCCTTCCTCGCTAGCATCGCGCCGGGGATGCGGTGGGCGACACAGTGAACTTCGACCTCGGCGCCGAGCACGAGCTGCTGCGCGACACCGTTCGCCAATTCGCCCTGGAGAAGGTGGCGCCCGTCGCAGAGGAGCTCGACAGGGAGAAGCGCTTTCCCTACGAGCTCGTGAAGGAGCTCGCCGAGCTGGGGCTGATGGGAATGACGATTCCCGAGGAGTACGGCGGCGCGGGCGCTGACACGCTGGCCTATGCGATCGCGGTCGAGGAGCTCACGCGCATCGACTCGTCGGTTGCGATCACGGTCGCCGCGCATCACTCGCTCGGCACGCTTCCGATCTACTACTTCGGGAGCGACGAGCAGAAGCGCGAGTGGCTCCCCGACCTCGCCTCCGGCAAGAAGCTTGCGGCGTTCGGGCTGACCGAGGCGAACGCGGGCTCCGACGCCGGAGCGACGCGCACGACCGCAAAGCTCGAAGACGGCGAATGGGTGATCGACGGCTCGAAGCTCTTCATCACCAACGCCGGCACGGACATCACCGCGTGCGTGACCATCACCGCGGTCACGGGCGACGGCGAGATCTCGAACATCATCGTCCCGAACGGCACACCCGGGTACGTCATCTCGGCCCCGATGGAGAAGCTCGGCTGGAAGGCCTCGGACACGCGCGAGCTCAGTTTTCAGGGCGCCCGCGTTCCGGAAGGCAACCTCCTCGGGCCGCGCGGCGAGGGCTTCACGCAGTTCCTGAAGATCCTCGACGGCGGCCGCATCTCGGTCGCCGCGATGGGTGTCGGCCTCGCCCAGGGCTGTTACGACCTCGCGTCCGCGTACGCGAAGGAGCGTGAGCAGTTCGGCAAGCCGATCGCAAAGTTCCAGGCGGTGCAGGAGAAGCTCGTCGACATGGCGACCGAGATCGAAGCGGCGCGCATGCTCGTCTACAAGGCGGCGTGGGAGAAAGATCAGGGCCGCGACTTCGGCCGCACGGCCGCGATGGCGAAGCTGTACTCCGGCGAGTTGTCACATCGCGCGGCGAACTGGGGGCTCCAGATCCACGGCGGCTACGGTTTCATGGACGAGTACGCCATCTCGCGGTTCTACCGCGACCAGAAGATCCTGGAGATCGGTGAGGGGACGAATGAGGTTCAGCGCATGGTCATCGCTAAGCATCTCGGTCTTTAGCGCGCTCGCTCTCGCCGCGCCGGCCGCGGCGCACCTGTCGATCGATCCCCCGAGGGTGTCTACGGGGCAGGAAGTCGAACTCGTCTTCTCCGTGCCGAACGAGGACGATTCGGTCGGGATCGACCACGTCACGCTCGGGATCCCGCAGGACTTCGCCCTCGACGACGTGGAGGCGAAGCCCGGATGGACGCAGTCGCGCACCGGCCAGGCCGTCACCTGGTCGGGCGGCCTGATCCCGAAGGGGACCTTCGCGCGCTTCTCGATTCGCGGCACGGCGCCGGCGAAGGTCGAGACGGTGCTGTTCAACGTCCTCGTCGGCGACCGCACCGGGAAGTCGATCACCTACCGCATCGGGCTTGATGTCGCCGCAACCCTGGAGCAGGACTCGGGTGCCCGGTCGCTCGGGAAATCGGCTCTGGCCGTGGCGATCCTCGCCGCCGTGCTCGGCATCACCGCTCTCTTCGTCGGGCTTTACCTCTGGCTGCGCCCGCCTCCGCCGTAGGACGCCGTCCGCGGTGTTAGCCTCAGGAGCCGTGCTGCTCTTTCGGCAGTTCGTGAACGAGGATCTCGGGTGCGCGTCATACCTCGTCGGCGATGCGCAGGCCGGTGTCGCCGTCGTCATCGATCCGTCGTTCACGATCGAGCACTACCTCGCTGTCGCCGAGCAGGAAGGCGTGCGGATCGAGCGCATCCTCGAAACGCACACGCACGCTGACCACGTCTCGGGGCACGGACGCTTCGCGCTCGAGCACGGGCTGCCCGTTGCGATCCATCCGCTCGCCGAGCCGACCTTTCCGTACGAGCCTCTCGAAGACGGACAGGTGGTCGAGGTTGGCGCGGTGCGCATCCGGGTCGTGCACACGCCGGGGCATCGCCCGGAGCACTGCTCGTTCGTCGTCGATGACGAGCTCGCGCTCACCGGTGACTCGATGTTCGTCGGCGCGGCCGCGCGGCCTGACCTCGCAGTCGTGGCGCGCGAGGGCGCCGAGGATCTCTACCGCTCGCTCGGCCGGCTCGTCGACCTCGGCGACGACGTGCGCGTCTATCCGGGTCACGTCGCGGGCTCGCTGTGCGGCGGCAAGATGAGCAGTGAGACGTCGTCGACGATCGCCACCGAGCGCGCGACGAACGAGGCGCTGCAGTTCCGTGACGTGCAGGAATTCGTGCTCGTCTCCGCATCGGTCTCCACCCCGCGCCCGCCGACCACCGAACGCGTCGTGGCTCTGAATCGCGGCCCGTGGGTCGCCCGGCCAGGCGCACTCCAGGAGCTCGACGATCCTGATCAGGCGACCGTCCTCGACGTGCGACCGTTCCACGACTACTCGGCCGGTCATCTCCCCGGGGCGATCAGTGTCTCCGTCGACGGCGGGTCCTTCGGGACGAAATCCGGCTTCGTCCTGATGCCCGACGAGCAGATCGTGCTGCACGCGCGCAACGAAGCCGAGGCGTTCGAGGCGGCCGAAAAACTGTGGGCGGTCGGGATCTTCGAGGTCGCCGGCTACCTCGTCACCGCCGATGCATCAAGGACGCTCCCGACCCTCGACGTGGACGAGCTGCGCGCGTTGCTCGACTCGCCCGGCCTACAGCTCGTCGACGTGCGCGAGACGACCGAGCGCGACAGCGGTTACATCCCCGGCTCGACGAACGTGCCGTACCGACTGCTGCGCAAGCTCGGCTGCGGCGCGCTCGACCGCTCGCGGCCCGTCGTCACCGTCTGCGAAAGCGGCCCGCGTGCCGCGATCGCCGCGTCGCTTCTGCAGCGCGACGGCTTCGACGTGAGCGCAGTCGCAGACGGCGGCGTCGCCGACTTTGCGGACACGGTGGCGTTCCGCCGGTGTGGTGCTTAGAGGCTCTACCTAGCTGACGCGATCCACCACGTATCCGCGTGACTCGAGCGCCGTCGTCAGCTGCTCGCAATGCGCTTCGTCGCGCGTGATCAGCGTGAGCGAGACTTCCGTCTCGACGACGTCGATCGCCATCCCCTCGCGATGGTGCTCGACCGAGACGATGTTGCCGCGTTCGGCGGCGATCAACTCCAGGAGGTCGAGCAGCGCGCCGGGGCGGTCGGGGATGCGCGTGTGGAAGACGAGGTAACGGCCGGCGAGCGTCAGCCCGTGCCGCATCACCGAGATGAGCATCGTCGGGTCGATGTTGCCGCCCGACAGCAACACGCAGGCCTCGCCCCGGCTGCCGACCTTGCCGCCGAGCAGCGCCGCGGTAGCCGCAGCTCCCGCGCCCTCGACGACGAGCTTCGACCGTTCGAGCAGCAGCGTGATCGCCTCAGAGATCTGCTCGTCCTCCACGTGCACCATGTCGTCGAGGAGCTCGTCGAGGATCGACATCGTCAGCTCGCCCGGGTGTTTCACGGAGATGCCGTCGGCGATCGTGCCGCGGCCCGTCTTTCCGGCCTGCACGCCGACAAGGCGCACGCCCGGCCGCAGCTCGCGCAGCGCGATCGCGATCCCCGCTGCGAGCCCCCCGCCTCCGACGGGCAGGACGAAGGTCTCGACGTCGGGCAATTCGTCGGCGAGCTCGAGTCCGATCGTGCCCTGCCCCGCGATCACCGCCTCGTCGTCGAACGCATGGACGAAGGTTGCGCCGGTCTCGCTCGCGCGCTCAAGGGCGGTCGCGAGAGCATCGTCGAAGCCCGCGCCGGCGAGGACCGTCGACGCGCCGTAGTTCCGCGTCGCCTCGACCTTCGCCATCGGCGCGTCCTGCGGCATGAACACCGTCGCGTCGATGCCGAGCTCGCGTGCCGCCCAGGCGACCGCCTGGCCGTGGTTGCCGGCGCTCGCCGCGATCACTCCCGCGGCGCGCTCCGCATCGCCGAGGAGCGAGAGCTTGTTGACCGCGCCGCGCACCTTGAACGAGCCCGTTCGCTGCAGGTTCTCCGCCTTCAGCCAGACCTTGCAGCCGACGCGCCGAGAAAGCGTGCTCGACCCGTAGACGGGCGTCGTTCGCGCATGACCGAGGATCCGCCCGCGGGCGGCCTCGATGTCAGCGAGCGTGGGTGCGGTCTTCGTTGCCAATGTGGAACACCTTCTCAAGGATCTCACGCACTGCCGTGAGCGGGTCGAGCCTTCGCTCCTGCACTTCGTCGAGCAGCCGTTGTAGCTCTTCGTCGCCCTGCACCGCCTGCTCGATGTGCCGCCGGGCCCGGGCGGATGCGACCTGGAAGACCTCGCGTGCGAGGTTCCGGCGGCGGCGCTCCTCGAGCTCACCCTCCGCCTCGAGCCATTGACGGTGCTCGGAGATCTTCTCCCAGAGCGTGTCCAGACCTTCGCCGCGCATCGCTTCTGTGAGGACGATCGGGGGCTTCCACCCGTCGTTCGGGCCGAGCGCGAGCACCTGACGCACCTCGTTCAACATCGTCTTCGCCATCGGGTGGTCGCTCTTGTTGATCGCGATCACGTCGGGGATCTCCATGATCCCGGCCTTCAGCGCCTGAATCGAGTCGCCGGAGCCGGGCATCAGCGCGAGCACGACGGTGTCGGCGATGCCAAGCACGCCCACCTCGCTCTGCCCCGTGCCGACCGTCTCGAGGAAGACGACGTCCTTGTGCGCCGCATCGAAGACGAGCAGCGTCTGCAGCGTGGTCTCGGCCAATCCGCCCAGGTGGCCGCGCGTCCCCATCGAGCGAATGAACACGTCCGGGTCGAGGAAGTGCTCGGTCAGCCGGATCCGGTCGCCGAGGAGCGCGCCCTGGGTGAAGGGGCTCGAAGGGTCGACCGAGATGACGCCGACCTTCTGGTCTTGTGCCCGCGCGAGCCTGATCAGGCCCGAGACGAGGGACGACTTGCCGACGCCGGGCGGGCCGGTGAGGCCGACCGCGTAGGCGTGGCCCGTCTCCGGGTAGAGGTCGTGCACGACGTCGTAGGCGAGCGGGTCGCCGTTCTCGACGAGGGTGATCGCGCGTGCAAGCGCGCGCCGGTCGCCGGCGCGCACCGCTTCCACGAGTGTCTTGCGGGTCCAGTCACGACGGGCAGCCACGTGGGCAGATGCTAGAGGCTCAAGTCGCGGGGGCGGCGAGCACGCGCCTGCCACGGAAGAGCGCAAATGCGGTCACGCTGGCAACGACGAGCAGCGCCGATGCGAGCCCGTAGGTCCAGCGCGGACCGGCTAGCTGCGTGAGCGCGCCGGCGGCCAACATCGAAAGCCCGAGAACCGCGTTGTGCGCACTGATGATCACCGTGAAGACGCGCCCACGGAGCACGTCGCTCGAGTTGCGCTGCACGATCAGCACCGTCAGCGGGAACGCCAGCCCGTTGCCGAACCCGGCGAGCACCATCGCCGCGGCAGCAACCCAGAGGTTCGGCGCGATCCCCGCGCCGAGGAGCCCGGCCGCCCAGGGGAGGAACACCAGCGGGTAGACGATTCGCACGTCGCGTTTCTCCAGCACCGATCCGCTGATCACTCCGCCGATCACCAGCCCGATTCCGGTTGCCGTCCAGAGGAGGCCGTAGCCGAACGCCCCGCGATGTAACGCATCCTCGGCGAGGAAGATCTCCGCGACGTTGTTGAGGCCCGCCGCGAACATTGCGAAGCCGAAGGCGATCAACACCGTTTGCAGCGGCGGCGAGCGGCGAAACGCGCTCATCCCGTCGACGAGGTCGCGCCAGTGGCCGCGGGTGATCGCCTGCTGGCTTTGCAGGAGCTGCGCCGGGATCTTCAGGATCAGGGCCGCAGAGAAGAGGAACGTCGCCGCGTTGATCCAGTAGACGACATCGGCGCCTGAGGAGCCGACGATCGCGCCGCCGAGCACCGGGCCGATCGCAGCCGCAGCCCAGTCCGTGGCCTGGAGGAGCGATGTTCCGTGCGCGAGGTCGTCCTCGTCGACGAGATTCGGCACTCCCGCCAGGACGGCCGGCCGGAAGAACGAGTTCGCAATCCCGGCGACTGCGGCGAGCACGACGATCACCACCGGGCTGCGCACGAACACGAGTGCGACGAAGACCACGAGCCGTACGAGGTCGGCGTTGACGATCACGCGTTTGCGTGACAGCCGGTCGACGAGCGGCCCGAACGCAAGTCCGACCACGACCGACGGCAGAAAGGTGACGATCAGCAGCAGGCTCACCCACCACGTCGATTCCGTGCGCGCCTTGATGTCCGCGGTCAGGGCGATGGTCGCCATCCACGTGCCGAGGCCAGACCCCAGCGTCGCTCCGAAGAGCAGGCGGAAGGATCCGGAGCGGCGCAGGAGCGCGAGCTGACGACGAAGGGGCGACGGCAAGCGCTGCCCACAGTAAGCGATTTAGGCGCGCTGTAGCACTCGTCCGAGGACCTCGGCGAACACGTCGAGCTCTTCGGGCGTACCGACGGAGATGCGAATTGCCGTCGGCGAACCGAATCCAGCGAGCGGTCGAACGATGATGCCTTCGCTCAGGAGCCGCTCGAACAGGGCAGTGGCATCGTTTTCAGTGTCGACGTAGAGGAAGTTCCCCACCGACGGGACGGGCTCCAGTCCGTGCGCTCCGAGCAGGGACTCGAGGCGCCGGAGCCCTTCGGTGTTCACGGCGCGGCGGCGGGCGATCTCGGCGTCGTCGTCGATGCTCGCGAGCGCCGCGACCTGCGCGGGCGTCGTCAGGTCGAAGGGCCGGCGGACCTTCGCCATCGAGGCGCAGACGCTGCTAGGGGCGACCGCGTAGCCGACCCGTAGCCCGGCGAGGCCGTAGATCTTCGAGAACGTGCGGAGCACGACGACGCGCCGGCCGGCCTTGAGATACCGCTCGACGGCGTCCGGATAGTCGGTCCGGTCGATGTACTCGAAGTACGCCTGGTCGATGACGGTCAGGACGTGGTCGGGCACGCGCTCGAAGTACGCATCGAGCTCGTCGGCGGTGTTCATCGTCCCCGTCGGGTTGTTCGGGTGGCAGATGTAGACGAGCTTGGTGCGCGGCGTGACCGCGTCGAGCAGCGCGTCGAGGTCGTAGCGGTAGTCGACGAGCGGAACGAGCTTCGCGTCTGCGCCCTGCTTGCGCGCGTAAATGACGTAGCTGGGAAAGGACGGCCACCCGCACACGACCTCGTCGCCCGGATCGAGGATCGCCTGGCTCAGCATGTCGAGGCAGCCGTCCGCGCCGGCGCCGACGCTGATCTCCTCGGGCGCCACACCGTGGCGCTCCGCGAGTGCTGCGTGCAGGCGGAAGACACCGCCGTCCGGATAGCGGTTCAGCTCCGCGGTCGCTCGGTTGATCGCCTCCTGCGCTGCCGGGAATGGACCGAACGGGCCTTCGTTGGAGGCGAGCTTGATCACGCGCTCGAGCCCGAGCTCGCGCTGGACGTCCTCCACGGGCTTGCCCGGCTGGTAGGGCGTCAGCCCGCTGACGCTGGGCCGGAAGAAGGAGTCCGCGAAGTCGGTGAAGCCGCTGCTCACGCGCTGGACCCTACCGTCGGCCTAGGCTTCGAGCATGCGCGAGGCGGAAGTCGCAATCTTCGTCACCCGTCGCGGCCGCACCGAGGTCTTGATCACACATCGCTCTCCGCAGCAGGGCGCCTACTGGCACACGATCGCAGGGGGCATCGAGCGTGACGAGACGCCGCACGACGCGGCGGTTCGCGAGCTCGCGGAAGAGACTGGCCTGAGCGGCGTGGCGCTGCATGCGGGCGACGAGATCGTCGAATACGCGTATCCGTTGAGCGAGGAGCCACTCGAGCGCTTGAGCCTCTACGCCGACGGGCTGCTCGAGGTGCGCGTGCACTGCTTCGTCGCGGACGCACCGGACGAGTGGGAGCCAACCCTGGACTGGGAACACGACGGCCACCGCTGGTGCGCGCCGGCAGACGGCGCCGCACTGCTCCGCTGGCCCGAGACGGCCGAAGCGCTTCGGCGCCTGATTCCCAGTCCGTAGGCTGCCGTCGTGTCCGAGCTCGGCCTCTTTCCGCTCCCGATTGTGCTCGTCCCGACCGAGCGGATCCCGCTGCACATCTTCGAACCGCGCTATCGCGAGCTGATCGACGAGTGCATCGAGGACGGCGAGGAATTCGGTTTCGTGCTCGCAATCGGTGACGGCGCGGTGCACGAGGTCGGCACGCGGGCACGCGTCGCGCAGGTGATCGCGGTGCTGGACGACGGGAGCATGAACATCATCGTCGAGGGCGGCGTGCGTTTCCGGCTGCTCGAGCTAACTTCGGGTCGCAGCTTCACCACGGGCATCGTGGAACCCGTGCTCGACGACGACGAGTCTGCGACAAGCGCAGATCTCGATCGCGCGCTCGAGATCTTCTCCGAGCTGGCCGAGGCATCCGACAGCGACGTCGACTTCCCCGATCCGATGTCTCCGCTGATCGACTTCGAGCTGGCGGCGCGCGTGGACTTCGCGGTCGACGCCAAGCAGGAGCTGTTGGCCGTGACCTCACCCCGTGCACGGATGGCAGCGCTGGTCGGACTGCTGGAGAGCGCGCTCGAGGCGATCCAGCTCGAGCTGACGCTGCGCGAGCGCGCGAGCCGCAATGGCAAGGTCGTGCCACTCGATCCGGATACTCCCTAGCCGACGACCAGACCCGCGCCGCCGCGGCGCGCATCGCCTGCCGCAGCGAGCGCCCCGCCCGGGAGCACCTCGACGGCGTTCGTGCCGCCAAAGAAGAGATTGCGCCGCCGCCAGCGGATGATGTCGTAGCCGGCGGCTTCGACCCGCGCGAGCTCGGCGTCGTCGAAGCCACCCTCGCAGTGCACGTGCGGCTCGTCGACGTGCACGCGCGGGAAGTCGATCGCATCCGCGACGCCCAGCCCGTGCTCGACGACGTTCGCGATCACCTGCATGATCGCGCCGCGCAGGCGAACCGACCCGGCGCTCCCGACGACGAGCCGTGGTCCGTTGTCGCCCACGACCACAGTCGGCGCCATCATGCTCGTGAGCCGCCTGCCGGGTGTCGCGGGGCCGCCGGCGACCAGGTCGTACTCGCCGAGCATGTTGTTCAGGTGGATGCCGGTTCCGGGCACGATCACGCCGGAGCCGGAACCGGTGGACGACGAGAGAGACGCGGCGTTCCCGTCGGAGTCGACCGCCGAGACGTGCGTCGTGCCGGCAGGCGCCGGCTCCGGAACCCCAGGCCGCGACGCCTCGATCCGCGCCACCCCGGCCGCGATCCCTTCCTCCGACAGTAGACGACGGGCCAGGCCGCCTCGATGCAGCGCCGTCGTGAAGCCGCCGTCCCGGACGCGGGTCTGCTCGCGCATCACTTCGGCGAGCGCGGTGATCGCCTCCGCACTCCCCGGCCCCCCGCATGACACGCGCTCGAGCAGCGCAAGCCCGTACGCGATCAGGATCCCACCCGACGACGGCGGTGGGTTGGAGACGACCTCGTAGCCACGGAAGCGCGCACATACCGGCCGCCGCCACGTGACCCGGTACGCGTCGAGATCGTCCATCGTGATTCCTCCGCCACCCGACTGCACGGTGCGGGCGATCTGGGCGGCGAGCTCGCCGCGGTAGAGCGCGGCGGCGCCTTCCTCGGCGATCTGTTCCAGCGTTTCCCCGAGCTCACCGAGGCGCAGCGTGTCCCCCGGAACCATCCGCGTTCCGTCGTTGCGGCTGTAGATGCGCCGACCCTCCTCGGCATGCCGGAGGATCAGGTCGAGGATCGCGTGGAGGTGTGCCTGTTCCCGCGTGACCTCGGTTCCTGCTCGCGCAAGCTCGATCGCCGGCTGCAGCAGCTCGTGCCACGGCAGGCGCCCGTAGCCGCGGTGCACGGCCTCGAGACCTGCAGTCGCGCCGGGCACCGCGCAGGATGCCGCTCCGATCCGGAAGACCTGCGTGGTTTCGCTGTCACCGCCGAAACCGACGTCGACCGCGTGCATCTCGGCGTCGGGCGGCACCGGCCTCCCCCGCCCCGGGGTCGCAACGAAGAAGTCGGCGACCCGCGCCGCCCGCCCGTCGCCCGGCAGGATCAGCGCGAAGCCTCCGGCACCGGGGCCGGTGAGCGGGCTTTCGGCGACCCAGGCCGCGAACGAGGCGGCGACGCAGGCATCGACCGCGTTTCCCCCTTCGGCGAGCACGCGCGCGCCTGCCTCGGCCGTCAGGCGGTGGCCCGCTGCGACGGCGCCCTTCACTTCTGGCTCAGATCGGCCGATGGAGACGGCAAGGCGCTGTTCATCTCTGAATCTTCACCGTTTCACTACTAACCCGACGCCAGGTGCTGCGTCTCGGAAAGGGAACCTCCCCGCATGACCCTCTCTCGCACACAGCTCATGATCTCTGCCTTCGCCCTTGCGGCGCTGGCTGCAGTCGCCATGACACCTGGGCTGCTCGGCAGCCGCGTCGCCTCTGCGTTCTCGGCGCTCGGTGGGGCGAACCAGGGCTGGCTGCTCCTCGCGATCACCGGATTCGTCGGTGCGTTCGTGTGCACGGTCGGCGCCTGGCGCGCCGGATTCGCGGCCGCCGGCGGGAAGATCTCGTCGCGCCGTGCGGCTGCGGGGCTCGGTATCGGTCAGATGGTCAACTCGTTCGCGCCCGCCAAGCTCGGAGACGCGGTGAAGATCGCGCTGCTCTCCCGCGCGATCGATGCTCCGGGGCGGCTGTGGACGGGCGGCGGCGTGTACGCGGCGCTCGCTGCCGCGCGCTCGCTCGCACTCGCACTCCTCGTCGTCGTCGCGTCGATCACGGGCGCGGTGCCGCTGTGGCCCGTGTTCGTGCTCTGCGCGATGGTCGCAGCGCTCGCCGTCGCCGGCCGGCTGTCGGGCCGCGTGCGCAGCCACCCGCGGATCGCGCAGGTGCTCGCCGGTTTCACCGCGCTCGAGCGCTCGCCGCGCGCGCTCGCCACGGTCTGCGGTTGGACGCTCGGAATGGTCGCCTGCCGTCTCGGTGCGACGGTCGCGGTCGCGGCCGCTCTCGGCATCCCCCACCCGCTGCTGGCCGCGCTTCTGATCCTCCCCGCGCTCGACGTCGCCTCGGCGTTTCCGATCACACCGGGCAGCATCGGCATCGGGAGCGGTGCCGTAGCCGTCGCTCTTGCAGGGCGCGGTATCGCGATGCCGCAGGCGCTCGGCACGGGCTTCGCGATGCAAGCGCTCGAGACACTCGTCAGCATCAGCGCCGGGTCGATGGGCGCGCTCTACCTCGCACACGAACACGCGGGGGTTCGGCGCTGGACGCTGCGCGTCGCCGCAGTCGGCGGCTCCGCCGCAATCGCACTGGTCGGCTACTTCCTGCTCGACCTCCGCTAGCAGGACTCACTCAGGCGTCTGGACGCTGGGTCACGGGGCAGCCGCCTCCGGGGAGCCGGTCCGCGCGCCGCAGGGCGTAGCGGCCACGCAGGCGCGTCGAGGAGACGAGTCCGATCCCAGCGCTCTCGACGGCGCTTGCGAGTGCGGCGTTCCGCCGTTCGATCTCGCTCTCGTCGACGGTGTCGGGAAATCGCCGCCGAAAGCAGACGATGCCGAGCGAGGTGCTCGAGCGCCGGGCTGCGTTCGATCAGCGCTGCCGCGTGCGCAGCCAGGTCGAGGGTGGTGTCGATCGCATCCCGGAACGCATCGATCCCGAAGTACCGCAGCGAGAACCAAAGCTTGAAGGAACGCGCCGAGCGCGAGAGCTGCATGCCGAGGTCGGCGAAGTTCACCTCGGCGTCGGCGGGCACGGCATCGCGGAGGTAGTCCGGCACGATCTCGAACGCCTCGCGCAGCAGCCGCCCGTCGCGAACAAGCAGGCAGCCGCGCTCGTACGGCTGGTAGAGCCACTTGTGCGGGTCGAGCGTCACCGAGTCCGCGCGGCTGAGGCCCTTGAGCGCCTTGCGCCCGCGCTCGGTCAGCGTGGCGAAGCCACCGTAGGCGGCATCGGCGTGCAGCCAGACGTCGTGCGCGGCGCACACGTCGGCGA
>JBKJQL010000312.1:0-19608 GCA_046594035.1 Gaiellaceae bacterium
GCCGCCGATCTTCACCTCGTCGGCGATCTCTCCCGCAAGCGCGGCCATGCGCGGCTTCCACGTGCCGATCATCAGCGGCATCCGCCGCTTCGCCGGCTCGTACTGGAAGCGGGCGCCGGCGTCGAGACTGAAGTGAGAGCCGCGAAAGCCGCTCGTGTCTCCCGCGAACAGCCTCCGGATCACCTCTGCGGCCTCGCGCATGCGCTCGACCGGCGCGGATGCGTCGAGGCCAAGCCGGTCGAGCCACGCCCCCGCGACGAGACCGAGATACGCGCGACCGTCCGAGGCGAGGTCGAGCGCTGCCGCCTGCCCCGCGAGCTCCACCGGATGCAGGGTCGACGGATTGAGCGCAGCAGGGCCGACGCGCACTCGCGACGTCGCCTGCGCGATCAGAAGCAACGGGTAGAGCGCCGGCTGGTAAAGCAGGTCGTGGAACACCGAGACGACGTCGAACCCCGCCTGCTCGGCCCGCTGTGCCAAGGCGACGTACTCCTCGGGCCGCTTGTCGGACTGCAGCCCCAGCCCGAGCTCGCTCAGGTGAGCTCCTCGGTGACGAGCACGCGCTCGCCCGTGCGCTCGATGCGCATCACGACGCGCTCGTCCGGGTCGGGGCAGCAGTCGAGGTTGTCCTGCTCGAGCCAGTCCTCGGCGGGCAGCCGCCGCTGCTTCGCCGGGATCAGCGGCAGCACCGACTGCAGCGCATAGAGGCAGAAGTGCTTGCCTTCCGGAATCCGCACCCGGTTGGACTCCGTCACCTCGAAGAAGTCGCCCACGGCAAGGCCGCACACGGATCTCCCTTCGATCCGCTCGACCGTCACCCGGATATCGTAGAGGCGCATCTCCGTCACAGCCCGAGAGCTTATGTGCTCCTTGCGCCCATCAGGGAGATGGGGCACTCTGGTCTATTCGAACAGTGTTGCCAACGAAGGAGGAGTGGTGGAGAGAAGAAACTGTGCTGCGGTCGCCGCCGTTGCCATCGTGGCATTGGCCGCAGTCGCTTCGGTGAGCGAGGTGGGCGCTGCGTCGTCCGCGACCACCGTCGCCGCGAAGAACTGCTCGTTCACCCTCCGCGTCGGAGACGTCCTGCCGTTCACCGGCGGACTCGCCGCGTACGGCGCGAATCTCGACCGCGCCGTGAAGGTTGGGATCGGGCTCCAGAACGCCGGCCTCAAGAAGGACGGTCTCTCGAAGAAGATCCAGGTGAAGCTCGTCGGCTCCGAAGACGGCCAGACCCAGGCGAGCGCCTCGGTCGAAGCGGCGACGAAGCTGGTCAAGTCGAATCACGCGAACGTGCTGATCGGCGAGATGGCCTCGAGCGCCACGATCCCGATGGCGCAGTCGGTGGCCATCCCGAACCACATCGTGCAGATCTCTCCGACGTCGAGTGCTCCGCAGCTGACGACGATCGCCGACAACGGCTATCTATGGCGGACCTACCCATCGGACACCTTGCAGGGCAAGGTGCTCGCGCAGGCTGCGATCAAGGCGTTCGGCGCAGGTGCGAAGATCAACATCGGGTCGCGCAACGACGCCTTCGGCACCGCGCTCAAGCAGCTGTTCGTCGATCAGTACACGAAGCTGGGAGGCAAGATCGGCGTCGACGAGTCGTGGAACCCCGACCAGCCGACGTTCGACACCGAGGCGCAGAAGCTCGTCACGGGCAACCCGGCGGGTTATGTGATCATCGACTTCCCGGAGACGTTCCAGAAGTTCGCGCCGTCGCTCGTCCGGACGGGCAAGTGGGACGCGTCGAAGACGTTCATGACCGAGGCGTTGCGCAACACGACGGTGCTCGACCAGATCGGAAGCCCGGTCGTGGGGCTGCGCGGAACGGCTGCGAGCGCTGCGGGCGGTCCCGCCGGTGCGTCGTTCGCCGTTTACTGGAAGAGGCACGTGCGCGGCGCGAAGCCGTACACCGGTTTCGAAGGGACGTCGCTCGACGCCGTCAACGTCGCGTTCCTCGCGGCGCTGCAGGCGTGCTCGTCATCGCCCGCGAAGATCAAGACCAACCTGATCAAGGTGTCGGGTGCTCCCGGAACGAAGGTCACCTACCTCCAGATGGCCAAGGCGATCAAGCTGATTCGCGCCGGGAAGGACGTCGACTACGAGGGTGCATTCAGCCCGGTCGACTTCGACGCGAACGGTGACATCAGCTCGGCCGTGTTCGAGATCTGGAAGTACTCGGGCCCGGGCAAGATCGACACACTCAGCACCGTCACCTTCAAGGGCTAGGTGCGGTCGGACTACAGGGAGGGCGGCGGCTTCGAGGAAGCCGCCGCCTATTCCCGCGCCGTCCGGATCGGGGCGCACGTCGCGGTCAGCGGCACGGCGGCGCGTAACGGTGGCGACACCTACACCCAGACCCGTGAAGCACTGCAGCGTGCGCTCGCTGCGGCCGCCGAGCTCGGCGCCGGGGTCGGCGACGTGCTGCGCACCCGGTTGCTGCTCGCGGCCGGTTGCGACTGGGAAGGCGCCGTCCGCGCGCACCGTGAGGCCTTCGAGGGGGTGAACCCCGCGAACACGACCTATTACGTGGCCGGATTCATCCCCGAGGGGGTGCTCGTCGAGGTCGAGCTCGACGCGGTGGTGCCGGCACCTCCCAGATAGAGCTCTGCGACCTTGGGGTCATGCAGCAGCTCGGCGCCGGTCCCGTCGATCGCGTTCCGGCCGCCGTCGAGCACGTAGCCGCGGGCGGCGAGCGCAAGCGCCCGTCGCGCGTTCTGCTCGACCATCACGATGCCGATCCCGAGCTCGTTGATCTCGACCAGCTTGTCGAAGACGAGATCCATCGCCTGCGGCGAGAGACCCGCGGAGGGCTCGTCGAGCAGGAGGAGCTTCGGGCGCGTGACGAGCGCCCGCGCGATCGCCACGAGCTTGCGCTGCCCGCCGGAAAGCGTCCCCGCACGCTGGCGAGACCGCTCGCCGAGGATCGGGAAGAGCGCCTGCACGGCTGCAACGGCGTCCTTCCGCTCGCGTTTTGGCAGGCCGTGCGATCCCATCTGAACGTTGTCGGCCACCGTCAGCGACGGGAACACGTTGTCGGTCTGCGGGACGAAGTTGAGGCCTCGCCCGGTCAGGCGATCGGCCCGCATTCCCGTGACGTCGCTTCCGTCGAACTGGACCGTTCCACCCTTGTGCGTGACGAGCCCGTACACGGCCTTCAACAACGTCGACTTGCCGGCACCGTTCGGGCCAATCACGGCAACGATCTCGTCGGCCTCGACATGCAGCGTGACGCCACGCAGGATCAGCGCGTCCTCGTAGCCCGCCTCGAGCGCTGTTACCTCGAGCAGGCTCACGCGGCCTCGTGGCGCGCGCCGAGGTACGCATCGACAACGCGCTCGTCACCGCGCACCTCGTCAGGCGTGCCGTCTGCGATCACGCGGCCGTCGTTCATCACCACGATCCGGTCGCTCGCGCCCATCACGAAGTCGAGGTCGTGCTCGACGATCAGGAGCGTTATGCCGTCGCGGTCGCGCAGCTCGCGGATGTGCTGCAGCAGCTGCACCCGCAACGTCGGGCTGACACCCGCCATCGGCTCGTCGAGGAGCAGCAAGCGCGGCTCGGCCATCAGCGCGCGGATCAGGTCGAGCAGCTTGCGCTGGCCACCGGAGAGAGTTCCCGCGAGCGCGGCGGCATGGGTGTCGAGGCCGACGAGCGCCAGCAGCTCGGCGGCGCGCGCTTCTGCCTCGCGCTCGCGCCTGGCCCCTCGCCGGCCGAGATGCTCGCCCGGATGGCGCGGCGCTGCGAGCAGCACGTTCTCCGCCACGGTCATCCGCGTGAGGGCCCGCGGCGTCTGGAAGGTCCGCACGAGCCCGGCGCGTGCGATGCGATGCGGCGAGAGCCGGTCGATGCGTTTGTCGTCGAGTGTGACCCGACCTGACTGGGCGCGCAGGAATCCGGAGACGCAGTTGAAGAGCGTCGACTTGCCCGCCCCGTTCGGCCCGATCAGGCCGGTGATCGACCCCTCTTCGACATCGAAGCTCGCGCCGTCGACCGCGCGAACGCCGCCGAAGGCGTACGCAACGTCGTGCACCTCGAGAAGCTGCCTCATTCGAGCACCATCTCGTCGCGACGGCCGAGGATCCCTTGCGGCCGGAAGACGACGAGGCCGATGATCACCAGGCCGATCACGATCAGCCGCAGGTAGGCGCGCTCGGCGGAGTCGAGCGACGAGAGCGGCGCGAAGTCGAGGAAGCGGGTCCCGGCGAAGAGGAACCCGAAGACGGCGGCCCCGACCGGGACCGCCCAGATCCGTCCCAGGCCGCCGAGGATCACGATCATCCAGGCGAAGAACGTCAGCAGCGGCTGGAAGTCGTCGGGGCTGAAGAACGAGAACTGCCACGCGTAGAACAGCCCGGCGACGCCGCCGAAGGCGGAGCCAATCGCGAGCACCTGCAGCTTGTAAGCGAGCACGTTCTTGCCGAGCGAGGCCGCCGCGTCCTCGTCCTCACGGATCGCGCGCAGCACACGGCCCCAGGGCGTTCGCACAGCGAGCCAGGTCACGGTGAGCAGTACGAGGGCCGCGGCCCAGACGAGGATGAGCATCGTCACGTCCTTCGACCCGATGTGCAGCCAGTCGCCGACGCGCGTCTGGAACCGCTCCCACTGAGCGTTGTACTGCGAGGCCTGGGTGGCGCTGCCGAGCGCGATCGTCCCCTGCGATCCGCCGGTGAGCGCTTGCTCGTTCGTCGCGATGTACCGCACGATCTCACTGAACGCGATCGTGACGATCGCGAAATAGTCGGCCCGCAGCCGCAGCGACGGAATACCAAGCAGGAGACCGGCGGCTGCAGCCACCGCGACGGCGGCCGGTACGGCAAGCCACATGCTGAGCCCCTCCTTGACGACGAGGATCGCCATCGTGTACGCCCCGATCGCCATGAACGCAACCTGGCCGAAGTTGAGCAGCCCCGTCAGCCCGAACTGGAGCTGCAGCCCCAGCGCAAGGATGGTGTAGATGCCGGCGACGACGCCGACGAACGCCCAGAACTCGCCGCTCGCGAGGGCGCTCATACGACCCGCGCCCGCCCGAAGAGCCCTTGCGGGCGCATCATCAGGCCCGCGGCGAGCACGACGAATGCAACGACCGGTTTGTAGACCGGGTCGACACCGCCAAGAAGCGGCGTCCACGTCGAGAGCTCCATCGCGAGACCGAGCGTCAGACCGCCGGCGAGAGCGCCATACGCGCTGCCGATCCCGCCGAGCACGACGGCGGCGAAGATCGGCAGGAGCAGGGTGAAGCCGAAGTTCGGGTCGAAAGTTGTCTGGGCGAGACCGGCGAGGACGCCCGCCACGCCGGCGAGCAGCCCGGAGAGGATCCAGGTGAAGGCAATCGTGCGGCCAACGTCGATGCCTGCGACAGCCGCAAGCGTCCGGTCGTCCGCGAGCGCGCGCATCGTGCGTCCGAGCGTCGTGCGCGCGAGGAAGAGACCGAGCGCGACGATGACGACCGCGGCGGTCAGGATCGTGATCCCCTGCGCCTGCGATAGGCGGACGCTGCCGAGCACGTACACCTTGTACGGGTCGACGCGATAGGTCTGCGGTTGCGGGCCGTAGGCGAACAGGAGGCTCTGCCGAAGGACGAGCGCCAGGCCGATCGACGCGAGAAACAGGCTCATGAAGCCGGCGCGGCGGCGGCGAAGCGGGCGCCAGAGCACGGCGTCGAGCGCCAGGGAAAGCGCCGCGGTGGCGAGCATCGCGAGCACGACCGAGACGACGAGACCGAGCTTCAATGGGCCGTTGAACGCGTACGCGGCAAGCGCACCGAACGCCATGAAGTCGCCGTACGCGAAGTTGACGAGGCGGAGGATGGCGTAGACGATCGAGACGCCGACCGCGGCGATCGCAATCACGGAGCCCGTCACGAGGCCGTTGGCTACGAGTTGCGCGAACATCTAGACGAGTTGCGGCTCGGGGACGAGGCGGTTGTCGGCGAACCGGCCGGCGTCGAGCACCGCGAGGGCGGGATCGGACTCGCCGTCGAGGACGACGTCCGCGATGATCCGAGCGACGGCGGGCGCGATCATGAACCCGTGCCCGCTGAAGCCGGCGGCGACGAACACGCCTTCGTCGACCTGCCCGAGGATCGGTTGGTGGTCGGGCGTCGTGTCGTACTCGCCGCGCACGAGCAGCGGGAACGAGACATAGGTGAGTACCGGCAGCAGCTCCTCGACCATCGCTTTGACGTGCGCACTCCATTTCGGCTGCTGCCCGTCATCGCCGCGCGCCGCGAGATCGGAGGCGAGCACACGACCGTTGCCGAGCTGCTTCGCAGCGAAGTGCCGCTCCGGTGAGATGACGAGCGGCTCGAGCAGCCGCTCCGTGATCGGGTCGCTGTAGAAGAGATAGCGGTCCTCGCGAACGATGGGCAGGCCGGGGACGAGCCGCGGCGTGTCGGCGCCCGCTGCGACGACGACGGCGCCCGCGTCGAGCTCGTCGACGGAGCGAACGTCCTGGATGCGGATGTCGAGCCCGGTCGCGAAGGCCTCCACCACTCCCTGCGGGCGATCGAAGTAGCCATCCTCTGCACACCACGCTCCGCCGACGATCGACTCGACGCCGAGCCCCGGAACGAGCTCGGCGGCCTCGGAGGCCGTCACGATCCGAGAGGGGACGCCCGCGTCGTTCTGGACGCGAACGTTCGCGGTGAGGCGCGCCAGCGTCTCCGCGCCATGGGCGAGGAAGAGATAGCCGCAGCGGGTGAAGCCGAGCGGAGCAGACGGCTGCAGGTGCTCGTCGGCCGCGGCGTAGAAGTCGGCCGACTCGACGGCCAGGCGGCATGCGATGGGCGTGCCCCACTGACGCCGTACGCCGCCGGGCTGAACCCCCGACGCGCCCGAGGCGATCCCCGTTCGTTCGAACACCGCCACCCGCGCGCCGCGGCCGGTCAGCTCTCGCGCGATCGCGAGCCCGACGACGCCCGCGCCGACGACTGCAACATCGAGGGAGGCTCCCGGCACCGCCGCATCATGGCAGCCTGAAGGAGCCGACCGACGCGGGCGGGGTCGCTGTGCTCGCGGGAGACAGGCACTTGCAGGACAGCGCATTCGCCGGGTTCGTCACGCGCCAACTGCGCGGCGGTCTTGGGCGAGCAGCGGCGGGAACCAAAAGTGGCGAGATCAGATCGCCTCGGAGGATGCCGAGAACCCGCTCGAGGAGCGGGAATCGGCAGGAAGCGGAGGGGGAGGGATTTGAACCCTCGATCCGCCTAACGACGGATAACGGTTTTCGAGACCGCCGCATTCGACCGCTCTGCCACCCCTCCGATCGCGCGTCAGGGTACCTAGTCGATCCATTCCTGACTCGACTAGTCGTGAATGCGGGCGATTACGTCCTCCCGCTTGAGCACGCGGACGCGAACGGAGGAGCGCGCGAGCCGCACTTCGTACCCGGCGTCGCGGGGGAAGAGCACCTTGTCCCCGGGCTCGATCGCGGAGACGTCGGGGCCGACCGCAGCGACGATGCCCGTCCGCACGAAGGTCGCCTCGTTCGAGGGGACGATCAGGCCGCTCGGGAGCTCGGTCTCGTCGAGCGGCTCCAGGACGAGGTAGTCGTCCAGCGGCTCCAGCGTCACGTCGTTCGCAATCGGATGCCCTTCCAGCATGTCTTCAGGATACTCGGGTCATGCGCATCGGCCGCTACGACGTTCCGGTCACGAGCCCGGACAAGGTGCTGTTCCCCAGGCGAGGGCTGACGAAGGGCGACCTGGTGTCGTACTACGTGGACGTGGCAGAGCACGCGCTTCCCCATCTCCGCAGGCGGCCGTTCCACATGAAGCGGTTCCCGAACGGCGTCGACGGCGAGTTCTTCCACCAGAAGCGCGTGCCCGCGAAGCACCCCCAGTACGTCGACGAGATCTTCGTGCAGTTCCCGAGTGGGCATTCCACGGTGTTCGCGATCATCGACAACGCGGCGGCGCTTGGCTGGGTCGCGAACCTCAACTGCATCGAGCTGCACACGTGGTCTTCCCGCGTGCCCGAGATCGAGAAGCCGGACTACTTGCTGATCGATCTGGATCCGACCACCGACGGGCAGTGGCCGTTCGTCCGCGACATTGCGCTCGTCGTTCGCGAGGTGATGGACGAGCTCGGCCTGCGCTCCTATCCCAAGACCTCTGGAGCGACCGGGTTGCACATCCTCGCGCCGATCAAACCGGAGCTCGACTTCCCCGCCGTCCGGCTCTTTGCGAAGGCGCTTGCCCAGGAGGTCGAGCGGCGCATCGGCGACCAGGCGATCGCGACGACGACCTGGCGCGTCGCCGATCGCGTCGGCGTGTTCGTCGACTACGGCCAGAACGCGCGCGATCGCACGATCGCCTCGGCGTACTCGGTCCGCCCCACCCCGGACGCCCGCGTCTCCGCCCCACTCCTCTGGGACGAGGTCGCGGCCGTCCGGCCCGAGGCGTTCACGCTAGAAACGATGCGAGCGCGGATCGAGGCGTCCGGTGACCCGATGCGTGGAATGTGGAAAAGCGCGCCGTCGCTGAAGAGCCGGCTGGAGAGGCTTCCGCCCCCTACTTGACGCGCTGGATCGATGCTTCCATCGAACGATCCGTAACGCGTCCTAACATTGCTCTCAATTCAGGCGTCTACCGTTCCGTAGTGCGCCGCCTGCTCCTTCTCGCCGTGCTGCTCGGATCGCTTGTGGCCCCTGCCGCAGGCCAGGCCTCGAGGTACGTGCAGTTCGGCGTCCAGGACGACGCCTGGCTCGAGTACGGGCCGGGCACGCTCCAGAACCACCTCGACCGCCTCGACGCGCTCGGCGTCGACGTCGTGCGCGTGACGCTCGACTGGCGGCAGACCGAGCCGGCCCGAGGCGTGAGCAACTGGTCGCGTGCCGACCTCCTGCTGAACGGGCTCCACGAGCGGGGGATCGCCGCGCTCGTGACCCTGTACGGCACGCCGCGCTGGGCGAACGGCGGCAGGAGCGAGAACTGGGCCCCGACGAGCCCGGCGTCCTTCGCCGCATTCGCGGCGCGTGCCGCCCGGCGGTATCCGTTCGTGCACCGGTGGACAATCTGGAACGAGCCGAACCAGCGCCGCTGGCTGCGGCCGACCTCGCCGCTCGTCTACACGCAGCGGCTCCTCAATCCCGCTTACAAGGCGATCCATCTCGCCAGCCCTCGCTCGCAGGTCGCGGGCGGCGTGACGGCGCCGCGTGGGTCGAGCGGCGGGGTCTCGCCGATCGACTGGATCGCGGGAATGCGTGCCGCGCACGCGAAGCTCGATGCATACGCGCACAACCCGTACCCGTTGCGCCCCGGTGAGACTCCCACGGCCGGCGGCTGCGATCACTGCAAGACGGTGACGATGGCGACGCTTCCGCGCTTGCTCAGCGCAGTCGAGCGCGCGTTCGGAAAGACGACACGGATCTGGCTGACCGAGTACGGCTACCAGACGAATCCGCCCGACCGGCTGCTCGGCGTCTCGTACGCCAAGCAGGCCCGCTATGGCAGCGACGCAGCCCTGCGCGCGTATCTCGCGCCGCGGGTGGACATCCTGATCCACTATCTCGTGCGCGACGAGCCCGACCCCGCTCGCTGGCAGAGCGGCCTCCTGACCTCCGCCGACCTCGCGAAGCCGTCCTATCAGGCCTTTCAGCTCCCGCTCGCGCAGCGCTCGAGGCTCGGGATGCGCACGGTGCTCTGGGGCCAGGTTCGGCCGGGAGGACGCTCGCCGTACCGGCTGCAGCAGTTCCGGGACGGACGCTGGTACTCGGTCGGCGCGAACCGGACGACCTCGGCCCGCGGCTACTACACCCGCACCGTGCGCGCGGCACCCGGCGCGCGGTTCCGGATCTGGTCGCCGTCCGTGCACACGTACAGCCGGATCGTCACCGTTCGTTAGGCGAAGAGGTCGTCGACGGTCGGCGCGTTCGCATCACGCGCGGGACGAAGCTCGCGCCACGTGCAGTCGCGCGCGTTCTTGTCTTCGCGCCAGCGGATGAACTTTGTGCCGTGCCGGAACCGGTTGCCCTGCACCTTGTCGTACCGCACCTCGACCACAACCTCCGGCTTGACCGCCGTCTGCTCCAGATCGCCCGTGCCCCACCGGTTCGGTTCCGAGAACTGCCGGTCGTTCGACTCGTCGAGCAGCGGGCGGATGCGCTCCTCGACGTCCTTCTGCAGTTTCGCGCCCACCGCACACGAGCCGACGTAGTCGAGCTCGCCGTCCTCCCGATAGAGACCGAGGAGGAGCGTTGCGATCGTGCTCCGGTCGCCCTTCTTCCAGCGCACGCCGACGACTACGACGTCGGCAGCCTTGTGCTCCTTGATCTTCACCACCCCGTCGCGCGAGCCCGGCAGGTACGGCACGCCGAGCTTCTTCGCGATCACGCCGTCGAGGCCGAGCACCTCGAACCGCTCCAGCCACCCACGCGCCTCGCCGATGTCCCGCGTCGCGGGTGAGAGGCGGAAGCCCGAGAGCGCCTCGACGCGCGTGCGGCGCTGCTCCAGCGGCAGCTTCCAGACCGGCTCGCCGTCCCAGACGAGCATGTCGAAGACGACGAACTCCGCCGGGATCTCACCCGAGAGCCGGCGGATGCGCGACTCGGCCGGGTGGAGGCGCATCTGCATCGCGTCGAAGTCGAGCGCGCCGTCGCGCGCGATCACGATCTCGCCATCGAGCGCCGAGTTCGGCGGGAGCAGATCGCCGAGCGGCCGTAGCTCCGGGAAGTAGCGCAGCAGCGGACGTTCGTTGCGCGACCACAGCGCGAGCTCCGCCCCGGCGTTCTCGAGCACCCCGCGGAACCCGTCCCACTTGGGCTCGTACTGCCACCCGTCGCCCTCGGGGAGCTCGCGCACGAGCTCCGCTTCCATCGGGGGGAAGGGAATGTTTGCGGGAGGCATCGAGCGGAAGCCTAGAGATCGTGTCCGAGCTCGACGGAGTCTGGAAGATTCGCCGCACCGGCGGCCTGCTGCCGCCGCTTCACGGGGTGCGCAAGCAGATCCATGGAACGCACGGTACGACGCTGCTGCCGGGCGGCCTGGTCGGCGTGCCGTTCGATGTCGTCGGGCTGGAGTTGCACTACGGGGCGCCCTTCGCGGGGTTCGTCGACCGGCTCGTGCCGTTCGACGGCGGCTTCCTCGGTCACGCGACCTTCCGCCGACGCGTGTTCGGGCGGTTCGAGATGACGGAAATCCGAGGATGACCGAACTCTCGCTGCGCGAAGCCGGCAGTCCGGCTCCGAAGTGGGCCGGCCCTACTTCAGCCAGGGCTGGAGGAAGAGCTCGATGTCCTTCGACCCACGCGGGCTTTCAAGCCGCGCCGCAATCGACTTGCGCTCCAGCACGACGATCGTCGGGGTGAGCTCGATCCCGAACTTCTCCAGGAGGTCGGGACGCTCTTCCTGTGCGACCGCGTAGTACTTGAACGTGTCGTGATTGCGCCGGTGCTGAAGAACCTGCGCGATATAGCCCTCGATCCGGCGACACTTGCCCGACCGGCTCGAGTGGAAGTACACGAGACCTGGCTTGTCCAACGTGGTGCCCAACGCTCCGACCTCCCCTGAGATTGTCCAACTAATGCCCAGCCCCCGGCGAGTCAAAACGCCCCGGTAGGGTTGGGCCGTGAAGCGCGTAGCCGTGACCGGAATCGGGGCCGTGACGCCCCTCGGGCTCGACGCCCCGACCACCTGGAACGCGGCGCTCGCGGGCGAGAGCGGGATCGGTTGGATCTCGACCTTCGACACCGACGGGCTGCCCGTCCGGGTCGCCGGGGAGGTCAAGGGCTTCGACCCGTCGGAGGTCGTCTCGGCGAAGGAGGCGCGCAAGCTGGAGCGCAACGTGCTGCTCGGCGTCGGCGCGGGGCGCGAGGCGCTCGCGGACTCCGCGCTGAACGGATTCGACCCGACGAGAGTCGGCATCGTCTTCGGATCGGCGATCGGCGGCGTGCCCGGCATCCTCGAGCAGGCGGAGGTGATGCGCGAGCGCGGGCCGGAGCGCGTGTCGCCGAACTTCCTGCCGAACGTGCTCGTCGACTCGATCTCCGGCCAGCTGGCGATCTCGCTGGGCATCAAAGGCCCGAACTACGCCGTGGTCTCTGCCTGCGCCACCGGCTCGCACGCCGTGGGTGAGGCCGCGGAGATGATCAAGCGCGGTGCAGCAGACGCGGTGCTCGCGGGCGGCACCGAGGCGTGCATCGTCCCGCTGATGCTCGCCGGCTTCACGGCGATGCGCGGGCTTGCCGCCGAAGACAATGACCCCACGCTCGCCTCACGGCCGTTCGACGCGACGCGCGCCGGCTTTGTGATGTCGGAGGGCGCGGGCGCGCTCATGCTCGAAGACTGGGACCTCGCCGAACGGCGCGGGGCGCGGATCTACGCCGAGGTCCTCGGCTATGGCGCTTCCAACGACGCGCACCACATGGCGCAACCCGAGCCGGACGCGACAGGAGTCGCGGCGATGATGACCAGCGCGCTCGCCCGCGCGGGCGTCGAGCCGACGCGGGTCGGCTACATCAACGCGCACGGCACCTCCACCCCGCTGGGCGACGCCGCGGAGACGAAGGCGATCAAGGACGTCTTCGGCGCGCACGCCTACGACCTTGCGGTGTCGTCCACCAAGTCGATGACCGGCCACACGTTTGGTGCAGCAGGCGCGATCGAGGCGATCATGTGCGTGCTCGCGCTGCACAACGGCAAGCTGCCGCCGACGATCAACTACCGCAACCCGGACCCCGACTGCGACCTCGACTACATCCCGAACGAGGCGCGCGAGGTGCAGGTGGACGTGGCGCTCTCGAACGCCATGGGGCTCGGCGGCCACAACGGGTGCGTCCTGCTCGGCCGCGCGTGACGTGAAGCTCACGCTCGTCCGCCACGCAACGCTGCTCCTCGAGACGAGCTACGGCCGGATCCTCGTCGACCCGATGCTCCGAGCGGCGGGTACGACAGCGCCGATCGAAAACACGCCGAACCAGAGGGCCAACCCGCTCGTCGAGCTACCGATCCCGCCGCCCGACGTGGTCGCCGGGGTCGACCTCTGCATCGTCACGCACCTGCACAGCGACCACTTCGACGATGCCGCCGACGAGGTCCTGCCGCGCGACATACCGATCCTGACGCAGCCGGAGAGCGCGGAGGCGCTCGCAGCTCGCGGCTTCACCCACATCGCGGTCCAGCATGCTTCGATCCCGATGACGCGCGGCCGGCACGGAACGGGTGAGGTCGGCGAGGCGATGGGCGCCGTCTCGGGCTGGGTCGTCGACGGCCTGTACATCGCCGGCGACACGATCTGGTGCGACGAGGTGCGTGACGCACTCGACCAGCATCAGCCGTCTGCGATCGTCCTCAACGCGAGCGGCGCGCGCTTCAACGTGGGCGGCCCGATCGTGATGGACGCCGATGGCGTGAGGCAGGTCCGCGCCGCCGCCAACGCGCCGATCGCCGTCGTCCATCTGGAGGCGATCAACCACTGCCTCGAGCCGCGTTCGGCCTATCGCGGGATCGCGGACGTGCAAATCCCCGCCGATGGTGAGACAATCGAGCTCTGATGGATCTCCGTGCGCTGATCGACACCTACAACGAGGCGTGGAACCGCCAGGACCTCGACACGATCCACTCGATGCACGGGGAAGACATCGTCTTCCAAAACTGGACCGCGGGTGACCGCGTCGAAGGCGCTGACGCCGTCAAGGCGCACATCGGCCGCATCTTCGAGCAGTACCCGACGCTGCGCTTCACCGGACGCACGATGCGCGTCGGTGACGACTTCGTCGTGAGTGAATGGACCGCCCGCACCGAGTCGCACGAGTGGGACGGCATCGACGTGTTCCCGATCGTCGGCGGCAAGATCGCGCGCAAGGACGTGTACTCGTCCTCGCACGCGGCGCGTCCGCTCTAGCCCTCGACCACCTCGACGGTCAGTTCGCGGATCGAGCGGAGCACGACGTCGGCGTGCGCAAGCGCTTCGTCATCGGGTGGGAAATGCGGGTTCGGAATCGCGACCACGCGCATGCCCGCGGCCTTGGCCGACCGGATGCCGTTGTGCGAGTCCTCGACGGCCACGCAATCGCCCGGATCGGCACCGAGTCGGCGCGCTGCCTCGAGATAGACGTCCGGCGACGGCTTGCCGCGCAGCACTTCCTGCGACGAAACGACGACGGGAATCACGTCGTGCAAACCGGCCGCGTCGAGCACGACCTGGATCAGCTCCGGGTTCGACGACGACGCGACAGCCAGCGGCCACCGCTCGGCGCAGCCGCGCACCGCGTCCACCGCGCCCGGAATCAGCGGCGGCGCTTCGCCGTACCGCGCGAGCATGCGCTCCACGATCGCGGCGTTGATCTCTTCGGGGGTGCCGGGAACGCCGAGCACGTCGGCCATGTAGCGCGACCATTCGACAGAGCTCATGCCCATCATGTCGCGCGTCGCAGACTGCGTGTACGTGCCGCCCGTCTCAACGACGTACTGCTCGCGCACGTCGTCCCACACCTGTTCGGAGTCGACGATCACGCCGTCCATGTCGAAGACGACCGCGGCGATCAAACGGGTTTGTACGACCGGTGGACGTAGGTCAGGGAATCCGCGGCGTTGCCCTCCTCGACGGACAGCACCTCGGCCACGAAGAACGTGTGGTCGCCGGTCTTGTGCTCCGCCACCGTGCGCGCGACGAGCCAACCCGCCGCGCCGCTGATCAGCCGCGGGTCGTCGTCGCGAACGTCGATGCCGTTCCAGAGCACGAGCGGCGGCACGCTGCGCGCGAAGTGCTGGGCAAGCTGCTCCTGGTTGCCGGCGAGGATCGACGCGGTCCACTCGTCCGCCCCGCGCAGGAGCTCGTGCAGCGAGGCTTGCTCCGCGACCGAGATCCCGACGAGCGGCGGGTCGAGGGAGAGCGAGACGAGCGACGAGACGGTCAGGGCAGCGCGTCGCCCGTCCACCTCGGCGACGACCACCGACACACCGGCGGGCCACCGCCGGAAGAGCGCCCGCTGCTCGGCCCCGCGATCCTCCACGGGCCGAGACTAGCGGCGCACACGTAGAGGCTTGATGTGAAACGCACGCGCACCCGTGGCTGGTGACTCAGACACGGCGCAGCTCGCCCCGGTCGGGCTTGAACGTAGACCCCGCTATGCCCTACGCCCGACCCGTGCGACCTGCTTGGTCTGAGCCATCCCCACGACCACGCAGTTCCACATCAAGCCTCTACTAGTTGGCCCGGCACTGCTTGTCGCCGAGCTCCTTGATCGCGTCGTTCGCGAGCAGGTCGGCGTCGAGGTCGAACGCCCCAGGGGATGCACCCTCCCAGTAGACGTCCGGCGTCACGCCGGGGCCGATGATCGTGGCGCGGTAGCGCGTGCCCTTGCCCGAGGGGCGCGAGCCGTGAGGGTTGACCGAGTAGCAAAAGGCGCCGGTTCCGGTGTGGGTCAGGAAGCTGTTCTCACGCTTCCACCCAGCCCCGTACGCGGAGTCGAGCGTGTCGACGTAGAGGTTCCGCCCGAAGGTGTCGAGCGGGTTGCCCGATGCCTCGGACTTGAAGCCGTAGACGGGGGCGCCGTCGTAGGTGAACGTCCCGTACAGGTGATCCCACTGGCGCCAGGCCCAGTCCGTGCTGATCGAAAGCTCGGCGATGTCGCCGGTCCAGTGCGAGAGCCGGAGCTCCCAGACGCTCGCCTTCGCGCTCGGCGCGAGCCCGTAGTTCGGGAGCATCCGCTGCCAGGCCTGGAGTGCCCAGTAGGAGCCGTCCGGTGCCTTGCAGCCCTTGACGAACCACTTCAGCGCCGGCCCGTCATAGGCGCCGCACTTCGCGCCGAAGGTCTGCCAGTAGTTGCGGTGATATTTCCCCCAGCCACCCGCGTAGTCCAGCTTGAACTCGACCTGCTTGCGGGCCGTCGTCGGGGCGATCGCGTTCACGGCGCCGCCTGCGAGCACGTGCTTGAGCTTGCCAGAGGCGCTGTAGGTGAGAAGCGCCTCACCCTTGGCGTTCACGGCGAGCTTGACCCCGCTCGCATTGCGATCGATGAGCTCGGACGCGCTTGCAGTGGCTGACGCCACCGCAGCAGCGACGAGGACGGCGAGCAGGACGAGAACGCGCAAGAAGACCCCCTTCTCGGAAAGCTTTGTTCGTACCGGGCAAGAACCAGTTTCGGCGATCACGGGCGCAGTTCCCTCCCCCATCCGGGTTAGTGGTTGTTAGCGTCGTGTGTGTGAACCGCGGGGAACGCCTGGAGCTCGCGGTGACGTTGGCACTCGTCGTGGCAGCGGCAGTCGGGCACTACGCCCTGGGCGATGTCACGACCTTCGCTCTGACGGCGGTTGCCCTGGCGGCCCTTGCGCGCACGGTCGGTCACGCCACGGAGCAGCTCGGCTCCCGCCTCGGCTCCGGCGCCGCAGGCTTCGTCCAATCAGGGCTCGGAAACCTGCCCGAGCTCTTCATCGCGCTGTTCGCGCTGAACAAGGGCCTGGTCGAGGTCGTCCAGGCGGCGCTCGTCGGGTCGATCCTCGCCAACAGCATCCTGGTGCTCGGCCTCGCGTTCCTCGTCGGCGGACTCAAGAACGGCGTTCAGCGATTCGACTCCGACCGCGCGCGAACGATCTCGATCCTCCTCGTGCTGGCGGCCGCCACGATGGCGCTACCGTCGCTGGCGCACTATTTCCACACGCCGGCGGCCGCCCATTCCGAAGCGCTCTCGCTGATCTGCGCGGGCGTCCTCCTCGTCGTCTTCGTCACCACGGTGCCGGCGTTCCTCAAGTCGACCGGCGAGGAAGAGCATGTCCCCGCCCGGTGGTCGACGCCGACGACATGGATCGTGCTCGCTGTCGCGGCCGCGGGAGCGGCACTGACGTCGGACTGGTTCGTCACTGCTCTGACGCCTGCGATTCACACCCTGCACATGAGCGAGCAGTTCGCCGGTCTCGTGATCGTCGCAATCGCCGGCAACGCGGTGGAGAACGTCGTCGGCGTGCAGCTCGCGCTGCGCAACAAACCGGACTTCGCGATCTCGATCATCCTCAACTCGTCGCTCCAGATCGCGCTCGCGCTGACCCCGATCATCGTCTTCGCGTCGCTGCTCTTCGAGACGCACCTGACGCTCGTGTTCCCGGTGCTCTTGGCATTCGTGCTGCTGATCGCAGGCATCCTCGGGTCCCTGATCGTCAACGACGGCGAGTCGACGTGGCAGGAAGGCGTCGTGCTGATCGGCTTCTACGTCGTGATCGCCGCGAGCTTCTGGTGGGGTACGACGTGAGTTCTACTGCTTCGTCAGCTCGCCGACCCTCGCGCCCGTGAGCGCGATCAGGTCTGACGGCGCAAGCTCGATCTGCAAGCCCCGCCGTCCGGCGCTGACGAGGATCGTCTCCCACTCGTAGACCGAGGCATCGATCGTCGCGCGCAGCTGCGTGCGCTGGCCGAGCGGGCTGATGCCACCGACGACGTAGCCGGTCGCACGCTCGGCCTCTGCCTTCGGTGCGAGCTCGGCGCGCTTGCCGACCGCGCGAAGGTCGAGCTGCTGGTCGGCGGGGATGACGAACACTTCGAGCTCGCCGTCGACGTTCGCGACGAGCGTCTTGTAGAGCTGCGCCGGGGGACGCTCGAGCGCCTCCGCGACCGCGGTCGCGTAGTCGCCCTCCCCCACCTCTACGCCTTCGTACTCGTGCAGCTCGAACGCGATGCCCGCGCGCTTGGCAGCCTCGACGGCGGGTGTCATTCCGCGAGCTCCTCAGCGAGCAGCGAGAGCGAGAACAGGCGCCACGCGAGGTCGACGTCCCCCGCGAGGAAGAGCGCCGCTTCGCGCGCGACCGGCCGCTCGCGCACGCGCAGGACGAGCGCATCGATGCTGCGGCCGAGCTGCGCGCGGCGATCGTCGGTGTAGAGGTCGGCCGCAAGCGCCTTCACGGCGCGGTCGTCGACGTCCAGGTCGCGATGCGGATCGCCCCCCGCAGCGACGAGCAGAAGCGCGCGCCGACGAGCGCCGTTCAGGTCTTCGTCGGCGATCTCGACCGACTGCCCGGCGAGGTAGGCGAGAATGGGCAGCGGATCGCCGAGCTCACCGGCATCCACCCGCAGCAGCAGGTCCTCTAGCGCGTCCATCTAGCATGAGCGTAGATGGACGAGGTTCTGGCGAAGGCAGAGGAGTGGCGGGCCGAAGGCGAGGACGTTGCGCTTGCGACCGTTGTCGCGACGCGCCGGAGCGCGCCGCGCCCGCTCGGCTCGAAGCTTGCGGTCACAGCGTCAGGACGCCTGTACGGCTCGGTCTCGGGCGGCTGCGTGGAAGCGGACGTCGCGGAACGTGCGAAGGCGGTGCTCGCGGGCGGCACGCCCGCAGTCCATTCGTACGGCATCGCCGACGAGGAAGCCTGGCGCGTGGGCTTGCCGTGCGGTGGAGAGATCGACGTCTTCGTCGAGCCGTTCGTGGGCACGCCACCGATCGAACGCGGGACGAGCTACGTGGTCGTGCGCGGGGACAAGGTGGGAGAGCGGTGGCACGACGACGACGCGCCGACCCGGACGGAGCTTCGCGGCGACGTTTTCGCCGAAGCGATCTCGCCCCCGCCGCGGCTCGTGGCCGTCGGCGCCGGTGACATTGCAGAAGCACTCTGCGCGCTCGCACGCCCACTCGGCTGGCACACCGTCGTCGTCGACCCGCGCGCGGGCCTCGCGACGCGCGAGCGCGTCCCCAGTGCGGACGAGCTGATCGTCGCGTGGCCCGAGGACGTCGAGATCGACGCAAATACCGCTCTCGTCTCACTCGTGCATGAGGAGCGCCTCGACATCCCCGCGTTGAAGCGCGGCGTCGAGGGCGGCGCGTTTTACATCGGAGCCCTGGGCTCGAAGCGAGCCCAGGAGAAGCGCCGCGAACATCTCGGCGACCTGCTCGACCAGGTACGTGGCCCGGTCGGGCTCGACCTCGGAGGGGAAACGCCCTCCGAGGTCGCGCTCGAGATTCTGGCCGAGATGCTCGCCGTGCGGAAGCGCTAGACGGCCGTCGCGGGCCGTGCGGTCGAAGCCCGTCCTGCAATCAGGCCGAGCGCCACCATTCCGGCACCGAGCACGATGTGCAGGTAGTTGTCGGCGGTGTTCACCGGCAACCAGTCGAGGCCACCGACTGCGCCGATCACCCAGACAGCGAGGTAGACGATCCCGCCGCCGACCAGGTAGGTGCGGGCGCCGCCAGGCGTCTTCGCCATCAAGATGCCGACACCGAACGCGAGGTGCACGATGTTGTGCAGGATGCTCGTCTGGAAGATGCCGAGCAGCTTCGCGCCGGAGTCGTGGCCGGCGAAGCTCAGGTCGCCGTAATGCGTCGTGATCCCGGGCACGAAGCCGAGGATGCCGACGAGCAGGAACACGACGCCTACAAGCGCAGCGAGCGATTGAACAGGGGTGCGGTCTTTCATGATCTCCCTCCGAAGGACAACTGACGTCCAACGCTTGTCCGGAATATCCCCGACTGAAACCCCGCCTAGACTAGATGGTTGATTCCTAAGTCGCGTGGATGCGGGGAGGTTCTGCACCAAGCATTGAGGCTGGCTCGTGCGGGGCCAAGGCCGGTCGGCCTTGGTGTCGTGCGAGACGGGCGCAATGCGCCGTGTGCAGGGCCTCATCCGCGCCGCGCATGAGTTGGGAATCAATCATCTAACTAAGGGGTCGCCGGGACCGGGAAAAGCGGC